>NZ_CP046400.1:0-300000 GCF_009762795.1 Pseudodesulfovibrio cashew | reverse complement strand
GAGGTGGAGCCTTTCCGGGTCGCCTACGCCGATGAGCTGGTGCGAGGGGCGCGCCGGGTTGGTCAGCGGTCCCATGAAGTTGAACAGGGTCCGAATGCCGAGCTGCTGCCGCACCGGCATGACGAACTTGAAGGCCGGATGGTAGGCCGGGGCGAACAGGAAGGCGAAGTTGTACTTGTCCAGTCCTGCCGCCGCCTCTTCCGGGGTCTGCTCAAGGGGGATGCCCAGGGCTTCGAGCGCGTCAGCCGAACCGCAGGAAGAGGACAGGGCGCGGTTGCCGTGCTTGGCCACGGTGTAGCCCATGTCCGCCAGGAACAGGGAGACCGCCGTGGAGTTGTTGAAGCTGCACTGGCCGTCTCCGCCCGTGCCGCAGGTGTCGATGACCGGTTCAGAGCGTTCGCCGTCATAGCCGGGAATCTTCCGGGCATGCGTGACCACGGCGCGGACACCCGCGGCCAGGTCGGTGGAGTCCTCGCCCTTGGCGCGAATGCCCATGAGCAGGGCGCCGGTCTGTCCTTCGGTCAGTTCGCCTTCCATGAGCTTGCCGAACATGAAGTCGGCCTGCTGGTCGGTCAGTGCTTTCCCCTGGGCCAGTATTTCAAGAATTTCAGGTACGGTCATGATCTTATCCTTTGATGTTCAGGAAGTTTTGCAACAGCTTGGGGCCTTGGGGCGTGAGGATGGATTCCGGGTGGAACTGCACGCCATGCCACGGGCGGTCCTTGTACTGGATGCCCATGACCTCGTCGCGGTCGGTGCGGGCCGTGACTTCCAAGAGGTCCGGGGCCAGCTCGGCCGGAACCACCAGGGAGTGGTAGCGGCAGACGGTGAACGGGGAATCCAGCCCTGCGAACACACCCTTGCCCTCGTGGTACACCTCGGAGGTCTTGCCGTGCATGATGCGGTCGGCGCGCCGGACAGGAGCCCCGGCGAAGTGGCCGAGGGTCTGGTGTCCGAGGCAGACGCCCAGCACCGGGATTTCCTTGGGCAGCCGCGCCAGGAACTCCAGGCAGTAGCCCGCGTTCTCCGGGTTGGAAGGGCCGGGCGAGAGGCATACTCGCGTCAGCTTGCCCGATTCAGCCAGCTCCAGGACCTCTTCCCGGTCGTTGCGGATGACCGTGGGATCGGCCCCCAGTTGCTGGAAGGCTTGGACCAGGTTGAACGTAAAGGAGTCGAAATTATCTATCAGCAAAAACATCGGTGCCTCCTTTACCGGTGATGACTTCGAGGATGACGCGGGCCTTGTTGTGGCATTCGTTCCATTCGGCTTCGGCGTTGGAATCGTAGACGATCCCGGCCCCGGCCTGCCAGTGGCAGATGCCGTCGCGAATCCACATGGAGCGGATGGTGATGCCCGTATCCAGACTGACCACGCCGTCGTCCAGTCCCATCCAACCTATGCAGCCGCCATAGGGGCCGCGATCCTGGGGTTCCAGGTCGGCTATGATCTCCATGGCCCTGATCTTGGGCGCGCCGGAGAGGGTGCCCGCCGGGAAAGTGGCCTGGAGCACGTCCACGCCGTCCAGCCCGTCCTTGAGCTCGGCCTCCACGTAGGAGGTCAGGTGCATGACGTGGGAGAACCGCTCCACGTTCATGAATTTCTCCACGGTGACCGAGCCGGGCTTGGCGATGCGGCCCAGGTCGTTCCGGCCCAGGTCCACGAGCATGACGTGCTCGGCGCGTTCCTTGGGATCGGCCAGGAGTTCATTCTCCAGGCGCATGTCCTCCTTCTCGGTCTCGCCCCTCCAGCGGGTGCCCGCGATGGGACGCACTTCCAGCTGTCCGGCGGCGGAGCGGACCATCATCTCGGGCGAGGAGCCGAGCAGGGTGGTGCCGCAGGATTTGCCCTTGGACACGCAGTCCGGGAATTTCATGTAGAACATGAACGGGGAGGGGTTGGCCTGCCGCAGCCGCCGGTAGATCTTGAACGGATCGTCCGGCACCGGCATGGTGAAGCGGGTGGAGAGGACCACCTGGATGCACTCGCCCTCGGCGATGAGCTCCTTGCACTTCTCCACGCCTGCCATGTACTCCTCCTTGCCAGGGTGGACCGTGGGCGTCCCGGCCTCGGGAGCGGTGAGGTCCGCGCCCCATTGCACGGGCGCGGGCGTGGGCGTGGCGCCTTCATCCAGGCTCAGGTAGCAGCAGGAGTGGCGGAGGTGGTCGAAGAGGACCATCTGGCCGGGCAGGACCAGGCACGCCTCGGCGTCCTCGGGCCTGCACACGTCCTTGAGCTTGCGCTCGAACATGCCGGCCACGCCGTAGCCGAAGTAGCCGTAGAGGCCCCGAGTCAGGCCGGGCAGGCCGTCGCGCGAGTTGCCGCCTTCGGCCTGCTGTTCGATGGAGAGGCGTTTGACGACCTCTTTTATGCCGGGCAGGTAGTCCATGCCCTGGAGGTCCTTGAGGGGGAGGAGGCGTTCATCTTCGGTGTCCACCACCAACTTGCCGTCCACCGGATGCAGGGTGAGCCGGTAATCCCAGGCAAGGAGGCTGTAGCGTCCGAGCCGTCCGTCGACTTCCGCCGATTCCAGGAGGATTCCCGGCTGGTCTCCCACCAGTCCCATGTACAGACTGATGGTCGTCTGGACATCGGCCGGGAGCCATTTCCCGTGTTGCGTCAGTAAAATTTTATTCATTCCGTATTCCTTTCGTATGCATGCTTTCGGGAGTGGAGCCAGTGTCGGGCGGATGGCCCGGCCACGTCGAGAAAGGATTAACCCTTTCGCTACGCGATTGCGCCGCTATCGAAAGCCGCTGTGATTTCTTTTAATGGTATGGGCGGGGAATAACTTCCCAGCCTTTTATCTTCTTCCGGTTTTCATACGACTTTCAGGTAAATTTCATTGGTCCTCCTCAAAAAAAATGAGGCCGCTCCCGTTTGGGGTGCGGCCTCGGTCAAATACCGTGATCCGTGTGCAGGCAAGCGCCGCACCCCTTAACGAATGTTTCTGTTCCACCACCACTTGGCCCGGTTGGAGAGCAACTCGAGGTCGCCGCCGGCAGCCAGGCTAAGGTACGTCATGAACTTGCGGTTGGATTCCTGCAGGTAGGGGTTGGCCTCGGAGATGGTCTCGAAGAGCTCCGTGTCCATGGTCAACATCTTGCGTGCCGCATCCAGCCTGCGCTTGAACGATGGCGTAACGAAATTCTTGATGGATTGGACGTCCCTGGTGGCGGCCAGGAAGGCCACGGTGGACGTAAAGTTGAGGCCCTGGATGAAGGCCATGGCCCGGTCGTGCTCTTCGGCGGTGGTCATGAACGGATCGTAGTCGCAGGCTTCGAAGAGGGAGTAGACCTTCTCCGCCGCCTCCTTGTCGCTCTCCCTGCCGGGCACGATGGCCGTCTTGGGCAGGAAGCCGTCGGGAATGACCGGGCCGAATAGCGGGTGGGTGCCCACCACCGGGCCGTCGTAGTTTTCGAGCATGGCCCGCATGGGACCTTCCTTGACCGAACCCACGTCGGCCAGGATGCACCCCTCGGGCAGGTACGGGCGCATGGTTTGCACGACATCCGCCATGACCGTGACCGGCACGCAGACCATGAGCATGTCGCATTCGGACAGCGCCTCGCGGAGCTTGTCCTCCGTGTACGGACGCGCCAGCCCGACAACGGAACACCCCGCCTCCGGGAAACGCTCCAGGAAGAGCGCTCCCATGGAGCCGTTGGCTCCGGCGATGGCGATATGTTTAAGGGCTGGTTCGGTCATTGTCTCATTGGTGTTGTCGTGTCCGGTTCCGGGGATCTAGCCGGTGATCTTTTTCCATTCATCCCAGAAGCCGGGAAATGATTTGCCCACACAGGCGGGATTGTCAAGCTCGACGTCCATTCCGGCAAGGGAAAACAGGGACATGGACATGGCCATGCGGTGGTCATTGTACGTCTTGAAGGCGATGGTCTCCCCCCTGGGCAGGGCGCCGGGGCGGATGATCAGCGAATCGCCGACGATGGACGTGTCGGTCCTGGTCCGGGCCACTTCCTCGGCGCAGGCCGCCAGCCGGTCGGTCTCCTTGATGCGCAGGTGCGCCACGTTTTCGATGGTGGTCGGCGTGGACGCGAAGGCCGCGGCCGCGGCCACGGTGGGCACCAGGTCCGGGCAGCGGCTCATGTCGACGGTGATGCCGCGCAGGGGGGCGGGCACGACCAGGATGCCGTCAAAGGTGACCTGGATGGACGCGCCCATCTGGCTCAGGATGTCCATGATGGCGCGGTCTCCCTGGAGGGAATCGGCGGCCAGTCCCTTGATCAGCACCGGGTTGCGTCCCACGGCTCCCGCCGCCAGGAAGTAGCTGGCGTTGGACCAGTCGCCTTCCACGCGGTAGTTCGTGGGCTGGTAGCCCGAGGGTTGTACCACGAAGCGGATCTTGCCCGGGGTGACACCCTTGACCGAGCGCCAGGGGACGGCCTGCCACTTGCCGTTCTTCTTGAGCTGGACCTCGAACTCGGCCTTGAAGTCCTCCATGATGCGCAGGGTCAGGGCTACGTAAGGCCAGGATACGGCCTTGTTGCCGGTGACGTTGACGGTGATTTCGTGGCCAGCCAGGGGCGCACCCAGGAGCAGCCCGGAGAGGTATTGGCTGCTTTCCTCCAGGGTGATGTCCACCGATTTCTTGGTGTAGCCCCTGCTGGTCATGAAAAAGGGGAGGAACCCCTTTTCGCCGTCGTATTGAAATTTCGAGCCCAGGGTCGTCAGGGCTCCGGTCAGCTCTCCCATGGGCCGCTCGTGCATGCGAGGCGCGCCGTGAACCCGGAAGGTGCCATGCCCTGCCGCAGCCACGGCGGTCATCAGCCGGCAGGTGGTGCCGGATTCGTGCATGTAGAGTTCGTGGGGCTCCTCGTCCTTGTGCTTGCCGTCGGCATTGGCGCCCTTGGGGCCGTCTTCCATGCCGGTGACCACAAGTACGCCGTCCTTTTTCTCGATTGTTGCGCCGCAGGCCGTGAGGCAGCCGCGCGTACGGGTGATGTCGTCGGAGTCCAGGGCCGATGAGACCTCGGACACGCCGTTGGCCAGCGCAGCCGCGATGAGCGTCCGGTGGGATAGGGACTTGGATGCCGGTGCGTTGATCAGGATCGGTTCTTTCATCATTGTCTTTCCTCCTGGGTCGGGTAGGACCCGAGCACCCTGAGCGTGTGGCACTGGTGCCGGATGTCTTCAAGCACATCTTCGTAGCGGTCGGCTCCGAAATCGCATTCCAGGTCGGCGAAGAAGACGTACTTCCATTTTTCGCCCTTGAACGGGCGGGATTCCAGCTTGGTCATGTTGATGGACTGATGGGCCAGGGTGGTCAGCACCCGGGCGAGGGCGCCCGGTTTGTCCGGCAGGGTGAACAGGATGGTTGTCTTGTCGCGCCGGTCCTCCTGGGAGGGGGACGCGCCGATGATCAGGAACCGGGTCCAGTTGTCCGGCTGGTCCTCGATGGCCTCGGCCAGGATGTTCATGCCGTAGAGATCGGCCAGTTTGCGGTGGCCGATGACCGCGGCGGCCTTCTTGCCGGAAACGATCTCGGCGGCTTCGGCCGTGGATTCCGTAGAGATGGTCGGGACGTCGGGCATCTTGTGCTTGAGCCACTCCCGACACTGTCCCAGCGGCTGCGGGTGGGAGTAGATGACCTCCACGTCCTCCAGGCTCGTGGCGTTGGAAATGAGGTTGTGGCTGATGCGGCTGAAGACCTCGGCCTGGATATATACCTTATATCTCATGAACAGGTCCACGACCTGGCCCACGGTGCCCTCGATGGAGTTCTCCAGGGGGATGACACCCAGTTCCGCTCCCTCTTCGGCCACGGCGCGGAAGATCTCCTCGAAATTGCTCTTGGGCGTGAGCGAGGCCGAGCTGCCCATGTGTTCGATGGCCGCAAAATAGGAAAAGGTGCCGGGAGGGCCGAGATAGACCACGCGCTCCGGCCGCTGCAGGTGGCGCGAGGAGGACATGATCTCGCGGTAGATGGTGCGCAGGTGCTTGTCCGGCAGCGGGCCGGGCGATGAGTCGGCGATCTTGTTCAGGACCTCCTGCTCGCGAAACGGCTTGTAGATGGCCTCGCCCTTGGCCGCCTTGTAGCGGCCCACGCCCAGCGACTGCTCGGCGCGTTTGTTCAGCAGCTCCACGATCTGATCGTCGATGGCGTCGATGTTCTCGCGCAGTTCCCCGAGATCCGGGATGTCGTTTTGTTCCTTGTCAGCCATGTCTTTATTCTCTCTCTTCAGGATGCCGCTTGCGCGGGTTGCCTCCGGCGGCGCCTCGCCGGCGGGGCGTCTCCGACGGCCAGGGAACCCTTTGTAAAGGGTTCCCTGGACCCTCCTAAACTTTTTAACGCGCCTTCGGCGGGTCGGGTCTCTTGTTCATTTCCGCCAGCCTAACATATCCGTCAAAATTTGCAGCCGTGCCTCGTCATGTCATCCCCCACCCCGCGAAGCGGTGCCAAAAAGTTTGGGAAAGGAGAGGGGATGGGGGTCCGGGGGAAGGGGAGAGGGACAACCCTCCTCAAAGGGTTTCCTTCTCCCCTTCCCCCGGCCGCCGGAGGCATCTTATCCTTCCTTGATCTCTTCCTTGATGCGCATGCCGAAGTGTCGGCCGGCCTCGTCGGTTTTGACCATGATCTTGTCGCCCACCTTGAGGGTGACTACGGACACGGGTTCGCCCTTGTCGGAGACCACGCGGATGGTTTCGGCGTTCTGGAGGAAGACCTGTCCGGCCTTGACGCCGTCCTTGGTCTTGACCTCGGCCTTGATGAGCAGCATGGGCCGGATTTCGACCTTGACCCTGCCCACGGTGGCCAGGCTGGTGTTGCCGTCCGCGCCGACGATGAGCACATCGGTGCCGGCGGCCAGCTCTTCCAAGTAGGTGGTTTTGTCGCCGGGCATCTGGGCGTAGGCGTGCACCGCGCCCGCGTTGACCCGGAAGGGGCGAGCGGCAACATACGGATTGGACTCGGTCTCGGCGTGCACCAGGAACGAGAAGGCCGAGGAGTTGCCGATGAGCATGCCCTGGCCGCGCTTGAGCATGGAGATGGTGTCCACGCAGACGCGATGGCCCAGGCCGGTGGCCTCGATGGCCGTGACCGTGGCGGCCTGGAGGTCCAGCTTGCCCTGGGAGAGCTTGAGCTCGGCCACGATCTGCTTGAGATCGGTGGCTCCCTCGGGCAGGACCACGATGGTGTCGCAGCCGCGCTCCAGGATGCCTGCGGCCAGGATGGCGCGGTCCAGGTTCTCGCATTCCAGGGCCAGGTTTTCCACCTGGGCCAGGATGTTTTCCACCGGGATGATCTCCCATCCCTTCTTGAGAGCCACGTTATCGCCGGCCTTGATCTTGTTGACGGCCACGTCCTCGTCCGCCTTCTTGGTCAGTTCGACCACGGGCATGTCTTCAGGGGTAATGACCGTGACGCGTCCCAGGGACTGCACGTTCTTGACCTGGTCCTTTTCGACCATCACGGCGTCCACGCCCGATTCCAGGGCAAGGGTGATGAGTTTTTTGTCAAAGGGAACGGATTTGAAGATGACTTTTTTCATGGGGTGTTTCCGTATGTACTATTTGAGATGGTTGAGGGCGGTCTCCACGGACTCGTCGCCGTGAACAACCATGTTCAGGGCCTCCACCAGGCGGGTGGGATCGTCATGCTGGAAGACGTTTCGACCGACAGAGAGGCCCGCGCCGCCGGCTTCCAGAGAGTCGTGGACCATCTGGAGGAAAGATTCTGTGCTGTCGAGCTTGGGGCCTCCGGCGATGACCACGGGTACACAACAGGCGTCGCATACTTTGCCGAAGGTGTCGATGTCGCCGGTGTAGGGAACCTTGATGATGTCCGCGCCCAGTTCGGTGCCGACGCGGGCGCAGTGGGCGACCACTTCGGGATCGTATTCGTCTTTCACCTTGGGGCCGCGGGCGTAGATCATGGACAGGAGCGGAATGCCCCAGTTGGAGGCTTCGGAGGCCACCCTGCCGAAGTCGCTGAGCATGGCGGCTTCGGTTTCGTCGCCGAGGTTGCAGTGAATGGAGACGGCGTCAGCTCCCAGGCGGATGGCGTCTTCGACGCTGGCGACCAGGGATTTTGCGTTGGGGAAGGGGGAAAGCGTGGTGGACGCGGACAGGTGGACGATGAGGCCGATGTCCTTGCCCTGGGCGCGGTGTCCGCAGCGGACCAGCCCTTTATGCTCGATGACTGCGTTTGCGCCGCCATCGACGACCCGCCCAACGGCCTCGCGCATGTCCACCAGCCCGTCGATGGGGCCGACTGTCACGCCGTGGTCCATGGGAACGATGATGGTGCGTCCGGTGTTGCGGTTGACGATTCTCTCCAGCCTGATTGCCTTGCCGATGTGCATGATTCTCTCCTCGTAGGTTTTTCTCTCTCTTCAAACCGGGACCGGCGGATCGACGACAACTTAAAAAACAAGGGCCGCCGGCTTTCGCCCGCGGCCCTTGAAGAGGTTTTCTTAGTTGTAATCAGCCATTTGCTTACAGTGTACCTCTCCCCTGACCGCGAGCGCGGGAATACCAGTAGCCAAAATAAAAGTTGGTAAAGTATGCGGGTAGAGAGGTGTTAAACTTCATGGTGAAGGGAACCTAACACTAGGGTAGAAGTTGTGTCAACAATTATATTTGTTACGATTTCAATTAGATAGGACATAACAGGTTATTTTTTTGCGACCGGCGGTCATTTTTTCAATTTTGTGCGTATTGACAATTTTGGGGCAAAAAATCGGTTGCAAAAATGTAATAAATAACAAAATTGCTAAAAAGTGCAAATGTAAAATCGGCTGAGAACAACGATTTTACGCCAATATCAACAAAAAACGACTTTGGCACGGGTCTTGATAGAGGGGGGCTCAGGTTAGTAACGCATTCCACTTCAAGGAGGAGTACCGTAATGTTTTTGAGAAAGTCCCCGACCCACAAGTTCCCGAAGGTCGCAATAGCACTCGCAGCCGCAGTGGCTGTCCTTGCTCCGACCCTCGCCCACGCTGAAGAGGTAGAGTACCTCACCCAGTTCAACGCCAACATCCTTTGGACGCTCGTAGCCGCATGTCTGGTTATGATCATGCAGGCCGGTTTTGCCTGCGTCGAGGCCGGTTTCACCCGCGCCAAATCCGCCGGTAACATCATGATGAAGAACTTCCTGGACTTCGCCGCCGGCTCCATCGTCTTTTTCCTGTTCGGCTTCGGCCTGATGTTCGGCCTTGATGCCGGCGGCTTCTTCGGCACCTCCGGCTTCGGCCTGGGTGGCGTTGCCGCAGGCGACCTCTCCTGGACCTACACCTTCTGGTTCTTCCAGTCCGTGTTCGCCGCCACCGCCGCCACCATCGTTTCCGGCGGCATGGCCGAGCGTACCAAGTTCGGCAGCTACGTTGTGGTTTCCATCATCCTCAGCGGCCTGATCTACCCCATCTCCGGTCACTGGGCCTGGGGTTCCCTGTGGCTGGGCGATGACGGCGCCGGTTGGCTCGAAGCCTACGGCTTCTGCGACTTCGCCGGTTCCTCCGTCGTTCACTCCGTGGGTGGCTGGATCGCCCTGGCCGGCGCCATGGTGCTCGGTCCCCGCATCGGCAAGTACTCCGAGGACGGCAAGGCCAACGCTATCCCGGGTCACAACATTCCCCTGGCCGGTCTCGGCGTCTTCATCCTCTGGTTCGGTTGGTTCGGTTTTAACCCCGGTTCCACCACCACAGCTGACGACACCATCGGCCTGATCGCCATGAACACCTCCCTGGCCGCCTGTGCCGGCGTGCTCGGCTCCATGGTCATCTCCTGGTTCCGCTTCGGCAAGCCGGACATCTCCATGACCATGAACGGCGCCCTGGCTGGTCTGGTCGGTATCACCGCCCCCTGCGCCACCGTCACTCCCGGCGGCTCCATCATCATCGGCCTGGTCGCTGGTGTGCTGGTCGTCCTGTCCATCGAATTCATCGACAAGGTCCTCAAGATCGACGATCCGGTCGGCGCTTCCTCTGTCCACGGCGTCTGTGGTGCCTGGGGTACCATCGCCTGCGGTCTGTTCAACGTTGACGGCGGCTTGCTCTACGGCGGCGGGTTCTCCCAGCTCGGCGTGCAGCTCCTCGGCGTGGGCGTCTTCTTCGTCTGGGCCTTCGGTGCCGGTTTCATCCTGATGTCCATCGTCAAGGCCATCTTCGGCATCCGCGTCACCAAGGAAGAGGAGCTCAAGGGTCTGGACATCGCCGAGCACGGCTCCGAGTCCTACAACGGCTTCCAGCTCTTCAGCAACGAATAGTCAAGAAGCTCGATTACCAGACATTATAAGGAGAACAAGAAAATGAAGCTTATCATAGCATATATCAGGCCCGAAAAGCTGAACGACGTGAAGCAGGCTTTGTACGCCAAGGAGATCTACTCCCTGTCCGTGACCAACATCCTCGGCTCCGGCCGCCAGAAAGGGTTCACCGAGACCTACCGCGGCGTGCAGATGGAAGTGAACCTGCTCAAGAAAGTCCGCCTGGAGATCGGCGTGAACGATGAGTTCGAGGCCAAGGCCATCGACGCCATCCGGACCGCCGGCCAGACCGGAAGCGAAGGCGACGGCGTGATCTTCGTCACCGAACTCGCCAAAGCCCTCCGTATCCGGACCGGAGAAGACGGAATCCTCTAAAATCGGATTGCGAGAATATATGAGTGCCGGGGCGGCCAAGCCGCCCCGGCCTTGTATCGGCGGAGAAACGGGAAAACGAACTTCGACAGCCCCCTCCCGGCAACTCGCCGAAACGGTTCGAAAGATGCTGACTACAGACATAAATTTACAGGGGATCATTGAATCCGGTTCAATCCTTACCCACTTCCAGCCGCAGGTCTCCCTCAAGAGAAAGGCCGTCATCGGGCTGGAGGCTTTGAGCCGAGGCTTCGACCCCCAAAGCGGAGATATTATACCTCCAACCCTGCTGTTCGAGCAGGCCCGGGACAAGGAATCCCGGCTCGCCCTGGACCGGGCCTGCCGAACAAAAGCGGTGGAATCCTTCGCCACCCTCCACCGGCGCGACAAGTCGGTGATGCTCTCCATGAACATCGACGCCACGTGCATCAACAGCATGACGCGGGGCTCCAACCATCTGCTCAAGCTGGTCAAGCACTACGGCATCAGCCCCAGCAACGTGATCATCGAGATCATCGAATCCCGGTGCGAAGATCAGGACGCGCTCCTCGACTTCGTCCGCTTCTACCGAAAAAAGAATTTTCTCATCGCCCTGGACGACGTGGGCGCCGGGTTTTCCAATCTGGACCGAATCCCGCTGATCAAGCCGGATATCATCAAGCTTGACCGCTCCCTTATTTCCGG
This sequence comes from Pseudodesulfovibrio cashew, assembly GCF_009762795.1. Classification (NCBI taxonomy): domain Bacteria; kingdom Pseudomonadati; phylum Thermodesulfobacteriota; class Desulfovibrionia; order Desulfovibrionales; family Desulfovibrionaceae; genus Pseudodesulfovibrio; species Pseudodesulfovibrio cashew. Next base: position 288,721 of record NZ_CP046400.1, on the reverse strand, counting down.
GGTGGACAGCCAGTTTCACAAGCTTGAAGTGGTGCGCTCCTTTGTCCAGATGTCGGACCGCCTCGGCTGTCTGGTCCTGGCTGAGGGCGTGGAGACCAGCTCCGAGGCCATGTGTCTGCTCGGTCAGGAGGTGGACCTTTTCCAGGGGTTCTTCTTCGCCCGTCCGGCCCCGGGGTTGGACGCGGTTCCTGCCATGGCCAAGAAGGTCGACGCCCTGGCGGACAAGTACCGGGAAAACCGGACCCGGCACATCGCCGAGGAAAAGCGCCTCTTCTCGAATTTCAATCTCATGGTCCTGACCATGTGCCAGGCCCTGGCCGACGTGCCTTCCCGGGACATCAACCGCTCCCTGACACGTTTCATAGACACTTACACCAATGTTGAGTGCCTCTATGTCCTGGACATGAAGGGGCGGCAGACGTCCGACACCCTATGCAACCCGGACAAGCTCAAGAAGTCCAAGCGCTGCCTGTACGAGCCTGCCCGCCAGGGGGCGGACCACTCTCTCAAGAAGTACTTCCTGCCCATCCAGGCCGGCCTTGAGCGGTTCACTTCCCCTCCCTACATTTCCCTGGCCTCCGGCAATCTTTGCACCACCATCTCACAGGTTTTCTACCACCGCAGCACCGGCCGTCACCTCATTCTCTGCGTGGACTTGAGCCGGGACGATATCCACGGCTACCGCATCTAATTGGTGTCGTCTCGAGACCCTTCTGCTGCGTTTGCAGATTGTCTCAACTGACTGCATTGTCAGGGAAAAAGGAATCTTTCCGTGGCTGCAGCTACGCCCGTAATCCATTTACTTTCCGTTTTGCCGCTTGAATTACTCACGAAAATCTCCTGACTACACCCTCCAGTGTGCATTAATCCCGGGCCTGTCGCGCAACGAATACCTTTCCCGGGATTAATCCGTAAAATCGTCAGCCTCCCCGCGAAGCGGCGCTAAAGAGTTTAGGAAAGGAGAGAGGATGGGGGTTCGGGGGAAGGGGAGAGGCTTTCCATTCAAAAAAAACGGGGCCGGGAAGCATGCTTCCCGGCCCCGTCGGCATTACGATTCTGCGCGTGCTAGATCTTGCAGGCAGTGCGGAGATCGTCCACGGCGTCGGTCTGCTCCCAGGTGAATTCGGGGAGTTCGCGACCGAAGTGGCCGTAGTTGGTGGTCTTCTGGAAGATGGGGCGGCGCAGCTTGAGGCGTTCCTGGATGTAGTAGGGGCGCATGTCGAAGACCTCGGTCACGGCCTTGGTCAGCTGCTCGTCCGAGACCTGGCCGGTGCCGCGCGAGCAGACGACCACGGAGACGGGTTCGGCCACGCCGATGGCGTAGGCGATCTGCACTTCGCACTGGTCGGCGAGGCCGGCGGCAACCACGTTCTTGGCAACGTAGCGGGCCATGTAGGCGCCGGAGCGGTCCACCTTGGACGGGTCCTTGCCGGAGAAAGCGCCGCCGCCATGGGCACCGGCACCGCCGTAGGTGTCATTGATGATTTTGCGTCCGGTCAGGCCGCAGTCACCCACGGGGCCGCCGATGACGAACCGGCCGGTGGGGTTGATGTAGGTCTTGAGCCTGTCGTCGATCAGGTCCTCGGGCAGCGTCTTCTTGATGACCTCGTTCAGGATGCCTTCCTGGAGATCGGAGTAGGCGATGCTCTCGTCATGCTGGGAGGAGACGACCACGTTGTCGATGCGCACGGGCTTGCCGTTGTCGAACTCGACGCAGACCTGGGTCTTGCCGTCGGGGCGCAGGTAGTCAAGGATGCCCTCCTTGCGCACGTAGGTCAGTCGGCGGGAAAGCTTGTGGGCGTAGTAGATGGGGGTGGGCATCAGGGTCGGGGTCTCGTTGGTGGCGAAACCGAACATCATGCCCTGGTCGCCCGCGCCCTGATCTTCGGGTTTCTGGCGGTCGACGCCCTGAGCGATGTCCGGGGACTGCTTGTCGATGGAGGAGATGACCGCGCAGGTCTGCCAGTCGAAGCCCATGGTGTCGGCGGAGTTGTAGCCGATGTCCTTGATGGTGGCGCGGACGATATCCGGGAAATCGGCGTAGGCCGTGGTGGAGATTTCGCCGGCGATGAAGGCCATGCCGGTGGTGACCAGGGTCTCACAGGCCACGCGGGCGTTCTCATCCTGGCCGATGATGGCATCCAGGATGGCGTCGGAAATCTGGTCGGCGACCTTGTCGGGGTGGCCTTCGGTCACGGACTCGGAAGTGAAGAGATACTTGCCTTCAATCTGCATTAAACAATCCTCCTTATGGGGTACTGCTAGGTACGTCGCCTAGAAATTCGGGTTGAGATCGCATTCGAGAATTTCATCGATCTCGTTGTTTTTGCCTGCGATGACGACTCGGGGCTTGCCGGTGCGAGCCTCGGTTTCGTCGAGCCACGCGTAGGTGGCGATGATGACGCGCTGTCCGGGCTCACCCTTGTGGGCGGCGGCGCCGTTGAGACAGATTTGTCCCGGTTCGCCGGGGATGGCGTAGGTTGTCAGCCTCTCCCCGTTGTCCAGGTTGTACACGTCCACCTGCTCGTAGGGCAGGATGCCCACGGTCTTCATGAGCTTCGTGTCTATGGAGAGACTGCCCCGGTATTCCAGGTTTGCCTCGGTGATGGTCGCGCCGTGTATCTTGGCGCTCAAAAAACAGCGTTGGGCCAATGGGCTACCCCTCAAGTAACAGGTTGTCGATGAGCCTCGCCTTGCCCAGGCGCACGGCCACGGCCAGCAGGGCCGGACCGGTCACTTCCTTCAGCGGGACGATGTCGTCCGGGTCCACTATCTCCGCGTAGTCCACCTCGCCCATGGGCAGGGCGGCGGCGAACTCGTCGTGCAGGAAGCGTTTTATGTCGTCCACGTTCCGCATCCCGGAGCGTACCTTATCGGCGGTCTTGAGCAAACCTTTACGAATGGCCGGGGCGGAGGCGCGCTCCGTCTCGGTCAGGTAGGCGTTACGCGAGCTCATGGCCAAACCGTCCTTTTCGCGGACGATCTCGTGGCCGATGAGTTCCACCGGGATGTTCAGATCGCGGACCATGCGCCTGAGAATGGCGAATTGCTGCCAGTCCTTCTGTCCGAATACGGCAAGGTTGGCCTGGGTCAGCATGAAGAGCTTGGTCACCACGGTGCACACGCCCTGAAAGTGGCCTGGCCGGGCCGCACCGCAGAGGTGCTCTCCCAGGGCCGGGACGTTGATCCAGGTGGCGTGGTCCTGGGCGTACATGGCCCCGGCTTCGGGGGCGAAGAGCAGGTCCACGCCCTTGGACCAGGCCTTGGCCGTGTCTCCGTCCAGATCATGCGGATATTTATCCAGGTCTTCGTTTTCCCCGAACTGGGTCGGGTTGACGAAGAGCGAGACCACAAGCTTGTCGCACAGGGGCCGGGCGCGCTCCATGAGCGCGAGATGCCCGTCGTGGAAAAAGCCCATGGTCGGGACCAGGCCGATAGTCAACCCCTCACGCCGCCAGGTAAGGCACTGCCGTTGCAGCTTTGCGGGGGCGGTAATGATCTGCATGTCCATAATGTAAAATGGTGCTGACAGGGTTACGCACTTTAGTCAAGCGAAATTTCTATATCAAGATGTATTGATATAGCCTCATTCCTTCCGGAAAATCCGGGTCCGGCTAGAGCACCTGACGGATTTCCAGGTCCAGGTCCGCGTTTTCCATGGCCAGGGAGTCCCCGAGCACGCAGATGTCGCCGTGGGCGGCGTTGACGCGCACAGCCTCGGCAAAGGCTCGGAAATCCGCCTCGGTGGCGGACAGGGCCTGTTCGCGAATCTCCTGAAGGTAATCGTCGTCCTGGCCTGTTAGATAACGGGTCAGTGCGGTGAAACCCTTGGCATCGGGCAGCTGGTATGCGTCGATCTCGCCGATGGCTCCGATAATGGACTTTTCGAGTTCGTCCGCATTGACGTCGATGGTCTCGAGGTAGTCGGCCACGCCATCGAAGGCCTTGACCGTGGCTGCGACGTTAGGGTCGCGGTAGGAGACCATTGCCATGGCTCCCGCCAGCCGGTCGAGGAGGCAGAAAGCGCCGTAGGCGCCGCCTTGGACGCGCACCTTTTCCCACAGGTAGCCGGTGCGGATGAGCTTGTTGACCACCTGGGCCGCGCCGCCAAGGGTGATGCCGTGTTCGGCGAGGGACACGCCCTTGCCCACGTAGTTGACCTGGGCCGGGATGGCCAGCCCCTCGCGCGCGGGAAAATCGAGGGGAAAGCCGGAGGCGGGAGCAGCGTCCGATTCGGGCAGGGCCGAGGCGACGGACGCCAGCTCGGGCTCGGCGGCGGCGAAGAGGTCCGCGTCCATGGTGGCATTGACTATCAGACCGCTGCGGGAGAGGAGCAGGGAGCGCATCCGCTCCAGGTCCTTGGCAACGCCCCTGAAGTCCGCTTCCAGTCGTTCCTCCAGGGAGCGCAGGAAGTCGAGGTTGCTCAGGCCGGACATGGCCTCTTCCATGGCGTGGGCCGCATGAGTGCGGGCGCGAAGCCGGGTGGCGACCACCTGGTGCCCTGCCGGGACCAGGTGCTGTTCGGCGCGGGCGCGGGCCTCGGACACGATGCGGGTCAGCCGCTCCTTGTTGTCCAGGGTGGCGGAGGTCAGAATTTCCGTCAGGATTTCCACTGTCTCGGCCAGTTTGTCGCCCGTGGCCTTGGCCCGCAGGAAGAGGCGGGAGGCCGCCTTGGCGCTGCCACGCACGGGGGCGGCAAAGGGCTGGGCCCAGATGCCGCCCGAGGTCCGGGCGATCCACTGGGACAGGTCCACGTAGTCGCGCTTGGCCGTGCCGGACTCGGTCAGAGCCCGGCCGAAGACGCCTGCGTAGGGCAGGAGTTCGGCGGGCAGCACAGAGAGATCGAAGCCGAGGTCGAAATAGGCGATGCCGTTGGTGGGCAGGTCGTGGAAGAGCAGGGGGGCCCCCGCGATTTCCCTTTCTTCCGTGGGGATCGGCCGGTTTTCCCTGGGCAGGTCGGCCACGGACAGGCGGGGAATGGTGTTCAGAGCCTCGGGGGAGTCTGGCTCGCCCTGGAGGCGCGAGAGCTCCGCAGCGTCGGCGATGACCTTTTCGACCTGTTCCGCGCTCAGGGAGTCCTTGACCTTTATCAGGCGGTTGGCTTCCTTATGCGCGATCTTGGCGGCCATCTGGTGGTCCGGCTCCAGGAGCACGGTGGTGCGGTGCGGGTTGTGCAGGAAGAGGCGGGCAAGCAGCTCTTCGAAGATTTTTTCTCCGTTCGCGATCCAGGCCTTGACGTTTTTCAGTGGCTCCTCGAAGGGCAGGAGGGTGAGCGGATCGCCCTCGCACTCCTCGTCGTCGTAGAGCCAGGTGGACAGGGCCTGGAACATCAGCGAGAGGCCGCGCGGGTAGGAACCGGTGTTGTTCTCACGCAGGGCGAACTCCACGGAGTTCACTGCGGCCTCGATATCCTCTGCCGCGATGCCGTTCTCCACCAGGTCCTTGATGGCGTGGAAGATGACCGATTCCGCCTTGATGGCGTTGGACGGGTGCATGCCCTTGAGGCCCACGGAGAAGAACATCTGGCGCATGTCGGCCTCCAGGCCCACGCCCGCCAGGTCGTCGCCCAGGCCGGAGTCCATGAGCGCCTTCTTCAGGGGCGAGGAGGGCAGGCCGATGAGGATATGCTCCAGAATGTGCAGGGCGAGGTTCAGGTTGGCGTCCGCAGTCTCGGCCAGCAGCCAGTTGACCGTGAACATGCCCTTGGCCAGTCGCTCGGAGGCCGGGTAGGGCTTGCGCACCTGTTTGGCCTCGTCGAAGCGGCCCTGAAGCGGAACCCGGGTCTTTTCCACGTTGATCTTCTCATATTCGGAGAAGACCGCGTCCAGAATCTCCAGCCGTTTTTCCGGATCGTCGTCCCCGTAGAAATACGCGTAGGCGTTGGACGGGTGGTAGTGGTCTTCGTGGAACGCCATGAATTGCTTGAAGGTCAGGGAGGGGATGACCAGTGGGTCGCCACCGGAATCGATGCCGTAGGTGGTGTCCGGGAACAGGGACTGCTGGGAGTGCTCGTAGAGCAGGGAGTCGGGCGAGGAATACGCCCCTTTCATTTCATTATAGACCACACCCTTGTAGGTGATGGGCTTGTCCGGTGCCTCCAGCTCGTAGTGCCAGCCCTCCTGTTTGAGGGTGTTGGGCGTCAGCCGGGGGTGAAAGACCGCGTCCAGGTAGACGTCGATGAGGTTGTAGAAATCCTGGGTGTTGGCGCTGGCCACGGGGTAGCAGGTCTTGTCCGGGAAGGTCAGGGCGTTGAGAAAGGTCTGGAGCGAGCCCTTAAGCAGTTCCACGAAGGGTTCCTTGACCGGATACTTGTCCGAGCCGCACAGCACCGAGTGCTCCAGGATGTGGGCCACGCCGGTGGAATCCTCGGGCGGGGTGCGGAAGGAGATGCCGAAGACCTTGTTTTCGTCGTCGTTGACAATGGACAGCACGCGCGCGCCGGTCTTGTCGTGACGGTAGACGTGGGCGACGGACGCCAGTTCGGGGATGGCCTGCTCTTGTATCTTGGTAAAACCGTGACTCATGTATGCTCGCTTGGTTTGATTTTCGTTGGCGGAACCAAGGTTATAAGCACCATGGTCGATAGTGGCAATACGCCAGTTTGGATTGTTGTCCCACCGGCGCCGAGAGCTCTCCCGCACCGTCATGTAGTCTCTTCATCATGTGGAGCGGTTGGCTTGGCCTTTTTTTGCGGAAATTCGAGAAAAGGCTTGACGGCAGACCGGCTCATCGTTAGCTTCTTGAAAACAGCAATCATTCCTAATTCGAAATCAACCAGCTTTCAATAAAGGAGAATATTATGTCCTGCGATACCAACCATGAAGAATTGTTCCCGGAATTCGCCAAAGTAGGCCAGCCGGTTCCCGAGTTCACCCTGGACGCCTTCGATCCCACCGAGGGCGGGTTCGCCAAAGTTGACCTGGGCGAACTGCGCAAGGCCGGAAAATGGGTAGTGCTCTTCTTCTACCCGGCGGACTTCACTTTTGTCTGCCCCACCGAGCTGGCCGATTTGGCCACCAAACACGAAGAGCTGGTCAAGCTCGGGGCCGAGGTGATCTCCGTGTCCACGGACACCCAGTTCACGCACATGGCCTGGAAAACCGATGAGCGGCTCCTGGCCGACGTCAAATTCAAGATGGGCGCCGACCCCACCGGCGAGGTCTCCCGTTTCTTCGACGTCTGGGACTACGACACCGGCCTGGCCCTGCGCGGCACCTTCGTCATCAACCCGGAAGGCGTGCTGGTCTCCTCCGAGATCAACTTCTACAATGTGGGCCGCAACGCCGACGAGCTGACCCGCAAGATGGAAGCCAACACCTACCTGGTGGACCACCCCGCCGAGGTCTGCCCTGCCAAGTGGACCCCGGGCGGCAAGACCCTGACCCCCGGCGAAAATCTGGTGGGCCACGTCTACGAAGCCTTGAACGACTAGGATAGCGAATACAGTCACACTCTCGCCTCCTGTTGCTTGGAATAGCGCCCCCGGCGGATGGTCCGCCGGGGGTGCGTCCGCGTCGGAAAGGCACCGTTTGCGGGGTTTTGGCCGAGGGAGAGCCCTATCACGCCCTTGCCAACACCCATTATCATATGTAAAGGGGGACGCCTCACCGCATGAAAATGCGGATGCCAGATATATTCAAGGAGCAGACAATGGCAACCAACGTGGACGAAATCACGATCAATTATTCCGAAGACAACCAGCTCATCGTCAAGGAGCTGGACAAGGTCATCCTCTCCAAGGGAGCCTGGACCACCATCATTTTCCGCTATCAGGAACTCAACCGCGCCAAGGGCGAATACGGCCCGGAGAAGTTTACCATCCGCCGCTATCAGAAGGTGGATGGCACCTACCGCCCCAAGTCCAAGTTCAACATTTCCAGCCAGGCCCAGGCCCAGAAGATCGTCGAGGCCCTCAAGGGCTGGATCGAGTAGGGAAGACCGAAGGGATCGAGCCGTCAAGGCGGGCGATCCTTTTGAAACTCCGCATCGAATCCGACTGGGACAGGCAGGGACATCCATGTATCTCGGAGCGCACATGTCCATTGCCGGGGGCCTGCACATGGCCTTCGAGCACATTCGCAAGGTGGGCGGCACCGCCCTCCAGATATTCACGCGCAATCAGCGGCAGTGGAAGATTCCGCCCCTGACCCCGTATGATGCGGAACTGTTCGCCGTGGCATGGGAGCAGTGGGGCGACTATCCCATCGCGGCCCACGACTCCTACCTGATCAACCTGGCCTCGCCCAAGGTGGACCAGGCCGAGCGGTCCGGCATTTCGTTCGCCGAGGAGCTCCGTCGCATCGAGGCCCTGAAAGTGCCGTATCTCGTCACCCATCCCGGTTCGCACCTGGGACAAGGCGTGGACGCGGGCATAGAGCGCTACGCCGCCAATCTGGACAAGGCCATCGAGGCCTCCCGCACCGAGCGGGGTATGGTCCTGCTGGAGACCACGGCGGGCCAGGGCACCAATCTCGGCGCCACCTTCGAGGAGCTGGCCGCCATCATCGCCGTTTCCCGTCATGCTGACCGGCTGGGCGTGTGCTACGACACCTGCCACACCTTTGCCGCCGGGTACGACATCCGCACCCCCGAGGCCTACGCCGAGACCTTCGCGGCCTTTGACCGGCTCATCGGCCTGGACCGCCTCAAGTTCTTCCATCTCAACGACACCAAGAATCCGTTCGGCTCGCACAAGGATCGCCACGAGCACATCGGCCAGGGCGAGATCGGACTCGACGGCTTCCGCAACCTCATGCGCGACGCGCGTTTCGCGGACATCCCCAAGACCCTGGAGACGCCCAAGGACAAGGACCTTCAGGACGACGTCCGCAACCTCGGGATACTGCGCGAATTGGCCGCTTAGGCAGTCCGCAGAGCTTTACCCTTTTCCCGTGGACGGCCTTCGTCCTCGGCGCTATCCTGCCTGTCCCGCCGATCCACGGCATCATTCTGAAAGACAGGGAGGAATCCTCATGTTCATTATTCTCGTCAACTACCTCAAGCCCATCGAAGACGTTGAACGCGCCCTTGAGGCGCATCGCGAGTTTTTGGCCAAGCACTATGCGGCTGGGAATCTGCTTCTCTCCGGCCCGCAGAATCCCCGCACCGGCGGCGTGATTATGGCCCGCGCGGCCCGGCGCGAAGCCGTGGAGCGGTTGGTCAGCCAGGACCCGTTTTTCAAGGAAGGCATCGCCGAGTATGAGATCATGGAGTTTTTGCCGACCATGACGGCTGAAGGGTTGGAGGCGTTAAAGGAAGCCTAGAAGGGTAGGGGGTAGAGCCTTTTTACGGTTGAAAAGAGATAGGGAAGCCGCCTGTCGGCGGCGATTGATGTTGTAAGGGTTTCGCCCCTTTCGGGGCGACTTACTTTTGGACCGGAGCGCCCAAAAGTAAGCAAAAGTCGCTCTGTTGTTGCTGCAGCGCGATCTCGGGCCTAAGAGCCGCTAACACGGCTTCCGCTGCCCGAAAAGCGAAAGCCTGCGGGCAGGCGCGCTTCGGGCTCCACTTCAGCCGTGTGCAAGCGGCTCTAAGCCTCGAACTCGATGACCGGTCGCTGCCGGGGTAATTGGTAACTTTCCGAAAGCGGCAATTGCCTTTTGCCCATCAAGCCGAGCTGGCACTAGCCGATCGAATAAAAAGAAGTCATTTGGCTCTTCGAATAATCATTCGAAGGACCACCGTCAGCCCCTTGCTCACGGGCTTAGAAGCTCACCAACCCGGGCGGCGGCTCCTGTGCCGTAACCCGCCCGGAGTCGGACGGCCTCCGATCGATAAGGCTGGCAGGGCGTTTCACTCCACGTAGTCCGGAGCCGACCGGGATGGATGAGATTCTCGCCAGTGAGCACCGGGGCGGGGATACCATTCACAGCGACCTTTCTTTGCTACTTTCTTTGGGCGCTGCCAAAGAAAGTAGGCCCGCCCGGCAGGGCATGGAGGGCTTTTGGGGGCAAAGCCCCCAAACCCGGCTCTCCGCGCGCTGCAAGCGCGATCTTTGGAAGCGAGGGGCCGCAGGCCCCAACGCTGACTCTTCGCCCGCACCGCAGACGCACAGTCCATGAAAAAAGCCGCCCCAAAAGGGCGGCTTTCCTTTTCTCTTAAAGACGCCGTCAGGCTAAACCACCTTAAACACTCTGGGCGCTCCCGCCGTATCCTCCAACCGGTATCCGGCGGCGGCGATCTCATCCCTGAGCGCATCCGAGGCGGCGAAGTCCCTGGACTCCCGCGCCTTCTGGCGGTCGGCCAGCATGCCCTGAACCCCGGCCGGGAGGTCGGAGAGAGGGATGGGCATCTGTTCGGGGTCGAAGATGCCGAGGACGGCGTCCACGGCCTTGAGCTCCTCCAGGCATGTCCGGGCGGACGCGCCGCTCAACTCACCGGCGGCGAGCCAGCCGTTGACGCGCTTCACGAAGCGGAAGAGCACGGGCCAGAAATGGTGCAGGGAGAGGTCTTCCTCCAGGGCGGTCTTGAGCCCGGCCTTGAGGTCGAAGACGGCCTGTTCAACACCGGCTGGAACCGCGTCGCCCCTGGCGTCCAGGGAGAGGGTCAGCGCGGCGGCGCACTCCTGTATCTTGCGCCAGTTGCGCGCCCACATGGAGAGGTTCTCCGGGCTGGCGCACAGCGGCTTGCGGCTGGCTGCGGACAGGAGCCAGAGCCGGGCCGCGCGGAATCCGCCCAAGGCTTCGGCCACGGAATCGAGGTCGCCGCCACCCGTGTCGGTGGCCTGCTGGCAGACCATCCAGGCCTGCAGCTCGCGTCCGGTCACGGACCAGATGGCGCGCAGGTTCTCCAGATGCGGGAAGCGGTGCTTCTCGCTGCCGATCATCACGTCCGTGCGCGGCTGGGCCGAGAGCGCGGCGGCGGCGTGCTGCAGGAACCAGCTCGGGCGGACGTTGCCCCACTGGGTTTCGAGCACCTCGCCCCGCTTCAAGTCGAGTAACGAGGCGCGTTTGAGCAGCGTGAAATCGAGCGGATTGTCCTTGACGTAGGCGTCCAGGTCCACGGTGCGGCCGCCGGAGACCTTGTCCATATCTACTGTTCCGATCTCGCCGTAGCGCTTGTCTCGGAATACGTCGAAGTAGACGGAGCGGAGCTTCTCGTAGGCCAGCCCCTTGCCGAGCAGCTTGCGGCACAGGTCCAGGGATGCGTCGTTGGAGGCCGACGACAGGGGAAAGTCGATTGTGTCGGAGACGCCCATCTGCGCGGCGCGGGCCAGGATGGCCTCCCTGCGGCTGGCGGCGAAGGTGTCCCGGGCTCCGTTCTCGGCGCGGGCCGCTGCAAGGGTGCGGTCGTCCATGTCGGTCAGGCCCACGGCGGCGGAGATGTCCACTCCGCGAGAGGCGAGGTGGCGGGTGAAGACGTCGAGGAGGATGACCCGCCGCCATGCGTCCAGGCCGTCCGGATTGTCCAGGCTCGGGCCCATGGCGTACACGCCCAGCCCGCCGCCGGTGTTCAGGTGCTTGTCCGTGCCAGTTGCCATGTCGTGCACCGTGATGCCGGAACCGGCCTGGCGGCGGAAAAGGTGGGTGGAAAGATAGCGTTCGCCCGAGTCGGGGAAGATGACGACGATCAGGCCCGAGTCCAGGCGTTCGGCCAGTTGCAGCGCGCCGGCCATGGCCGCGCCCGAGCTCATGCCCACAAAGAGCCCTTCCTCGCGGGCCAGCCTGCGGCAGGTGTCGAAGGCGGTCTCGTCGTCCACGTGCAGCACCTCGTCCAGGGCAGACTTGTCATAGATGCCGGGCGGATAGGATTCGAGCATATTCTTGAGGCCCTGGATTTTGTGCCCTGCGTACGGCTCCACCGCGGCCACATAGGCGTCGCCTTCCTCGTGCAGCCGCTTTGCGATACCCATGGCCGTGCCTGTGGTGCCCAGTGCCATGACGCAGTGGGTGACCTCGCCTCCGGTCTGCTCCCAGATCTCTCGGCCCGTGCCGTTGTAGTGCGCGTCTATGGAGGCCGGGTTGTTGTACTGGTCCATGAGCACGTACTTGTCCGGTTCCTCGCGGGCGTAACGGTAAGCCTGTTCAATGGCCCCGTCCGTGGCCAGGTGTCCGGGTGTCAGCTCCAGCTCCGCGCCGTAGGCGGCCATGATCATCTTACGCTCCTCGCTGGCCGTCTCCGGCATGAGCAGCTTGATGCGGTATCCCTTGATGGCCGCGACCATGGCCAACCCCACCCCGGTGTTGCCCGAGGTGGCCTCGATGATGGTCTTGTCGCGGGTCAGTTCGCCCGAGGCCTCGGCTGCCGCGATCATGGCGGCGGCCACACGGTCCTTGATGGACCCGCCGGGATTCTGGGACTCGATCTTCGCCAAAATCTTGACGTTCGGATGCGGATTCAAATGACGGATCTTCACCAGCGGCGTGCCGCCGATGAGCGCCAACAGGTCTTCATTCATGACATTCCCCTGAAATCATGGGCAAAGTATTTCGATGTAACCAGAGCACAGTAGGGTAAAAAAACGCTTCGCGCAACTGGCACGCAAGATGCAATTCGGTTCCCGTATCCCCAGGCAAACTTCAGCAAGCAAAAGGACCAGGCATGACCGCGTATCCGTTTTTGCAGGACAACATCGAGTATCTCCAACGCATCGGCCATCCGGTGTATCAGTGGCTCTCCAGACAGGATTTCAAGCAGGAGGAACTGCTGAACAACATCTACATCAACCAGTTCGGGCTGCACGACTGGAAGATGGAGAGCGGCAAGGGCATGTTCGAGTCCCTGCCTCCCCACGGCCTCTATGCGGGGTGGACCGACAGCCCCAAGCCCGAGACCTCGGCCACCTTCATCGTGGGCGCGAACCTCGGCTACGGCATCAATCACGTCCTGTCCAACACGCCGGATTCCCACAAGGTCATGGTCATGGAGCCGCGCGCAGAGATGCTCCTGGCCTGCCTGGGGCAGACCGACTACCGCCCCTTTTTCAAGGCCAAGAAGCTGCACTTCCTGGTGCCGGACCGCGACTACGTGTCCGAGGTCATCCGCAATCTGGACCTCCAGTTCGTCTATGGCCAGATTCACCTCAAGGCGGATATCCCCAGCCGTCAGCTCGGCAAGGAATACGCCTGGTGGCACAGGGTCCTGCGCGACAAGCTGGAGAACTTCTCCCTTGAGCTCTCCACCCTGCGTTTCCGCCAGGACATCATGGTCGGCAACGAGGTGCACAATTTTCAGCGCGCTCTGGCAGACGGCTCCATCAAGTCGTTGGAGGGCAAGGCCGGCGGAGTCGGCGCAGTGCTCCTGGGCGCAGGCCCCAGCCTGGAGCGGCACGGGCCGGAACTGCTGAAAAGGCGCAGCCACGTGCTTTACGCCTGCGGCCTGCAGACCGTGCCCGCCCTGCAGAAAATCGGGCTCAAGCCTCATTTCTGCGTGGCCATCGACTACGACAAGTCCATGCTCGATATTTTCCAGCGCCTTGACCCGGATTTCGTGCAGGACGTTCCCTTGCTCTATTCAACCAAGATCGTCCCCGAGGCGGTCAAGCGGTATGCCGGGCCGACCCTGCCCATCTGGACCGTGGGCGGCCTGGGCACCTTCGTCATGAAGGAGCACGACCTGGTCATCGACGCGGGCGGCAACGTCTCGGTCACCCTGTCCCGCCTGCTGCGACGGTTCGGGGTCAACCACCTGGTGATGGTCGGCCAGGATTACGCCTGGATCAACAACCAGTCCCATGCGGGCGGCCACCACAGCTGCGCCACGAAGATGCACAAGCGCTCCTTCCACCAGACCACCACCAACGCGGACGGAGAGGAAATTCTGACCACCATCCAGTACATGACCGCCAAACGCGAACTGGAAGAGGACCTGCGCAAGTCTCCTTTCCCGGTCTACAACATTTACGGCGGCGGCGCGGTGATCAAGGGGACCAAGCCCCTGGACATCGAAACCGCCTTCAAGCAGGGCGTGCTCGCTTCCGCCCCCGGCAGCGTGGACCGGTTCATGACCGACCTCATGGCCTGTCGTGGCAAGGGCAAGCGCATGCGCTTCGAACCGCGCGGCCCCATGTGGAGCACGTCTCTGCGCAACGCAGAGAAGCGCCTGGGCAAGCTGTTCAAGGATCTGTCAAAAAACCAGAAGGAAATCCATGAAACCCTCGGTCGCGTGGACATCTTTTTCAAGCAGGACCCGCTGTATATGCCTTATCTCTTCAACGAGACCCTCGATCTGGCCGGGCTGACCCGCGCCAAGCACCGCTACGAGGCCAAGGACTTCCCGGAATTCAAGCGTATCGCCCGGTGCGCTCTGAAAAAGGTTCGGGAGATCGACCGATTGGTCTGCACAGGCGGGGACGAAGCCGAGGCCGTGGCATAGCGGGCTTCGCTTTAACGGAAAACTCATGATCCGGTCCGCTCAGCGGGCCGGATTTTTTGTATCTTCTCCTTTCGGTTCCCGCTGCTCTGCATGCGATTCAACGCCGCATTTCACTGAGCTAAAAAAATACTTGCCTGCCAACTATCGACGGTTTTATTCTTTTTGTGGGTCGACAATATACAAAGTCGATCTTGGAGAATGTCCGTGAAATCGTGCCGCGTCATAATCCCGCTAGTTCTCCTCGTTTTGCTCCTGCTTCTTTCTGCCGGAACAGCGAACGCGGAAGAGCTTCATCCACCCGCAAAGGTCGTTCTGGCCACGGGTGAATGGCGGCCCTACGTCTCTCCTGATCTGGAGGATGGTGGCATTGTCTGCCGGATCATACGAGAGGCCTTCAGCCTGTCCGGCATAGAGGTGGAGTTCAGGCCCATGCCGTGGGCCAGGGCTCTGGAGCAGTCCAAGAACGGCACGATCGACGGCGTTGCGGCCTGGGGCGGATGGCGGACCTGGGCTTCCACCCATCTGGGCAGCGATCCCCTGTTTCAGGGGGACCTTGTCCTCTGGCAACGGGCGGACAGGAAGCCCCTCGACTACGAGTCCACAGGCGCGACCAAGGGGTTACGTCTGGGCAACCATATGGGTGAATCCCTGCCTTGCCAGTTTCTGAAGGCATATGAACAGGGAGACGTGGAACTGCTTCAGGTTTCTTCCTATCAGACGCTGCTCGACCTGCTCTTCAAGGGACGGATCGACGCAGTCATCTGCAACCGCAGGGTCTTTCTGTCGGCGATCAAGGAATCCGGCAACATGGTATATTCCAGTGCGTTCGCGCCGCACCCCAAGCCCTTGCGCACGTCACTCTACCGGGTCATTTTCAGCAAGCACACTTCTTACGCCTACCAGCTCTGGCAGGCGTTCAATACCGCCCTGTTCCAGATGCGGGAAAGCGGCAGGCTGCGCACGATGCTCCATGAGTTGGATGACAGCCTGCGTTGAGCTGAGTTCCTGACGTCCTTTAGAACAGAGCCGAAACGATTTCCTGCGCCTCCGACTGGATGGCCCGCAGGTGGTCCGTGCCCTTGAAGGATTCAGCGTAGATCTTGTAGATGTCCTCGGTTCCCGAGGGCCTTGCCGCGAACCAGCCGTTCTCGGTGGTCACCTTGAGACCGCCTATGGGCGCGCCGTTGCCCGGGGCATGGGTCAGCCTGGCCGTGATGGGTTCGCCCGCCAGAGTGTCGGCGGTGACCATTTCCGGGGTCAGGGCCTTGAAGGCCGCCTTCTGTTCCCGGTTGGCCGGAGCCTCCATGCGCTCGTAGACCGGTGATCCGAACCGCGCTTCCAGTTCCGTATACGCCTCGCCCGGATCGCGTCCTGTGCGGGCCGTGATCTCGGCGGCCAGCAGGTCGAGGATGATGCCGTCCTTGTCCGTGGTCCACACTCTCCCGTTCAGGCGAACGAAGGCCGCCCCGGCGGATTCCTCGCCGCCGAATGCACAGGACCCGTCCCGCAGTCCATCCACAAACCACTTGAAGCCCACCGGCACCTCGTGCAGGCGGCGGCCCAGGTCCGCGGCCACGCGGTCTATCATGGAACTGGAGACCACGGTCTTGCCTATGGCGGCCGACACGGGCCAGTCCGGCCGGTGGGTGAAAAGATAGTTTACGGCCACGGCCAGGTAGTGGTTGGGATTGAGCAGGCCGGAGCTGCGGGTGACAATGCCGTGCCGGTCATAGTCCGGGTCGTTGCCGAAGGCGATGTCGTAGGCGTCCTTGTGCCGGATGAGCGAGGCCATGGCATAGGGCGAGGAGCAGTCCATGCGGATCTTGCCGTCCTTGTCCACGGTCATGAAGGCGAAGGCCGGGTCCACCACCTTGCTGGTCAGGGTCAGGTCCAGGCCGTATTTCTCGGCAATCGGTTCCCAGAAGGCGATGCCCGAGCCGCCCATGGGGTCCACCCCGATCTTCAGCCCGGTGGCCCGGATGGCCGCCATGTCCACCACTGTCTCCAGATCTGCCACATAGGGAGCGATGTAGTCGTGGTGCACTGTGGTCGCGGCCTTGAGCGCCCGCTCGAAGGGCATGCGTCTGACACCCTCCAGGTCTTTCTCCAGCAACTGGTTGGCCCGGTCCTGAATGGCGCCGGTAGTGGCCGTGTCTGCAGGGCCGCCCTGGGGCGGATTGTACTTGTAGCCGCCGTCGCGGGGCGGATTGTGGGACGGGGTGATGACCACGCCGTCGGCCAGGCCGGTCTCCCGGCCCCGGTTCCAGGTCAGGATGGCGTGGGAGATGACCGGAGTGGGGGTGTAGCCGAGCCCTTCCTGAATGTACACGGTCACCCCGTTGGCCGCGAAGACCTCCAGGGCCGTGGCCAGGGCTGGCTCGGACAGGGCGTGGGTGTCCATGCCCAGGAAGAGGGGGCCGTCGATGCCCGCCTGCGCCCGGTGTTCGCACACGGCCTGGGTCACGGCCAGGATGTGATCCTCGTTGAAACTGCCGTCCAGGGACGAGCCGCGATGCCCTGATGTGCCGAAGGAAATCCGGCAGCCGGGTTCGGTCGGGTCGGGCTTAGTAAGGTAATAGGCGGAAACCAGGCGGGGAATGTTGACGAGAAGTTCCTGAGGGGCGGGCAGACCCGCCAGTTCATGCAGTGCCACGGCGTCTCTCCGGTGTTGAGTATCGATTGCCACGCCGCCCGAGCGGTCGGCGAACGCCATTGAACCGCCTGTAGCCGGACAGCATCCCAGCCATAGCAAAGGAGCGGGAGAAAGGCCACGACGGATTCGACTATCACGTATTTTACCAAAACCGTAACAATAACGACACGAAATAGGGAGTAATTTATAATGGCCCAAGCTATTAAACGCGACTACAGATTGATCAATCAGTCTGCAGAGAATAGAAAGTGTATATAGATACTTTTTTTCTTGCATTCTCTGCAGGAGAGATGGTCTAAACCTCCTGTTTGAAAACACCTCAACCCGCAGCAATTTTAGGAGTCTGGACATGCTTACCTGGATCGCAAAAAGCCTCAAACGGGCCATCCTGGTTCCAATAATAACTTCCATAATCTTAGGCGTCGCCGCGCTTGTGTATTATGTCAATCTTTCTTCCTACGACATGGTTTTGAAAGGGGAAAGCAAGGCGGCCCACAACCAGGCCCAGACCGTGGCGTACTCCCTGGACCTTTTCATGCGCGACAACCTGGCGGCCGGAATGGCCCTGGCTCAGGATCCCGGCGTCATCCGGGCCCTGAGGCTCAATGAAAAGGAAGCCGCGCCTGACATGAAGGCCTACCTGGCGAACAACACCAACCTCTGGGGCGTGCTGATCTTCGACCGGGGCGGCAAGATCCTGGCCGGGTCCTCCGCTGCCAATGCGGATATGCACGGCATGGACGTCGCCACCCGCAACTACGTCGCCGCAGCCCTGTCCGGAAAAAAGAACTACGTGACCAACACGGTGTTCAAATCCAAGGACGGCACGTCCTACCTCTTCGGCGCCAGCCAGCCGGTCTACGATAACAACGGCAGCGTCCTCGGCGGCATCGCCCTGCTGTGCTCCTGGGACAAGTTCACCAAGGTCTTTATAGACCCCATCGTCATCGGGACCGAGGGATACGGCTTCGTCTTTGACGGGACGGGCCGCTTCATCCACCACCCCAAGGACGCCTCGGCCATGCTCAAGGATTACAGCCGCGAAGGTTTCGTCAAGGAGGCCATGCGGATGGGCAAGGGCCAAATCACTTACGAGTGGGACGGCAAGAACAAATTCATGGCCTTTGTCACGGATGAAACCACCGGCTGGATCGTGTGCATGTCCGCCTTCGAGGATGACCTGGCAGCCGGAGCCATACACCAGGGCTACGTGCTCATGGGCATCGGCGCGGGTATCATCCTGCTGGTCATCGGCATCGTCACCCTCTTCCTCAACAGGCTGGTCATCTCGCCTGTGTCCGATGGAATGGTCCTGGCTCACGACATGTCCCAGGGTGACCTGCTCAAGGACATCGACTCCAAGTCTCCCAACGAACTGGGACGGCTCATGCGTTCCCTCGGCTCCATGGTCGACGCCCTGCGCGGCGTGGTCCACAACGTCAAGTCCGCTGCCGAGATGGTCGCCGCGGGCAGCGAGGAGATCGCCGCCTCCGCCGAGCAGATGAGCGAAGGTTCCGTGGAGCAGGCCGCCAGCGTGGAGGAGATTTCCGCCTCCATGGAAATGATGGCCGAGAATATCAAGCACAATATGGAGACCGCCCAGAAGACCCGCGACATCGCGGTGCGTACGGCCCGGGACGCCCAGGAAGGCGGCGAGGCCGTCAAGCAGACCGTCTCCGCCATGCGGGACATCGCGGACCGCACCTCCATCATCGAGGAGATCGCCCGCCAGACCAACCTGCTGGCCCTGAACGCGGCCATTGAGGCCGCCCGCGCAGGAGAGCACGGCAAGGGCTTCGCCGTTGTCGCCGCCGAAGTCCGCAAGCTGGCCGAACGCAGCGGCGTGGCCGCCGCCGAGATCAGCGAGCTGACCGGCAACAGCCTGCAGGTGGCGGAAAAGGCCGGTTCCATGCTCGAGCAGATCGTGCAGGACATCCAGCACAACGAGGAGCTGGTTCAGGAAGTCGCCGCGGCCAGTCGCGAGCAGCACGACTCCTCCCAACAGATTACCACCTCCATCCAGCACCTTGACGTGGTGGTCCAGAAGAACGCCTCCTTCTCCGAGGAACTGTCCGCCACCTCCCAGGAGCTGTCCAGCCAGGCAGTTCAGTTGCAGCAGACCATGGACTTCTTCCGGGTCGCGGCCCATCGCACGGACCCGTCCATGCGGGGAGGCGTCAAGGTGGTCGGCCGGCCCGCCCAACGGCAGCTTCCGGCCGTGTCGGCAGCTCACGGCGCGCCGCACACCGAGCCCAAGCCCATCATGCGTCAGGCTATCACGGCCGATGGCGAGGACGAGTACGAGCGCTTCTAAGCGATTCCTGGAGCGAGATTAAAACGGCGGCGCATCCTGTTCGGGTGCGCCGCCTTTGTTTGTTGGCTTTGGCCCCACGGAGGAGTGACGGGCCATGATGGCAAGGGGAGGCCAGGAGACTCGACGCGTCCTCCCGGCAGGGGGATCAGTTGCGCAGATCGTCAAGTTCGGCCTGGAGCTTGGCGATTCTCCGGTCCGCCTCCTTGAGGCGCATGGCCAGAACCTCGGCAAATATTCTGTAGATGATCGCCTGGGTGAAAATCTTGCCCACGTCGCCCATGGCTCCGAGGGCGTCTTCGTCAAAGGCCACCACCAGCGACCGGCGAAGTGCCGTGACTCGGCTCGAACATGAGCACCCGTCTTCCACCGAGACCTCGCCGAATACATCCCCCAACCGGTCCAGACGGTAGGGCTCCTCGCCGATCCCGCTCACCTCCACCTCTCCGGCAATGAGAAAGTGGACCTGCCGTTCACACACACCGTCGCCCATGATCACCTCGCCCGGGTCGTAGCGGCGGAGGGATGCGGCGTTCATGGCCAGGCGGATATGGTCGTCGGGCAGGGCGTCAAAGGCGGGTACGCAACGCAACCGTTTCATGAAACAGTTGTTTTCCGGATCGAAAGGGACTTCCTTCATGTCGAACCTCGTCGGGTAGAGCACTCGGTTTGTCCCAACTTAACAGAAAAATATGAGCGATGCGACATGGGCGTATCTAAAACAGGATGTGGTCCCGAGTTCGCGGCGGGATCGTATATGCCAATGCGAGCGGGGGGGCGTTGCACCTCAGGTTGCGCCATGGGTGTTACCCAAGTGCCGTGGGGGGCCGTCGTGCCTTCGACCTGGCGGCGCGGATGGTTGGCTTTACGACCTAGCTCAGCGCATTCAGGGCGCGGACCCTCGCCAGCACCGGGGGGTGGCTGTAGTCGAGCCATACGGTCAGAGGGTGCGGGGTGAGGTTGCTCAGGTTGCTGGCCGAGAGCTTTTTCAGGGCGGAGACCATGGCCTGCGGCGCTCCCGTGGTTCTGGCCGCGAACTCGTCCGCCTCGAATTCATGCTTGCGGGAGACGTAGTTGCCCGCCACGGAGAGGACCAGCGACAGGGGAGTGTAGAGCAGGATGAAGAAGACCAACCCCGCGTAGAGGGAGGGTTGCTCCATGCCGAAAGCGGCGAACAGGCCGGGTGAATCCATGAACAGGGACATGAGGTAGAAGACCGCCCCGGTCCTGACGATGCCTACCAGCAGCCGTTTGCGGATGTGCCCGCGCTTGGAGTGGCCGACCTCATGGGCGAGCACGGCCCGGATTTCCTCCGGGGACTGCTCCCTGATCAGGGTGTCGAACAGGGCGATGCGCTTGCGCCTGCCGAATCCGGTGAAAAAGGCGTTGCCCTTGGTGGAGCGCTTGGAGCCGTCCATGACGAAGATGCCCTCCAGCTCGAAGTCCGCCCCTGCTGCGTAATTCTCCAGGGCGGTGCGCAGCTCCCCGTCTTCCAGGGGCGTGAACTTGTTGAAGAGCGGCAGTATCCAGGTGGGGGCCACATAGGTCAGCCCCAGGCTGAAGAGCGAGGCCATGCCCCAGCACCAGAGCCAGGCCGAGTCCCCGGTGCGCTCAAAGAAGAAGAGCACTCCGGCCAACAGCCCGCCGCCAAGCAGCGCTGTGAGCACCAACCCCTTCACCCGGTCGGCCACGAAGGTGCCCGCTGTGGTCTTGTTGAAGCCGAAGCGGTTCTCCAGCACGAAGGTGTGGTATATTTCGAAGGGCAGGCTCAGGGCATAGCTGGCCAGGCTGAGGGTGCCGATGTAGAGCAACCCGGTGATCAGCGGCGAGTACCCGAGGGAGCGCATTGCGACGTCCAGCCAGTTGAAGCCGCCGAGCAGGATGACGGCAAAGGAGACCAGGGTGGAGGCCGTGTCCGCCACATTGGAAAAGCGCATGTTCGCCTTGGCATAGGCCTGGGAATCGGCATAGCCCCCGGCGTCGTAGATGTCCGCGAATTCTTCAGGCGGCTCGGGTGTCATGGCCCTGGTAGTGAGAAAGTTAGACAGCACACCGAGGAGCCATGAGAGGGCGAGAGAAGCGAGGATGACGGCGAGATATACGTTCAACTGGGCTCCGGTTCGTTCTGTTGGTGGCGTGAATATCCAGTTGCGGCAACCTGTTGGCGCAACGGAAAAGATTGGGAATGTACGCTATACGGTGGACGCTTTCGCGTCAATGGCGGAATGGGAAAAAGGAAACGGCCACGCGGAATCGTCACCCCGGAACGGGTGCCATCCGCTTATCCCGGCCTCCTATCCTCTCGGAAAATGGGCCAATTCGCCAATCGGCTTGCGAAAACCTTCGCCCTGTATTAATTTGCGCTTAACAATACTGTTACAACCATCGAAAAAACGAAGCCATGCCCAAAGCCACCGCCAAGGACATCAGGGAAGATATCGCCCGCGCGCGAGCCTACGCCAGGAAGAACGACTATCTCAGGACGCTCTCCTGTCTGGCCAGCGCGCTCAAGAATATGCTCACCAGTCCGGTGTTCGGGGCGGAGAAGTTCGAGATCTACGCCCACCTGGACGAGGCCATGCGAGATCTGAACAAGATGCCCATGATCGAGAAGCTCTTTCCGGCCGGGCTCAAGTACCAGCGGGGCAAGGAAAAGGATTTTTATCTCACCTTGATGCGCCTTCACAAGAAGCTGAAGGAGGCCATGGACAAGGCCCGTACGACAAAGCAGCGCAACCGCTACCAGGTTCTCGACGATAACCTGATCAAGGCGGGCAAGCTGGTCCAGGCAGGCGATCAACTCGAAGCTCGAAAGCTTTACCGGAAGATTTCCGAGCACTTCCAGGATATTGAGGGCATAGATTCGGACATCGGCAACCGCATGACCCAGTTCGGCATGTTTCAGGAAGCCGTCGAGTACCTGACCAAGGCCCTGGAAATATCCATGAGTGACATCCGCGCCCACAACGCGCTGATTGCCTGTTATGAAGGGTTGGGGGAGACGGAAAAGGGGCTGGACGCCATTCAGAACTGCATGCGCTACCTGGGCGTGAGCGAAAATCTCTACGTGCGGGCGGCCAAACTTCACCTGGCCAAACGGGACTGGGGAGAGGTCTACAACAACGCCAAGGCCGCACTGGATCGTAATCCGCTCAACGCAGAGGCCAGCAAGTTGCTCAAGCAGGCCGAACCCCGGGTCATGGCCGGGGGCAGCGCCAAGCCCTCGGGAGGGCAGGCCAAGAAAACCCACGATCTCAATTTCTAGGCCGTCCGAGGCAATCGCGGCGACGCGGCCGGAACAGCCACGGGGCGAGCAGGCTTCGCCATCCCCGACCGGTTCCCGAAGGGCGGCCCTCGATCACCAGTCGGGCGAGAAAGACGGCAAATCCCACCGCAAACGCCACCATGGCCGTGCCGAGCAGGCCGCACCAACCGGACCCGGCGAACAGCAATGCCGCCGCGGCCATGGCGTATCCCACGAGTCCCGCCAGTCCTATGATCCAGATGAAACGCTGCATGCCTTTCTTATCGGCCCTTTTTTTGCGCCGCATTAGGGATTTCACTGCATGCGAAAGCGCTCCCTGTCAACCCGCATGACCGCTCCGTTTGCGAGGACCACGGCCAGTCCGCCATCCCGGTCCACTACCATCCCTACCACGCCGGTCCCGAACCGGCAGACCTCGCCGACCTCGCCGGCAAGGGAGACCGCATAAACCGCGCCTTCGCCGGTCCCGACATACACGGTGCGTAAACGATCCACGGCCAGGACGCGGGGTTCTCCCGGCACCCGGGCCAACAGCACCGTGCCGGAACTCGGCGTCAGGCAGTATACGCACCCGGTGTCCCTGTCGGCGGTGTACAGGTTACCCCGCTTGTCCAGGACCAGTCCCACAGCGGTGGGCATCACCCGGCAGAGGACATGACCCATGGGCGCGCTCTTGCCTCCGGGTGCGGCCAAGGCATTGCTTACGGCCAGCAGCATGACGGTCATCGCCACAACCAACACGCATCGAAACATCGAAAAACCCTGCATGACGAACCTCCTTTATCGTGTGCGCCCGACGCTATTTTCTGCACATTGATATGTCCAATACATATTTACACGAAGATTGATATCTGTTACATCTGAATGATGGAACTCAGACAACTCAAGTATTTCATCGCCGTGGCAGAGGAACTGCACTTCGGCCGAGCCGCCGAACGGTGCCACATTGCCCAGCCGCCACTCTCCCAGCAGATCAAGCGCCTTGAGGAGGAGCTGGGGGTGACGCTCCTGGAACGGACCAGCCGCAAGGTCTCCCTCACCCCGGAGGGCACCGAGTTCCTGCGCCGTTGTCGGGATATCCGGGACCGGCTCGAAGAGGCGGTAAACTGCGTCCAGGACATGGCCCAGGGACTGGAGGGGCAGCTCCGGGTCGGGTTCATCGGCCCGGCGTCGCTGTCCAAACTGCCCAAGGCCATCCGCGCCTTCCGCGAGCAGAATCCCAACATCCGGCTGGACTTCTCGGCCCAGTCCACCACAGAACAACTGCCCATGCTGCGTGGCGACCGGCTGGACATCGCCTTTGTCCGGCTCTTCGGCCACGACACGCGCGGGCTCGACACGCTGCTTTTCCTGCGCGAGCCCTATGTCCTTGCCGTGCCCGAAGGCCACGCCTTTACCAGCCGCGAACGAATCGACATCACCGACCTGGAGGACGAACCGCTCATCTTCAATCAGCGTATCGCCCAGCCCGCCCTGTACCGCTCGCTCATCGGCTCCTTTCACAAGGCCGGGTTCATGCCCAGCATCGTCCAGGAGGTGAACACCGAGCAGTCCACCGTGGCGTTGGTGGCCACAGGCCTGGGCTGCGCTCTGGTTCCTGCCTCCAGCGCAGGCGACCGGCGCTCCGGCGTGGTCTTCCGCCCCCTGGACGGCGACCTCCCGCAATGGGAGATCACAGCCCTTTGGAAAAAGAAAAACGAGAGTGTCCTGCTGCGGAAATTCCTTGATGTGGTGGCACAGTTCCGGGAGATTTCCGACGCCGTCTCGGCCTGAGCCGCATTGCCCGCATTGCCTGTTCATGAGGCCTCCTTTTCTGTTCCTCCGGAATTTTTCAGTGGATGAACCCTTACATATGCGTCTGAATGATGATATGTACAATATATATTCAATTCACTGACGATACTTCTTAAGTATGATGGAGGGCGGACATGGAGTTGCGACAGCTTCGGTATTTCATCGCCGTGGCCGAGGAGTTGAATTTCACTCGCGCGGCCGAGCGGTGCCATATCGCCCAGCCGCCTCTCTCCCAGCAGATCAAGAAGCTGGAGGAGGAGCTGGAGATCAGGCTCTTCGATCGCACCAACAAGCGGGTTCGGCTCACCGCCGAGGGCGAGAGCTTCCTGGCTACGGCCCGGAGCGCGCTGGACGGCTTGACTCAGGGGGTGGAAAACGCCCGCATGGTCTCGCGTGGCGAGGTAGGCCTGTTGCGCATCGGCTTCCTCAATTCCTCCATTCAGACGCCTTTCCCCGACGCGCTGACCGATTTTCGCAAACAGTATCCCGGCATTATTCTCGACATCCGGGAGATGGATTCCTTCAACCAGGCCAAGGCGCTCCACGAGGGCGAGCTGGACGTCGGCATCTGCCACGACTGGTATGCCCGGGAGCCTTGGCTGGCCAGTCGCCTTTTCTATTACGACGACTATTATCTGGCCGTGCACCGGGACGATCCGGTGGCCGCACGCGGCATCGGACGCTGGAAGGATCTGGACGGCGAGCCGTTCATCATGTTCTCTCGTCGTCACTATCCGGCCAGCTATGACCTGATGATGAACCGGTTCCGGCAGTTCGGCGTGTCGCCGTGCGTGGTGCAGGAGGCCAAGACCCACCACACCAAGCTCGCCCTGGTCGCTGCGGGCATGGGCGTCGGGTTCGTGCCCGAGCGCATGCACGAGGTCTGTCCCACCCAGGTCCGCCTTGTGCCTTTTGAATGGGAGGGGGCCGTGCGAAAAGGTATCGTCATGCTCGCCTGGCGCGACGGGCCGCTCTCTCCCGCCTTGAGCCGTTTTCTCGAACTCATGGGCGGCTACTGTCAGGAGGAAAAACTTCTGCATGCGGCGGACGGCCCTCTGGCCTCCAACTGATAATTGGACGCTCCCATCGTTTCGGACGTGATTCCTTCTTTTGCGCATGCCTTTCCTGCGCCGCCGTGCTATGGGGAAGAAAAAAGGAGTGCTCGTCATGCGTCCGTCGCCGAAATTCATGGCTGTGGCCGCCATGCTCGTCATGGCCTTTGTCCTTGCCGGTCCCGTCAAGGCGTCCGCCGAGTCCGGGACTTTTGCCGATTGCCTGCTGGGTTGCCTCCCCGGCGAAAATCAATGCACCTCCTGTTGCGAAGAAGCCTTCCAGGCGACCCTGCCCGCAAGCTGCTATGCGGCCTACCGCTCCTGCGTTAGCAGTTGTCAGGGGCAGGAGGGCACCCGCGCCGTAGCCTGCTACAAGCAGTGCCGGGACAACCTTAAGGCCTGCCCGGATGCCGGATGCTCGGCCAAGGGGGAGTTCTCGTGTCCGGGCTGGGAGCAGCCGCAAAAGTGCCCCCATGAGTGCCAGGCGTGGGACCCGGTTCTTCGGAAGTGTGTGGGAGCGCCCCAAAAGGCCTGCGATTGACCGGGAAATTTTGTTCGCTGATTTCTTGTTAAAGGGCCTCATGTGTCGTATGCGGTCGATGTCACCACTGTCCGGCAAGGAGGAACCCCGTGACGGAGACCGCATCTTTTACCGGCCTGCTGCACCCGAGTATTCCCGCCAGAGAGGTGGAGCCCGGCATTCTGACCGTGCTGCCCCTGGGCTCTGCCAATTCCTATGATGATCACGGCGCGCTCGCCTTTTACGACGCCGTGGCCTGCAACCCGATATACAACCGCCTGATGTGGGGATACCGGACAGCCGGGCTGGACCGGTTCTGCGAAATCCTTCTCTCCGGGGGCGAGGGATGGTTCCTGGACGCCGGGTGCGGTTCGCTGGCTTTCACCGCCGGTGCCTACGCCCGGTGTAGCCGCCCCGTTGTGTTGGCGGACCAGTCCCTGACCCTGCTCAGGAAAGCCCGTCAGCGGCTGCTGGCGGAGGGGATGACCGGCGAGAACATCGTCCTGCTTCAGGCGGACGTCATGGCGCTCCCGTTCCGTGACGAGGCCTTCGGCACGGTCATGTCCATGAACATGCTTCACGTTCTGCCCGAGCCCGAGGGCATGCTCGCCGAGGTCCGGCGGGTGCTCGGACCTTCCGGGCAGGCGGGCTTCACCACGCTGCATCTCTCGGGGCGTTGGTCGGATCGCTACCTGCGGATGTGGGAGCGCAAGGGAGAGGTCGTCTGCCGGACAAGTGAGGAGGTGCTGGCAATTCTCGCCGGGGCCGGGATGGACGCCGTTCTCCGGGCAGAGGGGAACATGGGCTTTTTCCAGCGGAGACAGGGCGCGGAGTAGACGGTCGGTCCCGAAGGCGTCCCTTCTCTGCTTTTCTTTCAAAAAGCCTTCCTGTATTACCCACCCATGCCCGATCCCAAACTCGCCAAGGACACCATTGCGGCCATCGCCACTCCACCCGGAGACGGCGGGGTCGGCATCGTCCGCATCAGCGGCCCGAACAGCCGGATCATCGCGTCCGCCGTCTTCCGGCCAGCCGCTTCGACGTTTGCTGATTTCAAGCCGTATCGCCTGCACTACGGCCATGTGCTCGACGCGCAGGGGCGGGAGTTGGACGACGTGCTCGCCGCCTTCATGCCCGGCCCCAATTCCTACACCGGCGAGGATGTGGTGGAGATCAACTGCCACGGCGGAAGGGCTGTGCTCGCCGCCGTGCTGGAGGAGATCCTGGACCGGGGTGCGCGGCTAGCCGAGCGCGGCGAGTTCACCTACCGAGCGTTCATGCACGGGCGCATCGACCTCTCCCAGGCAGAGGCTGTGGCCGAGATGATCCACGCGCCTACCAAGGCGGCCATGCACCTTGCCCAGGTCAAGCTTTCCGGCGTGCTCGGCGAGACTATCCAGCGGCTTCGGCAGCGGCTGGAGGGGCTGCGCGCCCAACTGGTGGTGGCCGTGGATTTCCCGGAGGACGAGCTCGAGTGTCTGCCGCCCGAGGAAATGGTGGCGGTCTGCTCCTCCGTGCGTGGGGAGATCGAAGGGCTGCTGGCCGCCGTGGACCGGACCCGGGCGTGGCGCGAGGGCGCCCTGGTGGTACTGGCGGGCAGGGTCAACGCGGGCAAGTCGAGCCTGATGAACGCCCTGCTCGGACGCAACCGGGCCATCGTTACCGATCAGCCCGGTACCACGCGGGATTACCTGGAGGAGTCTATCAACCTCGGTGGGTTGAACATCCGGCTCGCCGACACGGCGGGCATCCGTCAGACCGAGGACGCAGTGGAGGCAGCGGGTCTGGAGATGGGGCGTGAGCTCATGGACCGGGCTGACCTGGTGCTGCTCCTGGCCGACGCCTCCGAGCCCTTCTCCGAAGATGTTTTGACCACCGCCGCAGGGCTGGACCCGGCCCGAACCCTGGTCGTGCTGAATAAGGCCGACCTGCCCGGTTTTGCCGAGGCGCACGGGGCTCCCCTGGCCGACATGGGGATGGAGGCGGTGACGGTCTCGGCCAAGACCGGCAACGGCGTGGACAGGCTCTGCGAGCGTATTCGCGACCGGGTGTTGGGCGGGGCAGGGCAGCCGGACCCAGACGAAATCGCGCCCAACGCACGCCAAGCCAAGGTACTGGCCGAAGCGGGCGAGGAGCTGCTCCTGCTGGAAGAAGACGCCATGGCGGACATTCCCTACGACCTGCTGAGCGTCAGGCTCGAGACGGCCTGCGACAGTCTGGCGAACATTACGGGCGAGATTACGTCAAACGAGATTCTGAACACCATTTTCGACGGATTCTGCATAGGAAAATAGCCGTGACCGAACACACTGATACTCCGGAAGTCATCGACGTCCAACATGTGACCTGCGGCCTGGTGCCGCTCATCCAGACTCACCTCGAAGGTTCCGAGCCCGAAGTTGACGTGCTGGCCTTCAAGGTCCGCCAGGGCATTGAAACCGAACTCTGGAATTCCTTCGGCACCGGGGGCAAGTGGCTCCTCACGGATGTTCGCAAGGAGCTCTTCTACGACCTCGTCACCTTCCACCGCCGTGAGATCAGCGAGCTGGACCCCCTCGGGCTCATGGAATTCTAGTCCTGTAGGGACTCCCATTCCCGGTTGTCACCGCCGTTCCCGGCCCTGCCGTTCTTCTTTTGTCACTCATTCGAACCGGGTTCGGGCCGTTCCGATGCGTCCGGAGCGAGGTACTTGAGCACGAAGTAGCCCAGTCCGCCCGCAACCAGTGAGGCAAAGAGGATGGCTATCTTGGAAAGCTCCACCAGTCGTGAGCCTTCGTCAAAGGCGAGGTTGGCGATGAAGATGGACATGGTGAAGCCCACGCCCGCCAGGCAGCTCGCGCCCCACAGGTGAACCAGGGTGGTCCGGTCCGGGAACTTCGCCAGGCCCAGCTTGCTGATGATCCAGCACGCGCCTGTGACGCCGATCTGCTTGCCCACCACCAATCCCACGAAGATGCCCATGGAAACCGGAGTGAGCAGATCCCGGAAGACGTCAGCCTTCAGTGCCACGCCCGCGTTGGCCAGGGCGAAGACAGGCATGATGCAGAACGCCACCCAGGGATGCAGGGCATGCTCAATATTTTGCAACGGCGTGGTGGCGTCGTTGTAGGCGTGCTCGATGGAGTGCAGGGCAACCTGCTGCTCTTTGTTGGTCAGCACGGTTTTCCCCGGCGTGATGGCCAGCTCGAAGGTCTCGGCCGCTCCCCGCAGTTCTTCCACGAAGGAGACACAGTTCATGCGCGTGCCCGCAGGGATGGTCATTGCCGCCAGCACGCCTGCGATGGTCGCGTGGATGCCTGACTTGAGGAACGCGAACCAGACGATGACCCCGAGCACAAGATAGGGGATGGAGTGCCGGATCTTCCAGCGCAGGTTCAATACCGCCATGAGCCCGAGCACGGCCACGCCCAGTCCCAGGGCCGCGACGTCCAGCGAGGTGGTGTAGAACAGGGCGATGACCAGGATCGCGCCGATGTCGTCGACGATGGCCACGGCGGTCAGGAATATCTTCAGCCCCACCGGGACCCGGTTGCCGAGCAGCGACATGATGCCCAGGGCGAAGGCGATGTCCGTGGCCATGGGGATGCCCCAGCCTCCGATGGATTCGGTGCCCGCATTGAGGGAGAAGAAAAGGAGCGCCGGTACGACCATGCCGCCAAGGGCCGCGGCCACGGGCATGACGGTCTGGCTCGGCGTGGACAGCCCGCCCACCATCAGCTCCCGCTTGATCTCCAGGCCCACCAGGAAAAAGAAGATGGCCATCAGGCCGTCGTTGATCCACAGAATGGCCGCCTTGGAGAGCATCCAGTCTCCCACCCCCACGGTGATCTTGGCCTGCCACAAGGCGTGATAGGACTCCGCCCAGGGCGAGTTGGCCCAGACGAGCGCGGCCACGGTGCAGACCATCAGGGCGATGCCTCCCGCCGCTTCCATCTTGAAAAAGTCGTTGAAGGATTGCAGCAGGCAACGGATCGGCAGGGGACGTTCAGCGGGTTGGCTCATGATATCGGATAACTCCCTCTTTTTGATTTCCATTCTAGTTTAGCAGGAATTTCTGCCCGGTCAATCAAGAGTGACACATCGCGCTTTTGCCCCTTTGACGTCGGTGTCGTCTTCGGATTTTTATAATGGCAAAGGATGAGAAATTTGCGCTATGTCTTACCATACTTGTCTGGTCTGAATTGGGCTGTCCCATGGGAGAGAGTGCGGTTTTAAGAAACTGCCGCAACATGGACGGCCCTGTGTGCATTGGGGGAATGCTGTTATGAAAGTCGGATACAAGGTGCTTACGCTCAGTGGTTCCGTGGCCGTGGTCACGGCCGCCTGTTTTATTGGTCTCATCTATTGGAAAACCGGCGGCGATTCGGTCCAGGCCCAGGAGCTGGCTGGATCGATCCGGCTTTGGGCCTGGGGTCTGGGCGGCCTGTCGCTGCTTATCGCATTGGGCGCGGGGCAGGGGCTCGGTATGTATGTCAGCGGTGCGGTCATGCGGGTGGCCGACGTGCTCAAGCAGCTCAATCTCGGCAACCTCGACGTGGAGTACATCCCCATGGGCAAGGCCGTGAACTGCGGGGACAAGGTCGGCTGCGGGCAGCCTCAGTGCCGGTCCTACGGCAAGGAGGCCTATTGTTGGGTTGAGGCCGGGTCTTTCAACGCCGACCCGCATTGCCCCAAGGCCATTCAGGGGTTGGATTGCCGCGATTGCAAGATTTACAAACACGCCGTGAACGATGAATTCGAGGAGTTGGGCAGCGTGCTCAACACCATGGGCGACAAGCTGCGCGAGGTGGTCGGGCAGATTCAATTGAGCGCGTGCAGCGTGGCCGAAGGCAGCGAGGTCCTTTCCAACTCTTCCCAGGAAATGAGCCAGGGAGCCTCTGAGCAGGCCGCTGGCGTCGAGGAAGCCATGGCCTCCATGCAACAGATGACGTCCACCATCGCCCGGACGGCGGAGACCGCAAAGTCCACGGCGGCCACGGCCAATTCTGCGGCTAACGAGGCCGAAGAGGGCGGCAGGTCCGTGGCGCAGACCGTGGAGGCCATGAATCGCATTGCCGAAGAGATCACCATCATCGAGGAGATCGCCCGCCAGACAAACCTGCTGGCCCTGAACGCGGCCATCGAGGCCGCGCGAGCCGGTGAGCATGGCAAGGGCTTTGCCGTGGTCGCCGCCGAGGTGCGCAAGCTGGCTGAGAAATCGGGTGAGGCCGCTGCCGAGATCGGCGAGGTCTCCGCCTCCAGCCAGGCCGTGGCGGCCAAGGCAGGGGAGATCCTCAAGCAGATGGTGCCGGACATCGTGTCCACTGCGGAGCGCCTCCAGGAAGTGGCCGCTTCCAGCGAGGAACAGCGTGAGGGCACCGAATTGGTCTCCCGCGCCGTGAGCCAGATGGACGCCGTTGTCCAGCAGAACGCCGGAGCCTCCGAAGAACTTTCCTCCACCGCCCAGGAACTGGCGGCCCAGTCCCAGCAGCTTCGGGACGTGATCGGCTATTTCCGGCTGCCCGGCATGGGCCAGGCCGGACAGTGCTCATCCCAGCCGCGATCCCTTCCTTCCTCTCGGAACCGCTAGCCTGCTCTTCCTCGGAACAGTGAAAGGCCGCCGGGTAATCCCGGCGGCCTTTTTTAACCGTAATTTGATTTTCCGGTCCTAGCCGGCGGCGCGGGCAGCGACCTTGGCCGCTTCCTCGGACTTGCCCTGGGCCTCCAGGGCCTCTACCAGCACGTCCCAGTAGGCGTCCTTGGCGGGGTACAGGGCCGAGGATTGGCGGGCGAGCACCTCGGCGATCTGCGGGTCCTCTCCCTGGTCGAGATAGAGCCGTGCCAGCAGGTGCATGGCCTGGTGGTCGTTGTGGTCCGCGTTGAGGGCCAGGTGGAGATATTCGCGCGTCCCCTCGATGTCGCCCCGCTTGTAGGCGATGCGCGCCAGGGGGCGCAGGACCATGCGCTCGCCGCCGGGCAGGTCCGCCGCCTTCTTGTAGAGGCCGGCGGCCTTGTCCAGAGCGCCGGCGTTTTCCTCGATGGTACCCAGGCGCATGAGCGAGAACACGTGGTCCGGGTCGGCTTTCAGGCACTCCCTGTACGCCTGCCGAGCGCGTTTGAGGTCGCCCAGGCGGTGGTTGGCCCAGCCCAGGTTGTACAGGGCGAGGATGTCGTTGCCGTCGATGGCGATGACCTCCTCGAACTGTTTGCGGGCCTCCTCGAACCGGCCGAGCTGGGCGTGGCAGATGCCCAGCGAGTTGCGCGCCAGCAGGTTGTTCTCGTCGTCGAGCAGGGCCAGCTTGAATTCCTCGATGGCCCCGTAGATGTCGCCGTCCATGAACCTGCGGTCCGCGGACAGGTTGAGGGAAATGGAGTCGAAGACCGCCACGCGCGGCTCGGGCAGGAGCAGGGCGTGCTCCAGGGCCTTGCGGCAGTTCTCCAGGATGGCGGAGCGGTCGAAGTTGAGGAAGGGGTAGCCTGCCGAGCCGATGGAAACGGTGATGCCGTAGTTTTCGTCTGCCAGGCGTACGATCTCCAGGGTCTGCTCTCGCAGCGTCTTGCCGTCCACGTCCTCCTGGAAGAAGATCATGCCGTTGAGGCCGTGCCTTCCGCCCATGGTCCC
Organism: Pseudodesulfovibrio cashew; assembly: GCF_009762795.1. Lineage (NCBI taxonomy): Bacteria > Pseudomonadati > Thermodesulfobacteriota > Desulfovibrionia > Desulfovibrionales > Desulfovibrionaceae > Pseudodesulfovibrio > Pseudodesulfovibrio cashew. The sequence goes on along the minus strand of NZ_CP046400.1, from coordinate 256,215 downwards.
GCCGGAGAAGGCTCCCCGGGCGATCTTGCCCACATGGGACACCATCTGGTCCATGGCCTCCTGGTAGTTCTCCTCGGACTCGGCGGGCTGATCCAGGATGCGGATGAGGGAGAGGCCGAAGGACTCGGGGGCAAGGCGGGCGGTGGAGAAATTGGCGACAAAGTCGCTGTAGCTGAAGAGTTGGGTGGCGGCGTCCTTGCGCACGGTGTCGTCCTTTTCCATGGTTTCCTCGAAAAGCGAATCGTCCCCGGTCACCAGCTTGAGGCGGTCTCCCGAGGTGACTGTGGCGGCTGCGTCGCCCAGGCTGAGCACCTCGGCGAAAGCTATTTCGTCCTGAACTTCCACCAGGACCACTTCGCCCTTGTAGATGGCAGGGTAGCGCACCTGGATGCGTTCGTCCTCGGTCAGGTGCGCGGTGGCGGCCTCGCCGGACTTGGGCGCACGGACCAGGAAGCGCTGGCCCACCTTGGCCCCGGAGGTCTCGCCCAGGGAGACGACCATGCGGTTCATGGGCAGCACGTCGAGCACGCGGCCGCCCTTGGACAGGATGTCCGCGTAGCCGAACACCCGGTTGCGGCCACGGTCTTTGGCCACGGCCACGCCCTTGCGCGCCTTGCGTACCAGCATACGCGCTTGTTCCGAAACCGTGCGCCTGAACTGCGCTCCTTCCAATCCTTGAGGATAGTTGACGAATCCGACCGAGCCGGTGATGGAAATGGTGTCGTTGGTGATCTCGTCAGTGAACGATAGCTTGCCGATGTCCGAGCGAATGACCTCGGAGAGCTGGAAGCAGGCACGCGGCTTGGCGTCGGGCACCAGCACCGCGAACTTGTCGTTGGAGAAGCGCGAGACCGTGGTGTATTTGGGGCAGACCTTTTTGAGCAACAGCCCCACCTCGTGCAGGATGGCGTCACCCGTAAGGTAGCCGTAGTGCTCGTTGATCCACTGGAAATTGTCGAGGTCGAGGAAAAGCACGCCCAGGGTGCCGGAGAAGGCCATGTCCACGGCGCGGCTCTCCACCCCGGCCTGGCAACTGCCGGTCTCGATGCATCCCTGGACCTGGTCGATGGCCTTGCCCAGTTCGTCGAGGTAGTAGTCGCGGGAATAGAGGCCGGTGAGCGGGTCGGTGACCGCCATCTTGTAGAGGGCGAGCTTTTCGAGGACGTTGCTCGCCAGGGCCATGATGTATCTGGGCGCGGTGGAGGGCGCCTTGAGACGCACGCCCTTGGCTATGAAGTAGCAGAGCAGCTTGCCCTGGAAGACCAGCGGGAGGATCAGCTCCTTGTCGTCCGCCCGGTATTCCGGGTCGGGCACGGCGTCGCCCGGCGTCTCTCTGGGAAAGAAGAGGCTGTAGGAGGTGAAAGGCAGGAATTCGGCGATGCAATCCTTGATCGTATGCTCGAAGTCGATCAGCTCCTGGGGCGTGAGCGACAGGGACCCGTCCGCGAAGATGTCATTGATTGTCCTCATGGCGAAAAGGGTACAACGCGCCGGGTTTTTTCACAAACAAAACTTGGCGCGTGTCCCTGGCGGAGTGTCTGCAGAGCCTAGATCAGGTCCTTGTAGTCCATGGCCGCAGCGGTCACGGATTTGAGGGAGAAGTTGAGCTCCAGCCGCTCCAGGCTGACCTCCTCCAGCACGACCTCCACGGCCTGGCCGAGTTTGAAGGACTGCCCGGTGCGCTCGCCCACCAGCATTTCCCGGTGTGGCCAGTAAGTGTAGTAGTCGTCGTCCATGGTCGAGAGCCGGACCATGCCTTCGGCCATGACCTCGCGCAGCTCCACGTAGAAACCGTAGTCCGTGATGTGCGAGATGACGCCGCCGAAGGTGCCGCCGACCTTGTCGCGCATGAACAGGACCATGACCCGCTTGTGGATCTCGCGCTCGGCGTCCATGGCGGCGCGCTCCCTTCCCGAGAGCTGGCCGGCCACGTTGGTCAACTTTTTCAGGCCGGGCACCGGGCGGGGCGGGGCGTCCTTGTCGCCGATGGCCAGGGCCGCCTTGAGCAGTCGGTGGACCACCAGGTCGGCGTAGCGCCGGATGGGCGAGGTGAAGTGGCAGTATTCCTCGGAGGCCAGACCGAAGTGCCCCTCGTTGATCGGCGAGTACTTGGCCTGCTTCATGGACCGCAGCAGCATGCGGTTGACGATGTATTCCTTGTCCGTGCCGGCCTGGGAGGCGATGAGCCGCTGGATCACCTTGGGCTCCATCTCCTTGGGCATGAGGATGCTCTTGTCGGTCTGGGCCAGGAGCCGGAACAGGTTCTTGAGCTTTTCTTCGTCCGCGGGCGGGTGGATGCGGAAGAGGCAGGGCAGGCCGCTCTCGGTGAGGAAGCGGGCTACGGCCTCGTTGGCCGCGATCATGAACTCCTCGATGAGCTGGTGCCCGAAGTGGCGTTGCTTGGGGCGGATGTCCACCACCTCGGAGTTGTCATCAAAGAGAATCTCGGCCTCGGGGAGGTCGAAGTCCAGGGAGCCGCGCCGCTGCCGGAGCAGGTTGATCTTGCGCGCCAGCTTCTCGGCCAGCTCGACCATTGGCAGCACTTCGCCCATGGCTTCGCGGGCTTCCGGCTCCTTGTCCAGGATCGCCTTCTTCACCTGCCCGTAGGTCAGCCGTGCGTGGCTGCGGATAACCGCCGGGAAGAATTCCGCGCTTCGGGTCACGCCGTCCTCGCCCGTGTCCATGCGTGCGACCATGACCAGCCGGTTCACGTCCGGGTTGAGGGAGCAGAGTCCGTTGGAGAGCCGCTCCGGGAACATGGGCTCCACGGACCGGGGGAAATAGTAGGAGTTGCCGCGTTCCAGGGCCTCGCGGTCCAGGGGCGAACCCTCGGGCACATAGTGGGAGACGTCGGCGATGGCCACCCAGAGGCGGTAGCCGTTGTTGCGTTGCTCCACCAGGATGGCGTCGTCGAAGTCCCTTGCCGTTGACCCGTCGATGGTCACGAAAGGTTTGGCGGTCAGGTCGCGGCGACCCCTGAGGTCCTTCTCCGAGGGCTCCTCGGGCAGCGCTTCGGCCTGGCTCAGGGAGCCGGAGGGGAAGCGGGTGCGGATGTTGTGGTTGGACTTGACCAGGGCCTCCTGCACCGTGATGTCCTCTTCCGGGCCGAGGATGCCGGTGATCTGTCCCTCCCACATGGTGGGATCGATCTTGTCGCCGGGCTCGCACAGGGCGATGTCGCCGGGCGTGAGCTTCAGGGATTCGTCGGCGAGGGTGGCGATGATACCGAAGGCCAGTTTGGGATCGGTGGGACGGCAGAGCCAGTCCCCGTCGCGCATCTGCTTGAAAATTTTGACCGGCAACGTCTTTCGTCCGCGCTCCAGGATGCGCACGATGCGCCCCTCGTTGTTGCGCTGCCCTTTGTTCTCCCGGACGATGGCGGCCACCACCTTGTCGCCGTGCCACGCCTCGCCGATGTCCCGCTGGCTGATGAAGATGTCCTTGCGCCGGGAGTCCTCCGGGACCACGAAGCCGAACCCGCCGCGCTGGATTTCCAGCCGCCCGGTGACGCAGCGCATGGCCTCGGCCAGGCCGTAGCCGCGCCGGATGCGGATCAGCTTGCCCTGCTCCACCAGGGAGCCGAGCAGGTCCTTGACAACGCTCTTGTCCCTCTTCTTGAGTTTCAGGTGGCGGATTACCTCGGCCCGTGACAGGGGGCGCTTGACCTCCTTGAACAGCTTGAGCAGGGCTGTGGGCGAGAGGGGCGGCGTGGAGGGGCGGGGTTGATTGCGCTTGCGGTTAGCCATTGTCGTCTCCGGTTTCGTGATTCAGGCGGGACTGCGGGCCGTGTACGGCAGAGAGTGTCCGGAGCCGTTCGAAGTGGCGGGGCCACCATGCGGCGAAGGTCGCCTTGGGCCCGATGGTCGAAGGGCCGAACTCCACGCGCAGGTCGAACTGCCAGAACTGTTTGTTGCACAGGGGGCCGAGCTTGACCGCGTCCTTGGGCGTGCACAGGATCGCCTCGCAGCCGTGGCCCTGGGCCGCGGCCAGAATGGCGTTGACGTCCGCCTTGGTGAAGGCGTGGTGGTCCCGGTAGATGAGATGTTTGACCGGCTTGTAGCCGAAGTGCCTGGTGGCCGTACGTTCGACCAGGGCCGGATCGCCCACGCCCGAGACCAGCAGGTAGTTCTCGTTGTCAAAGTCTCGTTTGGCCGCGCCGCCCGTCACCTGGCGGATGCCGGTGGGCACCACCTGGAAGGTGAAGAGGGGCTTGCGCAGGTGGCCGAGCAATTGCTTGAAGCGAGGCTCGACGCGATGGAAATTTTTCGGGCCGACCTTCATGAGAAAGGCGTCGGCGCGGGCCAGGGCCGAGGCTGGTTCGCGCCAGGAGCCCGCCGGGATGAGCCTGTTCCACTGCTCGCCGAGGTCCTCGGGCTTGAGCAGGACCAGGTTGCTGTGCCGTCTCACGGCCATGTGCTGGAAGCCGTCATCAAGCACTATCAGGTCGGGCTTGAAGCGTTTGACGCCCCAGCGGCCGCCGCGTTTGCGGACCGGGTCCACCACCACGTGCGCCTTGGGATGGTCGCAGGCGAGCATGAGCGGTTCGTCCCCGGCCTCTTCGGCCAGGGCGCCGGGTCTGACGAGATAGGGGTAGCGTTCGGGCTTGGCGCGGTAGCCGCGCGTGAGCAGCAGGGCGGTCTTGCGGTTGGCCTCGGCCCAGTCCAGGAGCCAGCCTGCGATGGGGGTCTTGCCCGAGCCGCCCCAGCCGATGTTGCCGACCGAGACCGTCACCGGAGCGGGTCGCCAGGAGGGCTTGAGCCCGCGCCTGTAGAGCCACTCGCGCAGGCGCATGACCTTGCCGTTGGCCCAGGCTGCCGGTTTGAGCACTGGTCCGAAGGCATGCTGTAGCGAGGTGACGGTGCTTGTCATGGGGAGAAAGGGGAGGCCGTGCGGCCTCCCCCGGAATGCTTATCTGCGGTCGCCCATGAGTCTGAGCAGCATGAGGAAGAGGTTGATGAAGTCGAGGTACAGGGTCAGCGCGCCCATGATGGTGCCGCGCCGGATGGCTGCGGAGTCGCCCTCGGGGACCATTTCACCCATGGTCTTCAGCTTCTGGGTGTCGTAGGCGGTCAGGCCCAGGAAGATGATCACACCAATGACCGAGATGGCGAAGGCCATGGCCGAGGACTGCATGAACATGTTGACCACCATGGCGATGAGCAGGCCGATCAGCCCCATGAACAGCAGGGAGCCCCAGCTTGTGAGGTCCTTTTTGGTGATCATGCCGTAGATGGACATGGTGCCGAACATGGCGGCCGTGATGAGGAAGGTCGAGGCCACGGACTCGAAGGTATACATGAGCAGGATGGGCGTCAGGGTCAGGCCGTTGAGCCCGGAATAGAGCAGGAACAGACCCGTCGCCGTGGATGCGGCCATGGAGCTGATGCGCGCGCCCAGGTAGAAAACGATGCCGATCTCGGCGAACATGAGAATCCAGACCAGGCTGGAGATGCCGACCACGGTGTTGGTAGCCGGGTCGATGCTGAAGACGAGCTGCTGAAGAGCCGGGACGCTGGCCGTGAGGTACGCCACCACGGCGGTCAGGGCCAGGCCTCCGGACATCCAGCCGTACACGCCGCGCATGAAGGCGTTGAGAACCTCGGCCTTGGCGGCGGAGCGTTGCATGCTGGGATACTGATTCATTGTTTTGCCTCCGAAGAAGTGATGTTCCTGTGTTTGATTGCCGGGATGTTTCCCGTAGTTGTCCATAAGTAAGCAGGATTGCGACGGCTGGCAAGAGAAACCGGATTTTGCACAATCCGCTTCATGCGTTGTGGTCCTATTTCCTTACCTCAGCGTTCCACTCGCTCTGCCTGGTTGATGGGCACCACGGCCATGCCGATGGGGGCCAGGGTGATGGCCGCGATCTTGAGGTGCTGCCAGCCCCAGGGGATGCCTATGATGGTCACGCAGCAGGCAAGGCCCGAGAGGACGTGGCCTATGGCCAGCCACCAGCCCGCGAACACGAACCAGATGATGTTGCCGATAAAGCCGAGCACGCCGGTGCCCACGTCGCGTCTGCCGGTCAGGAGATCGCGCCGCACCAGGGTCCGCCCGAAGGGTACCAGGCAGAACTTGGCGATGACGAAGGCCGCGCGGGCCCAGGGCAGGCCGATGATGGAAATGGCCATGAGGCAGCCCGCCAGGAACCAGCCCAGGGCCATGAACACGCCGCCCAGGAGAAACCATATGATATTACCGATGAGTGAGAGCACTATTGTCTTCCTTGGTCATGGTTGATGGTCCCGCCATTCTTGCACCGAATCACCTTGCGGCGTCAATGGGTGTGCAAAGTTTTCACCATGGTCTTGACTTTATGTGTATACCGATGTTAAACAGTGGGCAACAAAAGCAACACACCAACCAGGGCGCAACAATGAACAATGGATTCGAGGCGTTTTTCCGCAGACTGTGTTCGGAGACGGACATTACCAATCAATCTCAACTGGCCCGCGAACTGAGCGTGGGCCGGGCCGCCGTGTCACTGGCCAAGCGCAAGGACTCGGTTCCGGCCCGATGGATATTGGACCTGTCTGCGGCCTACGGCCTCAATCCTCTCTGGCTGGAGCAGGGGCGGGGAGTACCTCGTCCCGAGGCGGCGGGGGCGTCCGGCGAGGACGACCCCGCCTACTTCGAGGTGCCCAAGGTGCGCGCCCGGCTTTCTGCCGGAGGCGGTTCCTTCGAGACCGAGTCCCAGGTGGAGGGGTACTATTCCTTTCGGGCTGACTGGCTCCACTCGCGGGGCAATCCCACCAACATGGTCCTGATGGAGGTGGTCGGCAACTCCATGGAGCCGGAGATCAAGGAAGGCGACATGGTGCTCATCGACGAGTCGCGCACCCAGGTTCTGTCCGGGTCCATCTACGCCGTGGGCGTGGAGGACACGGTCATGGTAAAGCGCGTGGAGCGGCTGCCCGGCACCCTGGTCCTGCGCAGTGACAACCTGGACTATTCGCCCATCCATCTCTCCGGCGATGAGCTGGACAACGTCCGGGTCATTGGCAAGGTTTTGTGGGCCTCCAGGGAGTACCGCTAGCCGATCTGTCCGTATTCTCGCATCCGAAACGAGACCGGGCCCGGACGCTTGATGCGTTCGGGCCCGTTTTTTTGTGGTGCAGGATCGGAAAGACGGGCTCTGGCAGCAGCTGCTCTGTTGGCAGGTGTCAGGCAGGAAGTTCATTTGCGCGAGGATCTGGGTGGAGTTCTTTTCCCTTTTGAGCGACGTGATCTCAGGGTCAAGGTAGGCTTCCTGTGCGTGTTTTCTACATCTTGTCTGACTGTGTCTGCTGAATTTATTGGAGATTATTTTTTTGTTTGAAGGAAGTGAATTTTTTGACGACAAAATGTAAATTTTAAATTGACACTGTGTGTCGAAACTGTTTATTAATGACTCACGTTGATTGTGAACGATACTAAACGCGCCACGGCGCGACATCAGGAGGAGAGTCATGCAGGAACGGTTTTGCAAGTGTGGTCACAGGCTGAAGGTCCAGTACACCCTCGACGGTTTCCTTCCCTGGGAGGCAATCATCATGCGTGATGACGGCGAGCCTTCCCCGGTCAAGGTCTGCCCTCACTGCGGAGCGTACCTCTCCATCCATTTTCTTCGATAATAAGCACATCCCCATGGCGGGGTCCGCCTCCGGGCGGTTCCTCACCCCGTCATTCCCCCTTCCCTGTCGACTGCGGGGCGCACGCCGAACGGCACGGTGGCGCCCCGCGTTCGCTTTTGGGATTTTCTGTTTCCCCATCGGTTGAGTTTTATCTTGGTCTGGAGCGGATGAACCCGATGCGGCGTCTGCTGTCGCTGGCGCCGTCCTTTCCGGTGTGAAGAGTGGGTTATTGCCGAATGTCGTCTCTGCAGGCCAGATTCATTGATTCGGTTCTGTTCCGTCCGGCTTGCTTGGCCTGGTACAGGGCCGTGTCCGCAGCGTTGAGGAGATGCTCGGGGGTTGTCTCGCAGGTGGGAACGCCCGAGGCCACGCCGATGGAGACCGTCACGCAGTCCTCAACCGGTGAGCTGGGGTGGTGGATGCACTGCTCAGCCAGGTTGGCGTGGATGTTTTCGGCTACGGCGCAGGCACCCATGTAGTCCGTATGCGGGAGGATTACCGCGAACTCCTCGCCGCCGTAGCGTGCCACTAGGTCGCCGGGCCGATGCACGGCGGACTGGATGACCTTGGCCACCGCGCAGAGGCAGCCGTCGCCTACCACATGGCCGAGTGAGTCGTTGTAGGGCTTGAAGTGGTCGATGTCGATCATCAGCAGGCCAAGCGGGGCGTCAAGCCGTCCGGTGCGCACCCACTCCTGGATCAGCGTGTCGTCGAAGCAGCGCCGGTTGGCGATCCCGGTGAGCCCGTCCAGGTTGGACATCTTTTCAAGCTCCCTTGCCAGCCGTTCCAGCTCCCGTTCCCGGCGATGCCGCCTGAGCATTTCCTTGCGCAGTTGCAATGCCGAGCGGATTCTGGCCCTGAGTTCAACCCTGCCCACGGGCTTGACGATGAAGTCGCATGCTCCAGCGGCAAAAGAGCGATCCAGGATTTCATCCTCGCCATGGCTGGTGACCATGATGATCGGAATATCCTCGAAGTCGTATTGGGATTTGATGGTCAGGGTGGCGGCGATCCCGTCGGTGCCGGGCATGGAGACGTCCATGAGGATGAGGTCTACTTGAGCCGACGTCTCATTGCAGGCCGTCAGTGTCAGGATGGCCTGTTCATAGCCGGGAACGATGACGGAGTCCTCATATCCCGCCTGTTTGAGGAGTCCCGCCAGATGCAGTGCCGTGGTTCGGCAATCATCGACGATGAGAATCTTCATGACAGTTTTCTCATATCAAACATCCATACAGATGGCGAGCGGAGAATGCCTCTGCAGAGCCTTCCCGAGCAAATCGTAACGGAACCGGCTCCTCCTGGCTGATGAAGGGAAAAGATAACTTGGGTTAATATTTTGCAAAACCGTCCGGGCCAATGTAACATGGGCTACAGTTTCAATGCTATGACAATCACCGGGAGCCTAGCTCCCGTTCTTGGAGGAAAAATGATCGGACGTAAATATTGTTGTGTTCTCAGTGTCTTGGCCTTGCCGCTTCTGTTGCTTTCGGCAATGACTTCCGCCTCCCTGGCCGCCGACATCAAGGGGGCCGACCTGGCAGTCTACAACTCGGGACAGGCGCTGGTGAAGGAGACGAGGTCGGTGAACCTGCCGGCAGGGCTGGCCTCCATCATCTTCAAGGATGTGCCCGGAACCCTCGACCCCACATCGGTACATGCCGCAGCCGAGGGTATGACCGTGCGCGAGCTTCAGTACAGCTTTGTTCCCATCACCGAACACAATCTGCTCAAGCGCTACCTGGGCAAGGAGCTGACCGTGGTCATGCCCGATCCCTCCGGGGCCGATGCGCGCATCCTGCGCAAGGCGACCCTGGCCTCCATGGCGGAGGGGCCGGTTTTTCTCGTGGGCAACGAGGTCTACGTGGGCAAGTACGACGCGCTGCTTTTCCCTGAACTGCCCAAGGATCTGCAAAAGGAGCCGTCCCTGGCCCTGACTGCGGAGAGCGGCTCGGCGGGCAAACGCGACGTGGAGCTCAGCTATCTCATGTCCGGCCTGAACTGGCGCGCTGATTATACCCTGGTCCTGGATGGCGCCGGGCAGTCGGCCTCGCTGAGCGCCTGGGCCACGGTATCCAATTCCTCGGGACGGGCTTTTTCCGGAGCGAGGCTGAAGCTGGTGGCCGGTGAGGTCCGTCGTGAGAACGCGGCTCCCCGTCCTGCCATGGCCCGCGCGGTCATGATGAAGAGCGCCGAGGCGGACTCCATGGAATCAGCCCCGGTGCGCGAAGAGTTTACGCAGTATCACGTCTACACCATCCCGGAGCCGGTTTCCCTGACCGAATCGGGCATGCGGCAGATAGCCCTGTTTTCCGCGCCTTCGGTGAAGGCCCGTCGGGAACTGGTTTCCACCTACAGGGCAGGGAGCCAGTTGCGGGACGAGGTCCGGCAGAACGTGGAGTTCGCCTATCTTCTTGAAAACACTGAGGCGGGAGGGCTCGGCCAGCCCATGCCCGCCGGTTTGGTACGGGTCTTCAAGCCCGCCGGTGACGGGGCACTGCTTCTGGCCGGAGAGACCCGTGTGGGGCACTCCCCTGTAGGGGGCGAAGTCCGGCTTCCTCTGGGTCGCGCCTTCGACCTGAGCGTCACGCGCACCCAGGCCGAGTTTCAGAAGCTCGGCAAGCAGAGCTATCAGATGTCATGGCGGATCGAGGTCCGCAACGGCAGCAAGGAGAAGCAGGCCCTGCTTCTGCGCGACGTCTATCCGGGCCAGTGGAAGGTGCTGACCGCCGATCGGGAGCACACCCGGCGCGATGGAGCCACTCTCCAGTTTGCGCTGGAGGTCCCGCCGACACCCGATGGGAAGCCGATGACAGTCAACTACACCGTGCAGGTGAATTACTAGGAAGGGAATCATGGCGGAGATCGAACAGACGGAATTGCAAACCCTCAGGGATTTCTACGCGCTCATGGACGTCACCCGCGAGGTGCGCTACCGGGCGGTGGGCAACATCCTGGCCGACAGGCGTGTGGACGAGGAGGCGGTGACAGCCCTGTCCAATGCGCTGTCCACTCTGGAGGACATCCCTGAGCAGGACGGCAGAAAGACCCTCTCCCTGGATGGAGAGCGCAGTGTTTCCCTGGACATGGATTACGAAATCAATGAGTTGCGCAAGGATGTCTTTTATTTGGAGGAGGGCGAGGAGACCTTTCTGGACCTGCTTGCGGACCTGCATCCCGGTTTCGACGAGCGGGTGGCCGCAGGTCATGAGTTGTTGCGCGGCCTGGAGCTCAACTGCCTTGTCTCCGACCGCGACGGGACCATCAACAACTACTGCGCCCGGTATCTCACCTCCATCCAGTCCGTGTACAACGCGGTTTTCCTCTCTCGCTTCGCACGGGAAAGGGTGCAGCAGCCGATTATCCTGACCTCGGCCCCCCTGGACGGCCTGATCCACATCTCGGTCAACCCGGAGGGGCAGTTCTATTACGCCGCATCCAAGGGGCGGGAGTGCCTGGACAGGGAGGGGCGGGTCCGCCGTCTGCCCATTTCTCGTGACAAGCAGGATGCCATTGATGTGCTCAACGTCCGTCTTGATGCGTTGCTCCGGGAACCCTCCTACGAAAAGTTTTCGCTCATCGGCTCGGGGCTGCAATTCAAGTTCGGCCAGTCCACCGTGGCCCGCCAGGACATCGGGAAGTCCATCGATCCCGCCGAGTCCGAGGCGTTTCTTCGGACTTTGGAGTCGTTGGTCGCCGAACTGGACCCCGATGGATTGAACTTCCGCATTGAGGACACCGGGCTGGACGTGGAGATCATCCTGACCATTGAAACGGGCGGGGACGGACTCAAGGATTTCGACAAGGGAGATGGTGTCGGCTTCCTGAACAGCGAGTTGGGCCTGGACATGTTCCGGGGGCCCCATCTCATCTGCGGCGACACCGGCAGCGACGTGCCCATGCTGGAAGCGGCCCTGGAGCTTACCCCGGAGGCAAGGGCCATCTATGTAACGGAAAACGAGGAACTGGCGAAACGGGTGACCGGCCTGAGCCGCAACGCGCTCATCGTGCCGCAGCCGGATATGTTGGTGACCATTCTGGGCACGCTCTAGCCCGGAATGATCGACGTCAATCAAGCGTGAAGGAGTGACCGTGTCTGCAATTACCCTCAAAGGCGTGATTTTCGATCTGGATGGTGTCATCACCCGTACGGCCAAGGTGCATGCCCAGGCGTGGGAGACCGCGTTCAACGAATTTCTCAAGAAGCGCGCGGAGGAGAAGAACCTGCGCTTCGAACCCTTTGACCGGACCAACGACTACCAGAACTACGTGGACGGCAAGCCCCGCTTCGAGGGCGTTTTGAGTTTCCTGAAGTCGCGCAACGTGCAACTGCCCCCGGGCGATCCCGAGGACCCGCCGAGCCTGGATTCCATCTGCGGCATCGGCAACCGCAAGAATGAACTCTTTCAGGACATCCTGCGCACCGAGGGGCCGGAGGTGTTCCAGACCTCGGTGGCGTTGATCGAGGAACTCAAGGGATACGGCATCAAAGTGGCGGTGGCCACCTCCAGCCGCAACTGCCAGTTGGTCCTCCAACTGGCCGGGCTCGAGGATGTGTTCCAGGCCCAGGTGGACGGCGTGTATTCGGCCGAGCACAAGCTCAAGGGAAAGCCGGACCCGGATATCTTTGTTGAAGCTGCCAGGAATCTTGGGCTCAATCCTGGCGAGTGCGTGGTGGTTGAGGACGCCATTTCAGGAGTCCAGGCCGGACGCGCGGGCAACTTCGGCCTGACCCTCGGCGTCGCCCGAAACGTTCAGGGCGAGATGCTGTTGCGCTTCGGCGCGGACATGGTCGTCTCCGATCTGGGCGAGATCACGGTCCAGGACTTCGAGGAGTGGTTCGAGACCGGCATGGCCACTGACGACTGGTTCCTGACCTACTCCGGCTTTGATCCTGGTGACGAAAAACTTCGCGAGACCTTGACCACCGTGGGCAACGGCTACCTTGGCACGCGCGGTGCTTCCGAGTGCGCCTGCGCGGGCTTCAATTTCTATCCCGGAACATACATAGCGGGCATCTTCAACAAGACTCCGAGCAAGGTTCAGGGCCGTGAGATATGGAACAATGATCTCGTCAATTGTCCGAACTGGTTGCCCGTGGAGTTCAAGATAGGCAACGGCGAGTTCGCCAGTCCGTTCGACATGGAAATCCTCAGCTATTGCCATCAACTGAATATGCGGGAAGGAGTCATGGAACGGTTCATGGTCGTCAAGGACCAGGTGGGGCGGATCACGCGCATTGCCTCCCGCCGGGTGGCCTCCATGGCGGACCCGCACTTGTGCGCCCTCAATTTCGGCATTACGCCGCTCAACTATTCGGGCAAGCTGACCTTCCGCTCCTCCCTGGACGGCAACGTGGAAAATGGCGGAGTGGCCCGCTACTCCTCCCTCAACATGCATCATCTCTGCCGAGTCTCGGCGGGCAAGGCGGGCGACGGCATCTACCTGCACATGGAGACCACGCATTCCCGCTACCAGATCGTCATGGCCTCCAAGACCGTGATAATGGAGGATGGCAAGCCCCTGACTCCGATCAAGACCGTGACCCAGAACCGCAGCCGGGTGTCCGAGGAGGTGCAGATTCACGCTCAGGAGAACACCCGCTACGCGCTGGAGAAATTTGTGTGTGTGCGGACCTCTCTGGACCGCACTCCGGGCAACCTGAAGGATATGTGCCTGGACACGCTGGCCAAGGTCCGCACTTACCAGGGGGTATACGGCCCCAGTGCCAAGAGCTGGAAGTCGCTCTGGCAGAAGGCGGACATCCGGGTCACGGGCGATCGCCTCGTCCAGCGGGTGCTCAGGCTGCATGTCTACCATCTTCTGGTTACGGCCTCGCCGCACAACGTGGACCTGGACGCGGGCATGCCCGCGCGCGGCCTGCACGGCGAAGCCTACCGGGGGCACATCTTCTGGGACGAGCTCTACATCCTCCCGTTCTTCGATTCCAACTTTCCGGAGATATCCCGGTCACTGCTCTTGTACCGCTACAACCGGCTGGATGCCGCCAGGGAATACGCCAGGGAGAACGGCTACTCCGGGGCCATGTTCCCGTGGCAGACTGCGGATGACGGCACCGAGGAGACCCAGGAGGTCCACTACAACCCGGAGGCCAAGGACTGGGGGCCGGACCTCTCCCGCAACCAGCGGCATGTGTCCATCGCGGTCTTCGTCAATGCCTGGCGCTACGTTTCCTGGACCGGTGACAAAACGTTTCTCCGCGAGTACGGGGCTGAGATGATGCTCGACATCGCACGGTTCTGGAGCAGCATCGCCACTCGCGACGAGGACACGGACAAGTATCACATCAGCGGGGTCATGGGCCCCGACGAGTTCCATGAGGCCCTGCCGGGCAGCGGCGTGCACGGCCTCACCGACAATGCCTACACCAACATCATGGTGGTCTGGCTCCTGGAAAGGTCGCTTGAGATACTGGAGGAGATACCTGCCAAGCCTCTGGCCAAGATTCGCAAGACCATAGGCCTCACGGACGAGGAGATCGGCAAGTGGCGGGAGATGACTACCAAGCTCAACGTGGCGTTGACCGAAGAGGGCATCATTCCCCAGTTCGAAGGCTACATGGACCTCAAGGAGCTGGACTGGGAGAGCTACCGCAAGCGGTTCTATTCCATCCACCGCATGGACCGCATCCTCAAGGCCGAAGGCGACAACCCGGACAACTACAAGGTGGCCAAGCAGGCAGACACCCTGATGACCTGGTACGTGCTTGAACCCGAGGAGGTGGCCCGCATCCTGACCCAACTTGGCCACAAGGTGGACGATCCACTCAAGCTCCTCAAGGCCAACTACGACTTCTACGAACAGCGGACGAGCCATGGTTCAACCCTTTCCAAGGTCGTTCACGCGGTTATTTCGAAGTACATATATCCTAGTGAAATATCGTGGGATTGGTTCATGGAGGCAATGCGGAGCGATATCTACGATACCCAGGGCGGCACGACCATCGAGGGCGTCCATACCGGCGTCATGGCCGGAACCCTGGAAGTGCTCAAGCAGGATTTCGCCGGGCTGAACCTTTCCTCCACCCCCATGAAGGTGGACCCCGATCTGCCCGCCCACTGGGGCGAGATGCACCTCAATTTCTCCTGGAAGAAAATCTGGTTCGATCTGGTCATTGATCAGGACCGCGTGAACATGACCGCCTACCACAAGGGCGACAAGCTCGTGCCCGTGGAGATATTCGGCAAGAAGTACAACCTCAAGCCCGGCATGACGGTTGAGGCTCGGCGCTAGCGGTCGGAAGTGCTAAAGTATGCGCCCGTCTCCGGTCTTCGGGGACGGGCGATTTTTATGGCCTCCGGTTAGCTCTCATCACGCAGTCGGGCGGCATGGAGCCTGCCCTCGATGTACTGGCTCAGGGCTGCCACGCCCCGGTCGGACGAGCGGAAGACCGGAATGTCCGCCTCCATGAGCCGCCGGATCAGCCCCTCGTAGAGCCTGCCGGCGTCCACCACGCAGACCAGCGGCGTGTCGCTTTCTGCCGCCAGGGCCGCGAGCAGGGGGACGATGGTCTCGACCCGCTCCGAGGCACCGCAGGTATCCGCCACCGCGTCCAGGGAGGGGGACATGGGTACCAGCCCCAGCACAACCGCGTCCACGCCGGGGTCCTGGCAAAGGGCCCGGGCCGCTTCGGCGTGAGTCTCGTCGTCCGCCGCCGGGGTGACGTCCAGGGGGTTGCGGGGGGTGACCAGTCCTGACAGGCGTTTTCGCTCGAACAGCGCGGCCAGGCGGTCGCGGGTCTCGCGCCGCAACGGGGCCAGGCGCATGGCGAAATCGTCCGATTCGATGGAGTCGGCCATGCCTACGGCCTCGAAGCCTGCGGCCGAAAGAGCCGCCAGCCGGTTGCCTGCGATTGTCTTGCCATGCAGCCGCTGGGCCAGCAGGACCAGGTTTTGAAATTCAGTAAAGCTCCGGGCCACGATGGCCCCGGCTTCGCGCACGCAGGACTCACAGACCATGTAATCCCCGGCCAGGGAGGCCGTATGCCCGGCCGTGGCAACTTTGCCCTCCGGGGTCCGGCCCGCTTTGTAGAAGATTACGTCCTTGCCTGCCAGCACGGCTTCGCGCACCGCCCGGCAGAAAGCCAGCCCGTCCAGGTCCTTGAATCCTTCGGCATAGACAGCGATGACGTCCACGTCGTCCGCGTCCTTGAAGTAGCGGGCCATGTCGCCCAGGGTCAGATCGTTCTGGTTGCCCATGGAGAGCATGTAGGCGGGCTCGATCTCCGGGCACTGGGCCAGTCTGGTGAGCATGAACGCCCCAGACTGGGAGATGAGCGCGGCCCGTTTGTAGGGCTTGCCGTGGGATTTGGGAAACTTGTTCTCGGGGATGAACCAGGTGTCGTACCGGCCAGGATGCGAGACTACGCCCATGCTGTTGCCGCCCAGGAAGACTGGTCCGCCGCCGGTTTCATGCGCCTTGCGCATCCGCTCGGTTAACTCGGCGGCCCGCTCGCGGCTTTCCTCGGTCTCGCCCATGCCGCCCGGAATGAGGAGCACGGCCTCGGCCCGGCCCGTATCCAGCACCTCGTCCACGATGGCCGGGACGTGAGGCGCTGGCACTGCCACCACGAACAGGTCCAGCGGTTCCGGCAGGGAGTGCAGGTCCGGTACACAGCGCACGCCGTCCACCTCGTCCGCGTCCGGCTTGATCACGAACACTTTTTCCCGCGCAAAACCCGCGTCGAGGACGTTCTTGAGGATGAGCCGCCCAAAGTTCATCCGGCTGGATGACACGCCAACCACGCCGATGGTCTCCGGCGCGACGATGGAACGTATCTTGTGTACAGGCCTGGATGACGGGGCATCGCCGGGCAGGGAGAAGCGGCAGAGCCCATCCAGGGGGATCATCAGGTAGTCGGTGAAGGCAAACGGGTTGATTTCCAACTCTTCAATGACAAAGGGCGCGTCGGGGTTGCCGGACGAAAAATGTCGTCCCACCTCGATGAAGGCGCTGAAACACTCCACGATCTGTTCGTCCGTGACGATGCGCCGCTGGCCGCGCGTCAGTCCCGCCAGCTTGCGGTAGGAGATGGTCCGCTTGAACAGCTCGAAGAATCCGCCGCCGTCGATCATCTCCACCGAGGCGGCCACGATGGCCTGTCCCTTGCGGAATCGCCTGGCGTACAGCTCGGTGTCGGTGCCGCCGAGCCCGGCGCTGATAATCGTGCCGAACTCGCGGGTGTTGCGCAGGCCCACGATCAGCTCGTTGCCGAAGGCCTCTGAGTCGGGCGGCATGAACTGGACCTGAAGCACGCCCCGGATGTCATCGGCGATGGCCTGCACCAGTTCGTCCCCCGAGAGCCCGAGATAGGCTTCGTGGGCCACGTCCTTGTTCCGCTCGATCCACATGGCCGCGTTCTCCGGCACCTCGTAGAGCATGCGCCTGATGGCGGAGCGGACCTTGTTGGGCTCCTTGTCCACGATGCGCACGCCGCCTACCTCGGTCTTGTGCGGCAGGGCGGGAGAAACGATCTTGAGTACCGCCTTGTCACCGGGCAGGGAAAGGATCTTCTCGTCCGCCACGTGTTCGCCGCGTTCCACCAGATGGCAGCGGGGTGGAGTCTCCGAGCCGAGGTTGGCCAGGAAGTCGTATACTTCATATTCATAGAGAAAGTTCCGGCCCTCACGGTGGGCCGAGGCCAGGTTTTCGGTCAGGGCGGGAAAGTCGATTCGGGTTGCGGCTTGCATGCGGTTCCTCTGGCTGGAGCTTTTCGATTATCCATCCTACCCCACTCCAGTCCTCCCCATCAAGGCGTGTCCTGTGGCATTTTTCTCCCATGTACAGCGGTCCCTTCAAGGGGCGTGACGGAAAAGTTGCTTGCATTCACCGATAAAGGACGGTACTTCCAGCACCGCGCCGGTTTTGTCCGGCAATCTCTTTTCCAGGAGCATCCATGTCACTCAGCATCGGTATCGTCGGCCTGCCCAATGTGGGCAAGTCCACGCTTTTCAACGCCCTGACCAAGGCCCAGAACGCGGAGAGCGCCAACTACGCCTTCTGCACCATCGAACCCAACAAGGCCGTGGTGCCCGTGCCGGACCCGCGCATCGAGGTGTTGGCCGAGTTGGTCAAGCCCCAGCGCGTGCAGTACTCCACCGTGGATTTCGTGGACATCGCGGGCCTGGTGGCAGGCGCCTCCAAGGGCGAGGGACTGGGCAACAAGTTCCTCGGCAACATCCGCGAGACCCAGGCCATCCTGCACGTGGTCCGCTGCTTCGACAACGACGACGTCATTCACGTGGCCAACTCCGTTGATCCCCTGCGCGACATCGAGGTTATCGAAACCGAGCTGATCCTCGCCGACGTCCAGGTTCTGGAGAATCGGCTTGAGCGCATGGAAAAGATGGTCAAGGGCGACAAGACCCTGGCCCCCAAGATCGAGGCGGCCAAGGCGCTCCTCGCCCATCTCGACCAGGGACAGCCCGCCGCCACCTTCACCGAAGAACGCAAGGGGCTGGCCGAGTTGCTCGCCGAGCTGCGATTGATCACCGCCAAGAACGTTATCTACTGCGCCAACGTGGACGAAGACGGTCTGATGGAAGACAACGACTACGTCCAGTCCGTGCGCAAGCTGGCCGCTGAACGCGGTGCCGAGTTCGTCAAGATTTCCGCCAAGATGGAAGAGGAACTCGTGGGCCTGGAGGAAGAGGAGCAGCAGGAGTTTCTGGAATCCTTCGGCATCGAGGAGTCCGGCCTGCACCAGATTATTCGCACCGGCTTCCACTCCCTCGGGCTGATCAGCTACTTCACCGCCGGCGTCAAAGAGGTCCGTGCCTGGACCATTCATCAGGGCGACAAGGCCCCCCAGGCCGCGGGCGTCATCCACACCGATTTCGAGCGCGGCTTCATTCGTGCCGAGGTCATCAGCTACGACCATTACGTCCAGTACGGGTCCGAGGCCAAGTGCCGGGCCGAAGGCGTCCTGCGCGTCGAGGGCAAGGATTACGTCATGCATGACGGGGACGTCGCCCACTTCCTGTTCAACGTCTAGTTTTGCTTGTCTCCTGTCTCTTTTGGAAGAAAGAGGAAGAGATGAGGAAGCCACCTTTCAGGCGGCGATTGATGTAGGAAGGATTTCGCCCCTTTCGGGGCGACCGTCTTTGCTCTGCTGTCGCTATCCGTAAGGCTCGAAGACTCGCCAACGGTTACCGCTAGTCTAGCGCGTTCAAAAGAAGGCAAAAGACGCGCTTTTTTGTAGCTGCAGCCGTCCGTCAAGTCGAGCTAGCACCTCTCTACGAATTAGAAAGAAGCCATTGGGCTCTTCGCCTTTCCATCCGAAGCTCCGCAGTCAGCCCCTTGCTCGCGGGCCTAGAAGCTCACCAAACTGGTCGGCGGCTCTTCAGCCGCTGTACGAAGGAGCCTGACGGCCTCCGACTGATAAGGCTGGCAGAGCGTTTCACTCAACGTAGTCCGGAGCCGACCGGGTTGGATGAGATTCTCGCCAGCGAGATCGGGGCGGGGGTGACGCTCCAAGCTCCTTTTCTTTCGTCTATTTCTTTTGGCGCAGCAAAAGAAATGGACCCCGCCGGGAGGGCATGGAGGGCTTTTGGGGGCACAGCCCCCAAACACGGCTCTGTTCGCGCTGCAAGCGCGATTCCTGGAGGGGGAGGAGCGGAACGCTCCAACACCGGCTCTTTGCGGAGTGCGGCAACAACCCACCTTATTGCAAAAATAACAGCTTCTTACCCCCCCGGCCAACCACAAAAAAACCGGCCCAACCGCACAAGCGGTCGGGCCGGTTTGCATTGGCATATCGCTACACCCTAGTCGTCAAAGTCCCCTTCAGGGCCCTTGTCGGTATCGATGGCGGCGGCTCTGGCCTTGATCTTCTCCTCGGTCCACTCGGCAGGGTCCTCGAACTGCTCGGCTTTGGCGCCAAGGTCGTAGGAACCGGCCTCAAGGATGAGGTCGCAGGCGATGTCGGCGGTGCCATCGGCGTTGAACACATCCACCAGCAGGTGGTGGACGAAATCCTCGACGGCCTTGGCCATGCGGTCGCGGGAGGTGGCATCCTGGCCCTGCCAGCGGCGCTCGAAGGGCAGGTTGAGCTTCTTGTAGTTGCCGCCGTGGATGTCGTTGGCATCGGCGTAGGCGACCATTTCTTCCCAGAGGGCGTCCTGGAGTCCTTCGCCGGGCACTTTGTCGAAGCGGCCGTCATCGGTCATGATGGCGTTACCGAAGTCGTTGACCTTGACGCCCCAGCCGATCATCTGGAGAGCGGTGGCCACGTTGGCCTTGGTGGTCTTGGTCTTGGCGGCGATTTCGCGCAGGCGGGCGGAGTCGTTGCCCGAGGTGCCGTGCTGTGCGCCGGAGGTGCCGTAGGCCTTCAGGGCTTCGTGAATTTCAGCGGTGACGTCCACCTGGATGCCTTCGCCGGAGGCCTCGATGCCGTGGGTGGTGCCGTTGTTCAGGGCGATCCAGTCCGGGCACAGGCCATGGGCGTTGAGCCCTTGGCAGAGATATTTGGCTTCCACCGGAGTGGAGAGACCGAATTCACCCTTGATCTCGCCGATTTCGGTCTCGTATCCGGCCCAGGAGGGGATGGACGAGGAGACTTCGATGTTGGCGAGCAGGTTGAGATCGTCGGTCATGTGCGAGGCGTCGATGGCGATGGAGGTGACGCCCGCGTCGAAGACGGACGAAATCTCGGCCTTGGCCACGGGCACGTCATCCCACTTCTTCATGAAGTAATGGTCGGCATGGACGGCAACGGGCACGGTGATGTTGTGCATGTTGCAGAGATAGTCCACGCGGCGCGCGATGTTCCACAGGGTGGTCGGGCAGTAGGTGGACTCGCTGCGGGCGATCTCGATGATGATGGCTGCGTTGGCGCGCTGGGCGGCCTTGAGCGCGCCCTCGATGACGAAGATGTTGCGGCCGTTGGCGGCGATGGTCATGGCCTGCCCTTTGGCGAGCATGGCGCGGTCGATGACCTTGCCGCTGACGATGAGCGCCTGGGAGTTGGGGAAATTCCGGACCACGTTCGGCGGGCGGCCCACGGCGAGCGCTTTGTTGAATGTATCCTGAGACACGAGTTCCTCCTTGGGAAATGGTGTGGCTTGAGTGCGTTGACGCGCAACCATTAATTAAAACCAATTATCCTGAAAAGTCAAAATGCAAGGTGCCCTCTTCACCGGATTATCACGCAATCAAGCCCCCCGGTGCGTCGCGCACGGGGGGCGATGAAGGGCCGGTAAGAGAACGGCTACATTGTCGCTGCCTGGCGACGCACGCGCTCCGTGGTCTTGCGGCCTTTGGGCCTGCCGACGGGATTGTCCCGCTCCATGGGCATGAGTGTATAACCCAGCTCCCTTGCCATGAATTCGAGGATGGAGACGTTGTGCGTCGCCTTGACGATCTCGAACATGGTCTCCGCGCCGAGCTTGGCGTGGTTGTCGAACGGATTGAGCTCCCGCAGCAATGTTGAATACGGTTTCTTGATTTCCCGGCACACCTGTTTGGCCGGAACCCTGCCACCCAGGACAATGTCCTGCATCTTCTTTGTCACGCTTTTCTCGAACATGTTTACCCCCCACATGTTGGAATTGCTGGCTAGTATGCAAATTAGCCCCATTTTCGACTTTGCGTCAACGAAAACCGAAAAAAGGGCGGTGTTTTTCGAGAAGAGCGCCCTAAAAGAGCGGGGGAATGCCGGATAAGCGGTTGAAATATGGATTGTTAGCTTTTTTGCACTGCAACAGCCGAGGTCAGCTCTTGTCCGGCCCCTGGAAGCGCATGGCGAGCATGGTGATATCGTCCGACTGTTCCGCGCCCTGGGTGAAGTCCTTGATGGAGGTGTCTATGTCCCTGATCATGGCGGTGGCAGCCGGGTCGCGCATGGAGGTGAGCAGGTCCATGAGCCGGTCGTCGGAGTAGATTTGCTTGGCCGGGTTCATGGCCTCGGTCACGCCGTCAGTGTAGATGAAGAGGATGTCGCCCGGGTCCATGACCATGGTCTTGGTGGAATACTCGAAGCCTTCCATGATGCCCGCCACGGGTTCGCCCAAGGGGGGGACCCACTCCGGCTTTTCGCCCTTTTTCAGGAAGATTGGCGGGTTGTGCCCGGCGTTGGCGTAGCGGGTCTCGCCGGTCTCGATGTCGATGACGGCCAGGAACAGGGTCACGAACATGCACGACTCGTTGTCGGCGGCCAGGTCCGAGTTGACCTTGGTCAGCACCTCGCCCGGATCAAGCCCCCGCTCGGACACGACCTTGAGCAGGGTCTTGGTCACGGCCATGAAAAAGGCGGCGGGCACGCCCTTGCCCGAGACGTCGCCGACCAGGAAACAGAAGTGGGTTTCGTCCACGAAGAAGAAGTCGTAGAGGTCGCCGCCCACCTCCTTGGCCGGTTCGATGGAGGCGAAGACCTCGAATTCGTCGCGATCCGGGAATGCGGGAAAGAGCTTGGGCAGGATGCCCATCTGGATGTCACGGGCGATGCGCAGTTCGGATTCGATGCGCTCCTTGGCCGCGGTGGTGGCGGTCAGGTTTGCGATGTGCCGCTTGAGGGAGGTCTTCATGATCCAGAAGGACTCGGCCAGCTCGCCTACTTCGTCGTTGCTCCCGATATCCGGGAGCTTGAGGTCCAGGTTGCCCGAGGCGATCTCCAGGGCGGAGCCGGAGAGTTCGGTCAGGGGCCAGGTGATGCGGCGGGCCACCACGATCACGACCAGGGCCAGGACCGCGAAGCCGCCGAGGCCGATGAGACCGGTTGCCTTGGACAGGGAGTAGACGTCGGCCATCATCTCACTCTTGGGAAAGACCACGCCCAGGGACCAGCCTCCGTTCTTCAGCCCGGTGTAATAGAGATAACGCTTGGCCTCGCCCCGGTCCTCCTTCAGCTGGACGAACCCGCGCTTGCCTTCGACCATGTCCCGGCCCACCTGGCGGAGTTGGGTCGAGCCGGTCTCCTCGGCCAGCGAAAAGATGGTCTGGTTCATGACCAGGTGTTTTTCCGGGTGGGTGACAAACGTGCCGTAGCGGGAGATAAGGAAGGCGTAGCCTGTGTCGAACAGTTTGATTTCATGGACCATCTCCTGGAGCCAATCCAGGGAGATGTCCGCGGTGACCACGCCGGCGAATACCTGCTGCCCGTGCTCGGTTCGATAGAACGGCACGGAGTAGGTGGCCATGGTCACGTTGCCGCCGCCTTCGTCGCTGTACGGTTCGGTCCAGACCGCGCGGCCCAGTTCCTTGGGAAGCTGGTACCAGTCCATGTAGAAATAGCGGTACTGCGGCGACCCGAGATTGGTGTAGGCGATTCGGTTGCCGGACCGATAATGGTAGGGCGCGAAGTAGAGCTTGTCGGGCGTCAGGAAATAGGGCTCGAAGGCGATGGCCATACCGTAGATTTCAGGGTTGTTGGCAAGCACTCGTCGGTTGAGGTCCAGGATCTCCTCTTCGGTCAGGCTGGCGTCTTCCAGGGAGAAGGCGATGTTGGAGGCCACCTTCTGCACGCCCGCGAGCACCGAGTCTATGCGGCTGGCGGTCTCGATGGCCAGGCTCCTCGAGTGCTCCCTGGATTGTCGCAGGATGATATCCCGGGAATACTGGTAGGTATAGGCAAGGATGGCCGCCACCACGAGCAGGGCGCAGCCGAGGATGGAGAGTGCGAGCTTGAAGGCGAGGCCGCGTCGCTGGATCATCGCTCACCTCGGTAAAAATCGTTGAAGTCAGTCTTGTTGCTGATGAATCCCGTTTCCAGGAGTACGTCCCGGACGCGCTCGAAGTCCTTGCGGCGCAAGATGCCCATGGACGGCACGTCGCCTTCGACCATGATGTCCCGCATCCGGGCGAGCATCCATTTCTGGTGGGCGCGGCAGGCGGGAATCCGCGCCTCCCGCATCCGGCTGAGCACGGTATCCAGCGCCTCGTCGGGGTGATCGAAGGTGTAGCGCCATCCCCTGGCCGTAGCCCTGACCAGGGCGCGAGCCAGTTCCGGTTTCTTCTCTGCGGTCGTATCCAGGCAGTAGATGCCGTCTTCAGGGAAGTCGAGGCCGTAATCGCGGAAGAAGAAGGGGATCAGTTCGGACTCGTCCAGGCCGTAGGAGAGCAGGGTGTGGTATTCGTTGTACCACATGGCCGAGGCCGCCTGCACTCCGCCACGCATGAACAGGTCCAGGGAGTCGGACTGGGGCACCACCGTGACCTTGAGCCCCTTGCGCTTGAACAGCGCGCGGGCCTGGATCTGGAATTCATTGGCCCAGAGGCCGATCTTTTTCCAGCCGAGGTCTTCGATGCGCTCGATGCCCCTGCCCTTGATGGCCACGAGCATCAGGGCCGAGTGCTGGCCGAACTGCCCCACGTTGACCACGGGCAGGGTGGCTCGCCGCTGCAGGGCCGAGGAGAGAAACATGGTGGCGAATTCGGCCTTGCCCGTCTCCAGGTATTCGCTGGCCAGGACGTCCGGACCGCCCGAGATGAGGGTCAGGTCGATGCCTTCCTCGGCGTAAAAGCCCTTTTCCTGGGCCATGAAAAATCCGGCGAACTGGGCCTGCGGCGTCCATTGCAGGACCAGGGAAGCCTTCTCTGCGGCAAAAGCCACGGGCGAAAGCAGCACGAGGACGGCCAGGGGCAGGAGCAGGTTGTATACGGCGCGGCGCATGAGTCTAATCCCTCACCGAGGCCCGGAATTCGGCCAGTTTGTCCTTCCACGCCTTGGTGCCGGGCTTGCCCTTCCAGGCCAGGCGGGGGTCCACCTTGACGATGAGTGAGTCCTGCATGACCGAGTGGGTGGCGTATTGCAGTTGGTCGAGCTTGCGCATGGTGCTCATGAGCAGGTCCCGGCCCATGGACAGGGTCTTCACCGCGTCACCCAGGCCCACCAC
Source organism: Pseudodesulfovibrio cashew (assembly GCF_009762795.1). Taxonomy (NCBI): domain Bacteria; kingdom Pseudomonadati; phylum Thermodesulfobacteriota; class Desulfovibrionia; order Desulfovibrionales; family Desulfovibrionaceae; genus Pseudodesulfovibrio; species Pseudodesulfovibrio cashew. Next base: position 231,752 of record NZ_CP046400.1, on the reverse strand, counting down.
GATGTAGTTGTCGAATTTGACGTTGGCCAGCAGGAAGCTCATGACCTTGCGGTCGCTGTTGTCCAGCCTGCCGTCGGCGGTAAGGGTGAGCAGCATCTCCTGGTTGGAGACTATGGAGCGGTTGGCCTCGATGACCGGTTCGGCCTTGCCCCGATCGTGCTCTATGGCGCGCATGCCGCCGCGCAGGAAGGCGTAGTCGAAGTAGCCGTAGGACTCCAGGAAGTATTGGAGCCAGCGGACCTGCTTGCCCACGGCGTCAAAGAACAGGAGCCGTTTTTCCGTCCAGATGCGCGAGACAACCAGGTCGAGCAGGGGGTCCAGGGGAATGTTGCGAACGCCAGGTATGCGCGGTCGCATGGAGCGCTGGAACGGGTCGCGGATGTCTATGGTGACGGTATCCTTTTCCATGGCCTGGCGGGAGAATTCGTCGAAGCCGAGAAGTCGCGTCTCGTACTGGGCCGGGGAGATGATCCGGTCCTTGCGGGCCGGGGTCTCATTCATGAGCGTGGCCTTGTCGGGTGCGGCTCCGATCCAGTCGAAGATGCCCCCGTCATAGGCGAAGACGTGGGAAAATCCAAGGGAGAGGGCGACCTGGGCTGCCTGGTAGCTCTTGGCGCAGCTGTGCCCGTTGCAATAGAAGACCATGGGCGTGGGATCGTCCTTGGGCCTGAGCTTTTCCAGCTTTTCTCCGAAGTCCGGAGTGGTCAGGGGAAGCAGCTTGGCCTTGTTGATGCGCGCCACATCGTACTCGAAGCTGGAGCGGATATCGACAACCACGGTCCGGGTGTAGTCCCTGAGGAGTTGCTCGGTGCTCATGTAGCGGACCTCGGGATAGTAGGGGCGCAGGGGAAAGGACTCCTCTGCCAGGCTCGGTGCGCAGGCCAGCAGCACAACCAGGGCCGCCAGGAGAGCAATGACGCGGCGGGCCGGGATCATGCCTGGTCTCCGCCCTTGATGGCATCGAGGAAATTGAAGAAATATACGCCGAGGGCCTCGGTGCTGGCGGCCAGCCGGTGGCCGTCGTCGAGGACGTGCAACTCGGCCCGGTGGAGGCTTGCGAAACGGATGGCATTTTCCACGGGAACCACATCGTCCCGCCAGCCGTGGACCACGGTGACGGCCTTGGGCAGGCCGTTGAAGACATGGGTGGCGTATCCCGGCAGGTAGAAGGCGGGCGCGAGGAGAAAGATTCCGGCGATCTTCAGGCGGCTGCAAGCGGCGGCGGCCACGTAGCCCCCCATGCTGGAACCTACGAGGATGGCGGGCACGTCCGAGCCCTCCAGGTGGGACACCATGCGCTCCACTCGATCGTCCGGGTCGTCGAGATCCCGAAAATCCAGGGCGTCCATCTCCAGCCCGGCGGTTTCGGCCACGCCAGCCAGGTATCTGGACTTGGCGCCCCATGGTTCACTCAGTGAACCGTGGCACCAGATTAGACGAATATCATGCATGACCTCTCCCCGACTGCTGTTCAACCCTTACGGAAGCTACCCCAACGGCCCCGGTATATCAACGACTTGGGCGAGGTCGTCCAGGATTCGTCTGACAGCCGCACGATCAGGAACGTCTCCGGCTGCCTGTTGCAGGGCTGCGCCGCTTTCGGTCAGCAGTTCCAGGGACAGCGCCTTCCCTCGGTTTTCGATGTCGCTGCCCAGCACCCGGACAGAGGCGAAGTCGTCGCGCTCCAATGCGGCGTAGGCCGCTTTCACGCTGATTCGGGCCGCCTCAGCTTCCTCGCTCTCGGCGTCTCCTCCCTTGGGGAGACTGACAGCTTGCAGTGCGTCGAAGAGGGCGCTCTTCTTGACCGGCTTTGCCAGGTGACTGTCGGCCCCCGCCTCAAGGCACGCCTGGGCGGCCTCGGAATGGGCGTAGGCCGTCATGGCGATGAGCGGGGTGCGCGCCCGCCCGTTTTCCGCCTCCCACTCCCGGATGGTGCGGGTAGCTTCATACCCGTCCATGACCGGCATCTGGATATCCATGAGCACGCAGTCGAAGGCCTCTCTCTTGAAGGCGTCCACGCCGACCTGGCCGTTTTCTGCGATGGTCAGGGTGCAGGGGGTGTTCTTGAGATAGGTCTGGATGACGAAGGCGTTGTACTTGGAGTCCTCGCATACGAGCAGGTTCAGAGCGGGCAGGTCGCCGTCCTCGATGGTGGGGAGGGGCTCTCCCGGCATGATGTCGATCGGTTCGGAGAGGTTGAAGCGGGCGGTGAACAGGAAGGCCGAACCCGATCCGTGGGAACTCTCGACCCAGATTCGGCCGCCCATCATGCTCACCAGCCGTTTGCTGATGGCCAGTCCCAGGCCGGTTCCGCCGAATCGCCGGGTGGTGGAGCTGTCCGCCTGGGTGAATGAGTCGAAGATGGCGTCGAGCTTGTCCGGGGGGATTCCCGGACCGGTGTCCTTGACGGTGAATTGGAGGAGCAGGTCCTCGTTTTCAGTCTGCAGGGGGTCCACGCTCAGGCTCACTGTGCCTTCTTCGGTGAACTTCACGGCATTGCCGAGCAGGTTGATGATGATCTGCTTCAGCCGGACCGGGTCTCCGCTCAGGAATTCCGGGGCTGTGGGGGCAATGTCGCAGGAAAAGCTCAGCTCCTTGCTCCGTGCCTTGGGCTCGATCAGCGCGCAGGTTTTGCTGATTACCTCGTAGAGGTTGAATTCGATTTCCTCCAGGCTGAGGCGTCCCGCCTCGATTTTGGAGAGATCAAGGATGTCATCGAGAATTTCCAGCAGGTTTTCTCCTGCTGACCGGAACACCTGCACATAACGAGACTGGTCTTCGGTCAGTTTGGTTTCCCAGAGAATGTCGGCCATGCCCAGGATGGCGTTCATGGGAGTGCGGATCTCATGGCTCATGCTGGCCAGAAAGCTGGACTTGGCCAGGTTGGCCACCTCGGCCGCCCGCTTGGCGTTGCGTACGTCGTCCAGGGCCTTGTTCAGGGATTCGTTTTTCTGCTCAAGCTCTTCGGTGCGTTCCTTGACGGTCTTTTCCAGGGCATTGCGGTGATCCTCGAGACGCAGTTTGGATTCCTGCAGGTCACTGATCAGGTGGCGTACCGAGTCGCGCATATCGTCAATGGCGTGGGCCAGGGTGCCGAGTTCTCCGGGCAGATGGGTGTCGATGGGAGCATCAAGATCGCCGTCGGCAATGGATGTTGCCGACTCCTCGAGCCTTTTGAGCGGGTTGAACAGCTTGGCTCGGGAGAAATAGAGCGTGGTCTGGGAGATGACGACGATGAGCACGAAGGCCAGGACCAGGGTTACGAGGCAACTGATGACCACGTCCCGGCGGATTGACTGAAGCGAGGTCGCCAGGTTGAACGTGCCGATCCGGTTGCCGTTCTTTCTGATCTCCACGGCGATGGTGCGGAACTGTCCGTTTTTCCCGAAGGCGGCGAAGTCCATGCCCGCGTAGCCCGGCTTGGCGCGTGAAGCCATGGTCTCGCGGCCCGTGACCACCTGGGCAAAGACCACGTCCGGGTCCAGGAGGACGGCGTTGATGAAATCCCTGGCCGAGGCGTGGTCCACCTGCCAGACCGCCGTGGCCAGGCTGGTTTCCGCCAGGGCGGCCACGCTCGCTATCTTGCTGTCAACCTGGTTGTAGAGGCGGTAGGTGTTGTAGAGAATGGCGGCAATGGAAAACAGGAGGACAACCCCTGCTATGGCCACGGTCTGCGTCAACGCGGCCCTTCTGCTCAGAGCGCTGGGTGAGGATGTCTTCTTGCTTTTGGTTTCGGTCATCGCGTTTTCCGGGTTTTTCCCAGTATAAAGGCGCGTTGCCGCTTTCGCAAGGCCGCATTGAACTTTTACCCGGAAGCGGGACAAAAAAAGGGCCGGAGAAGACTCCGGCCCGAAATGTGCTTGTGCTGTCGAAGGCTGGACGGTTCAGCGAAAACTATGCAGTTCCGGATTCGAGAGAGCAACCCATCTCGGAAGCCATGAACTGCAGGGGGCGGATGTCCGAGGTGACCTTCATGATTTCGAGCAGGGTCTCGGCACCGAGCTTGGCGCTGGCGTCAAAGGGATTGATTTCCCGCATGAGAGTCGAGTACGGCTTGTTGATCTTTTCCGCTACAACCTTGGCCTGGATGCCGCTGTCGAGAATGCAGTCCTGAACCACCTTGGTCACGTTTCTCTCAAACATATTTCCCTCCACATTGGTTTGTTGCAGGCTCGAGTGATGCGCTGTTGAACTCATTAAAGCAATCGGTGTGCCAAGGCATGCATTAGTCGCATTATATTCTGTAAAGACTAATGGTTATACAAACTCTAGAGAAACCCCGCATTTCACGCAAATGTGTTTCAAACGTCGCATGCGACACTGTCGCGCGACAAATGCAACAATTGCGACGTCGCAATGCGACATATTGCGACGTTGTGTTGGCGTCGTATCGGCCATGCTGCAGCGATCCGTCGATAGAGATGAGGTTGATGTTTTTGGGATGGGAGTATCGAGCCCTCCGATAGCTGAAGCCAGAATGATATGACTGCCGCGATTACTGCGACAAACGAAAAGCGCACCATGCCTGGCATGGTGCGCTTTTGATTGCGTTGATCTGTTTGCTGAGGAATCTTTTCCGTGAAGGCTAGGCGTCCAGTCCCCAGCCGTTCCAGATGTCCTTGCGCCACTGAGCGAAGGCCTCGGCAAAGCCTTCCAGGGGCAGCTCGGTCTTTTCACCGGTCTTGCGGTTCTTGGCCTCGATGATGCCGTTTTTGAGGCCCTTGCCGCCGAGTACGAGCTGCATGGGATAGCCGATGAGATCGGCCTCGGCGAACTTGACGCCGGGGCGCTCCTTGCGGTCATCGTAGGCCACCTCCACGCCGAGCCCCTCCAGGGTCGCGTAGAGTTCCTCGGCCTTGTCGGCCACATCCTGGTCCTTGCCGCCCAAGGAGATCAGGCAGACCTCGAAGGGAGCGATGGAGGGCGGGAAGCAGCAGCCGTTCTCGTCATGGTTCTGTTCGATGGCGGAGGCCACGATGCGGGAGACGCCGATGCCGTAGCAGCCCATGATCATGTATTGGGACTTGCCGTTCTCGTCCAGGAAGGTGGCTTCCATCTTTTCGGAGTACTTGAGGCCGAGCTTGAAGACGTGGCCGACCTCGATGCCCTTCTTGAATTCGATTTCGCCGCCGCATTCCGGGCAGGGATCGGTGGGTTCGATGACGCGCAGGTCGGCGAATGCCTCGACCTTGCAGTCGCGGCCCAGGGAAAGGTGTTGGACATGGGTGTCGCCCTTGTTGGCGCCTGCCACCCAGTCAGTGGCGGAGAGCAACTCGTGGTCCGCGTAGACGGGCACGTCTTCGGCCAGGCCGGCAGGGCCGGCAAAACCAACGGGCGCTCCGGTCAGCTTCTTGACCGTTTCCTCGTCGGCCATCTCAATCTCGTTGCCGCCCACCAGGTTGCGCAGCTTGACGTCGTTGAGTTCGCGGTCGCCGCGCACCAGGGCGGCCACCGGATTGCCGTCGACCACGAAGAGCAGGGTCTTGACCAGCTTGTCGGCGGAGATGCCGAGGAAGCCGCAGACCTCCTCCACGGTGTGGGTGCCCGGGGTCGAGACCTCTTCCATGGGCGGGCAGGGGGCCTCGAGGCCGCCGGTCTCAGTGGGCGGAGCCACCTTGGCCTTTTCCAGGTTGGCGCCGAACTCGCATGCCTTGCAGGAGGCGATGGTGTCCTCGCCGGTCTCGGCCAGAACCATGAATTCATGGGAGAAGTCGCCGCCGATGGCGCCGGAGTCCGCCTGGACGGGTTTGAAATTCAGGCCGATGCGTAAGAATGCCGCTTTGTAGGCTTCGAACATATTCCAGTAGGAGGCCTCGGCTCCGGCTTCGTCCTTGTCAAAGGAGTAGGCGTCCTTCATGATGAACTCGCGGCCGCGCATGAGCCCGAAGCGGGGGCGGATCTCGTCGCGGAACTTGGTCTGGACCTGATAGAGATTGACCGGCAGCTGCTTGTAGGACTTGATCTCGTGTCGGACCAGGTCGGTGATGACCTCCTCGTGGGTGGGGCCGAGGCAGTAGTCGCGGTCGTGGCGGTCCTTGAACCGGAGCAGCTCCTTGCCGTAGTATTCCCAGCGGCCCGTCTCCTGCCAGAGGTCGGCGGGCTGGACCGTGGGCAGGAGCACTTCCATGGCTCCGGCACGATCCATCTCCTCGCGCACGATGTTCGCTACCTTGTTGATGGAGCGCAGGCCCAGCGGCAGGTAGTTGTAGATGCCGCTGGTCAGCTTGCGGACCATCCCGGCGCGCATGAGCAGCTTGTGGGACACCACCTCGGCGTCGGCCGGGTCTTCCTTCAGGGTCGGGACGTAGTAACGGGAAAGACGCATATTATCTGTTTCTCCTTTCGGCCAGGAAGGCCTCGATCTCTTTCATGAATTCGGGCAGCAGGTTCTCGTCGCCCTTGACTTTGCGGACCACCTCGCCCTTGCGGAAGATGATGCCCAGGCCGCGTCCGCCGGCAATGCCGATGTCCGCTTCGCGGGCTTCTCCCGGTCCGTTCACCACGCAGCCCATGACCGCCACGGTGAAGACTTCCTCCACGCCGCGCAGGGCTTCCTCCACCTTTTCGGCCAGCTCGATGAGCCCGATCTCGGTGCGCCCGCAGGTGGGGCAGGAGATGATCTCCGGGCCGCGTTCCCGCAGGCCAAGGGCGCGGAGAATTTCATAGGCCACCCCGATCTCTGCCACGGGGTCGTGGGTCAGCGAGACGCGCAGGGTGTCGCCGATGCCCTGGTGCAGCAGGATGCCCAGGCCCACGGCGGATTTGACCGCGCCTCGGAGCAGGGTGCCCGCCTCGGTGATGCCGATGTGCAGGGGATAGTCCACCTTCTCCGACATGAGCTGGTACGCGGCGATGGTGTTCAGGACCGATGAGGTCTTGAGCGAAATCTTGATGTCGTGGAAGCCGCGCTTCTCCAGCATGGCCACGTGGCGCAGGCCTGACTCGACCATGGCCTCGGGTGTGGGCCCGCCGAATTGTTTGAGCAGGTCTTTTTCCAGCGAGCCGCCATTGACGCCGATGCGGATGGGCGCGCCAGCCGCCTTGGCGGCGCGGACCACGGCGTCCACCTTGGACTCGTTCCCTATGTTGCCCGGGTTGATGCGCAGCCCTTCCAGTCCGGCGTCCAGGGCTGCCAGTGCCAGCCTGTGGTCGAAGTGGATGTCCGCGATGAGCGGCACCGGCGACTGCTCGCGAATGGCGGCCAGGGCTGCGGCAGCCTTGTCGTCGGGCACGGCCAGGCGCACGATTTCGCAACCGGCCTCGGCCAGCCGGTTGATCTGGGCGACCGTGCTCATGACGTCGCGGGTGTCGGTGTTGCACATGGACTGGACCCGGACGGGGTTGTCCCCGCCGATGCCCACGTTGCCCACGCGCAGGGTGCGTGTCTGCTTTCGTTTCATAGGGAGTGGGACAGTACGTCATTTCGTTGCCCAAGCCAAGTGCGCGCCATGGGGATGTCCCGATAATAATGGTGCTGTCCGGCGGGACGCGTAGTAGTGATGAAACCTACTTGTCATTTTGGAAAGCGATGAAGGAGCGTTCCCGTGAATTTGAATTTCAGGCTGATGACTCTTCTTGTGTTCGCTCTTTTGCTGCTTGGGGCAACTTCCGGCTGGGGGTTCGGTCCTGGCGAGGTGCGCAATGCTTCGCCGGAAGTGAAGGCGTGCATGGAGGCCCGCCTCGGGGCGGAGACCATGGACGACATCCGTAACGGCAGTCGTCCCGAAGGCAAGGCGGCCCGGATGGCGGTCAGAGCGGCCTATGAAGAATGTGCGGAGAGTGCGGGGCTGTCCGACGTGCCCGTGTATGACGGCCCGTTGTTCGATGCCATGGCCCAGATCGACGAGACCGTGGACATGGACAAGGCCATGACCCTGGTCCGTGGGGCGGGCGTAAGCCGGATCGCGCTCTTTGCCCGAAGCCGCAAGCGGTTGCACCAGAACGAGAAAGCGGTGCTTGAGTTGGCGAAACGCAACCCGGACCTGGTTGTCCTCGGCGCGCCCAAGTATTTCCAGCTATCGGGCGACGTCAGCTCCGACTACATCAGGGCAACGGCGGACGGCATACGGAAGCACGGCTACCGGTTCGTGGGGGAACTGCTCTACACCCATGGCGACAAGCAGTCGGGTAAGCTGAACGCCGCCGGGGAGCGGTACGTGGACCCGTCCCGTCCGGGCACGGCCCGGCTGCTCAAGGCCCTGGCTCCGCTCAAGGTGCCGTTCATGGCTCACTGGGAGCCGTATGCTCCGGAGCGCGACTTTCCCCGATTCCATGCCCTGTATGCGGCCTGGCCGGATCAGGTCTTCCTGCTTCCGCACATGGGCTTCGCTTCTGCGGATCAGCTTGCGTCGTTTCTGGAGCAGCACCCCAACCTGTACGCGTTGACCTCCAAGAAGGAGCGGTACATGGGTGACTTCGCGGACTCGGCAAAGCAGGCTGCCATCGGTGAGGCCATGCTCGATGGTAAACGGCTCCGGCCCGAGTGGAAGGCATTGCTGATCCGTTTTCAGGACCGCATCCTGTTCGCCACGGACCCGCACATGCGCAAGCTGTGGCGTCGGTACGCTGAGGGTGTGGAAGGTCAGCGGCTCATTCTGGGGCAGTTGCCCCGCGCGGTCGCTGAAAAGATTGCCTACCGCAATGCGGAAAAGGTCTATGGGGTGTCCGTCGGAAAATGACGGACTGAAGGGGGAGAGACGGAAGCGGGACGCTTCATGCGAGGCGTCCCCTGTCGCGTCTTGATGCCCGGCCTAGCGGCCGCAGCACTTCTTGTATTTCTTGCCGGAGCCGCAGGGGCAGGGCTCGTTGCGTCCCACCTTGGGCTCCTTGCGCACGGGCGGGCCGGAGACCATGGTGCCGTCCACGTAGCGCCACTCGTTGGCAATCTTCCTGAACTCACTGCGCTCGCGGTGGGCGAGCTCCTCGCCGTCGATGGCGTAGCGGGCGGTGAACTCCACGATGCCCGTGTCGTCGGTCTCGCCGCCGGCCCAGGTGTCGTGAATCTCCAGGCCAAGCCACTCGGCCTTTTCGGCCCAATCCTTGACCGAGGCGTCATCATGGCCGTCCACGGCTTCGGGCGCCAAGGATTTTTTGAGGTAGTCCAGCTCCTTGAAAACATAGGCCGAATAGCGGGAGCGCATCAGTGCCTCCGCTGTGGGCGCGGGTTTCTCTCCCTTAATGTAGGGGGTGCAGCATTCGACATGTTCCTTGCCGGAACCGCATGGACAGGGCTTGGTCATCTTTCACCTCGTCAGCCTGGTTAAATTGTATCCTTCCTCAATTGTTTCCGAACTATATAGCAAGCGTGGCTATTGTCAATCGCCGGAAGGGGTTGCGTCCTCCCTGGCAGCATGGCACCCTGTGTTCATGATTCGCCTGACCAACACCGTTTGCATCCCTTATGGGGAGCTCCGATTCATCACCTCTCGCAGTTCCGGACCCGGCGGCCAGCACGTCAACACCACGGACACGCGGGTGACCCTGCTCTTCGATGTGGACGCTTCGCCCTCGCTGACCCAGTTCCAGAAGGTGGCGGTCAAGGGCAAGCTCCGGCGCCGCATCGACAAGCGCGGCGTGCTTCGCGTCACCTCTCAGAAGTTCCGCTCCCAGAAGACCAACAAGGATTCGGCCATCGAGCGTTTCGTGGAGCTGATGCGCTGGGCTCTTACACCGGTGACCCCGCGCAAGGACACGGTCGTGCCCAAGTCCGCCAAGCGCAGGAGGCTGGAGCGGAAACGCCACACTTCCGAGCGTAAACGACAGCGCAAGACTCCGGACGTCAGCGGCGAGTATTAAAGCGCACGCGCAAACTGATACTGTTCAAAAAAGACTAGCGGGCGATGAGGCCGAGATCTTCAAGGGCGAGGTAGAGCTCGCGGCTGACCCAGGCGTCGGTGGCAGCGTAATTGATCTGCTGCATGGTGAGCTTGTCCTTGGCCCAGTTGGAGCACTGGGCGGACTTGGAAATGCGGAAGCCGAGCAGGTTTGCGGCCATGTTGCGCAGGCCGTGGGTCTGCATTTTTGCTCCGGAGGTGATGTCCGAGAGGTCGACGAATCCGGCGGGGTTGAAATCAGCCAGCCGCCGGAGGCCGAGAATGTCGTCGCGGACGGCCACGCCGGTTTTGACCACGCTGGGGTCGGCCAGCAGGTCGCACAGACCGTTGCACATGGGCAGGATGCGGATCTGGAAGACATAGGCCTTTTCCGCCGTGGCCAACTGGACCAGGGCAGGCGGTCCGGGCTTCTTCCCTTTCTTGAACACCGGACGGGTCTCGGTATCGAATCCGAGGAGCCGTTCCCCGGCCATTTCCTTGAGCGCCTGGGCGCGTTGCTTTTCCGTGCGCACCACCTGAATGGGCCCCTCGTATCGGCGAAGGGGCATTTCGTTGATGTCGTCCTTGGAAAAGGCTCTCAGGTATTGTTCGGGTATGCTTGCGGCCTGGGTCATGAAAAAAATAGTCTCTGAATATATTGCGTCGTCGAAGTGGACGGATGTTTGAATATTTGACCGGTTTCGTCAAGTCCGGCGTGAAAAAAGTGAAAAATGGCCGGATTGTTATCCCTCCGGCCGATTCTTTCCGGGCTGTCAGCCAGCCGGGGCGAAAGGGTTATTCGTCCTCGAACTGTTTTTGCGTGCAGGGGGCTCGGTAGTTCCGCCACCAGAACGCGCCATTGCAGTTCTCCGGACCGGCGAGCGATCCCTTTTGCTTGACCAGCACGTTGTTCCTGAATTGCTTGATGGCGGAATCATCCAGGGCGGCTGCTGCGGCATCCGGGGCTGCGCTGCCGGAGTCCAGACCGTCCAGTTGTCGCTGAACCTCGGACGAGAGGATGGGCTGACTGGGGTAGAGGTCGAGGTAGATATTCAGCCAGCGAACCATGGCCTCACGGTCACCGAGGCGGCCATAGGAGAGCGCACGGTAGAGGGCTGCCTCCCACATGTCCTTTTCCCGCTCGGGAATCCGGTTTAAGGCGTCGATGCTCTCCTTGTAGCGTCCGGCATAGTAGAGGGACATGCCCGCCTTGGTCAGGTTGGACGGGAAGCGGGTGGTGCGGCTGGGCGGGTCTCCGGCCAAGGCCTCGGCAAAGGCGTCGGCGGCAGTGCCGAAGTATTGCGCCGCCTTGTCCGCGTTTCTGGTCATGAGCGATTTCCAGGCCCGTTCGAAATTCTTTTCGCCGCTGCGTACCGGGCTTACGGCCAGGGCCGATAGGCTCAGGACCACGGTGGCGATGAGGGCGACGAGGAGGAGGACGATTTTGTTCATTGTATATATCCTTGAAATGCTGTGCCGGAAATGGAGTCCTGTCCGCTAGGGCATGTAGGCCCGGGCAATGCGGAAGACGTCATCGTAGGGGAGCTTGTCGCGGATGGCCAGGGCCATTTCCAGGGCCATGTCCATCTTGCGTCCGGTTTCGGTTATGACGTTGTCGCGCATGCTCATCAGGTGGTGGGCCAGGAAGTCGGCCTCGAAGTTGTCGATGGCCAGGGAGACACCTTCGGAAAAGAAGCGCGAACCGAGGTAAGGCAGGAAACGGTCTAGGTTCTGCTTGGATTCGCGCCGGGCAAACATGACGAAAAAGAGCAATTTTACCAACAACCTGTCGGCCTGGACCTTGTGGTCCACGGACAGGAGCATGCCGAGATTGACGCCTTTGGGCTTGATGGCGTTGAACATGGCGGTGGCCATCTCCAGGGCCTTGTCTTCCTGGATGAGCGGCGACGCGAACTTGGAGTCCATGCGGACCAGGGTCATGCGCGGGTTCTCCCCGGAGGCGATGGCATAGGCCGCGATGCGCATCAGGTCGATCTTGCGCCCGTAGTCCTCCAGCAGGATTTCCTTCTTCACTCCTGCCAGGCGCCGGACCATGCGTCGGGAAAAGGACGTGAAGACCGTTTCCAGCAGATGGAGGATGTAGGGCTCGTCGGTGTGTGCGATCTCTTCGTCGAGGAAGGTGCGCCCCTTTTTGGTGTCCATGATCTTCTTGACCGACAGCCAATAGGCGGCCAGCCCTTCGAAGGGCATGTCCACTATGTCGAGGTCCTGCGTCTTTTCCTTGTGCATCTCTGGTCCGGGGTTGACGTCCAAATCAAAAAGGCCCACCTTGTTGCCGACCCAGCTTACCCGAATTTTACGAGAAAACAAAGACGGCAGCCGCCGCGACCACTTATGCTCAGCTACCCCTATTTCGACCCGGACATGATCTCCATCGGCCCGCTGCACATCCGTTGGTACGGGATGATGTACGTCTTCGGCGTGGCCTCGGGCTGGCTCCTCGGCCGCTACCGGGCGACCAAGCCCTGGAACAAGATGACGCCGCAAAGTTTCGACGACTTCATCACCTGGGCCGTGGTCGGCGTGGTGGCGGGCGGACGGCTCGGCTACTGCCTGTTCTACAACTTCAGCTACTACGCCGGGTATCCGTACAAGATCTTCTACGTATGGGAAGGCGGCATGTCCTTTCACGGCGGCATGCTCGGCGTTCTCCTGGCCTGTTGGCTCTTCGGCAGGAAACACGGCATGACCTTTCCCGAGGTGGGGGATTTCGTTTCCCCGCTGGTGCCGCCGGGCCTGTTTTTCGGACGCATCGGCAATTTCATCAACGCGGAGCTGTGGGGCCGCCCCACGGACGGCTGGTGGGGCATGGTCTTTCCCGGCGCGGGGTACCAGCCGCGGCACCCCTCCCAGCTCTACGAGGCCGCCCTCGAAGGCGTGCTGCTTTTCCTCATCGTCTGGTTCTATTCGGCCAAGCCCCGCCCCAAGGGGTGCGTGGGGGCGCTGTTCCTGCTCGGCTACGGGGTGTTCCGCTTCACGGTGGAGTTCGCCCGCCAGCCCGATGCCCAGCTCGGTTTCGTGGCCCTGGACTGGATGTCCATGGGACAGGTGTTGTGCCTGCCCATGATCGTCTTCGGCGCGGGTTACCTGGTCTGGGCCTACCGTCGCGAGCAGACTCACCCGACCATCCCCGCTGAATTCCGGTAGGGTGGAAGCCTCCGGCCCCCCATCCCCTCTCCCTTCCTAAACTCTTTGGGTCCGCTTCGCTCAGAGTTGTGCGTGCGCCAAGGCCGTGCTGTTTAGCCGAGGAGTAGAGGGAAATGGAGTAGTGATTTTTTTGCCAACCAGTGCTGGGTCATAAAAAAGGCCGGAGGATTTTCCTCCGGCCTTTTGTTTCGTCGTATCTGTCGCGCCTAGCGGCGGGAGCGGCTGTCCCGGCGGCTTTTGGGCACGATGAGCACGCGCTTCATGGGGCCGTCGCCCTTGGAGCGGGTGAAGACTTCCTCGTGCTCCTGCAGGGTCAGGTGCACCACCCTGCGGTGGTAGGAGGAAAGGGGCTTGGTGGACTGGGTCCGGCCGAGGTCGGCGGCCTTTTCGGCCAGGTGCTCGGCGATCTGCCTGAGCTTGTCGTCCTGGCGCTCGCGGTAGTCGCCGGTGTCCACCTGGATGCGCACCGAGGCCTCCATCTTGCGGGAGACCAGGCGATTGACCAGGTACTGGAGGGAGGACAGAGTCTGTCCCTCGCGGCCGATGATCAGGCCGGAGTTTTCTTCGTCATCGATGAAAACCTTGACCCGGTCGGTCTCGATGGTCACTTCGAGGGTGGTCTCGCCAACGATGGGCTTGAGCAGCTCGGTCATGACCTCGGTAGTGGCGCTGGTCAGCACCTCGGGATCGAAATCGGCCATGTTGGCGCGGGGGCGTTCCTCACGCGGTTCAGGGCGAGGCTTCCTTTCGCGAGGCTTCCTTTCCCGGGGCTTTCGCTCCTCACGGGCCTTCTTCTCGCGGGGCTTGCGATCGCGCTTTTTTTTGGGTTTGGGTTCGCGTTCATCCGGGGCGACATTGCCGTTGACCTGCTCGTCGAGGGAGTCGAGGTCAACCTCTTCCTCCATCACGTTGCCATTGACCTTGTTGTCCAGCTCCTCGAAGTCCACTTCGGCCTCGGCCTGGTTGCCGGGCTCAATGGTCTGGGCGGGTTCGCTGACCGCTGCGGGCTCGGCTGCGGGCTCGGCTGCGGCTTCCGGTTCCGGGGCCTTTTCCGGCTCGCGCCGGGGCGCGGGCTTCGCCTTCTTTTCCGGCTTCTTTGCTTCGCCGTTGAGAATGTCCGAGGTGTTGACCTGGGCACGGGGGCGGGCTTTGACCTTGGCCTTTTTGACGCCCATGATGCCGAAGATGCCGGAGGAGCCGCCGGACATTATTTCGATTTCCAGCCGGTCCCGTTTTAGATTGAAGTAATCGCAGGCGCTTTCTATGGCCTCGTCCAGGTCCTTGCCCTGGAATTCCTTGAAGTCACTCATGGTTTCGTATCCTTATCATGCCGGGGTGATAGGGCCCCCCGGTGGCGCTGTTAGTCGTTCTGGGCGGATTTGGCTTTGCCTGCGCGGGCGATCATGAGCTGCTGGCCGATGGAGAGGATGTTGTTGAGCAGCCAGTAGATGACCAGTCCGGACGGGAACTGCAGGAACATGAAGGTGAAGACCAGGGGCATGAAGAGCATGATCTTCTGCTGGGTCGGGTCACCTGCATTGGGAGTCATTTTCTGCTGCAGGAACATGGACGCGCCCATGATGATGGGGGTGATGTAATACGGGTCCTTGGCGGACAGGTCGGCCAGCCAGGGCAGGTCGGTGAACGGCACGTGCGCGATGAACGGGGCGTGCCGCAGTTCAACCGCACCGAGCAGGGCCTTGTACAGGCCGAAGAAGACGGGGATCTGCACGACCATGGGCAGACAGCCGCCCATTGGGTTGACCTTGTAGGTCTTGTACAGGGCCATGGTCTCCTGGTTGAGACGCTGCTTGTCGTCGCCGTACTTCTCGCGCAGCTTGTTGACCATGGGCTGGAGCTTCTTCATCTTTTCCATGGAGGCGTAGCTCTTCTGGGAGAGAGGCCAGAAGATCATCTTGATGATGATGGTCAGGATGATGATGGCGACGCCGTAGTTGCCTACGTACTTGTAGAAGAAGTTCAGGCCGATGAGCAGGGGCTTGGCCAGGAAGTCGAACCAGCCGAAGTTCACGACGTCGGCCAGCTGGTTGGGCATCTTAGCGAGCATGTCGCGGTCCGTGGGGCCGATGAAGTAGGACGCCTTGAAGGTCTTGGCCACGTTGGGCATGAAGGTGGCTTCCTCGTTCACGGCCATGCGGAACACGTCGTCCTGATAGCCTGCGGACAACGCGGATTCGCTGCTGCCGGGCAGCACGGCGAACATGAAATAGTTGGATTCGATGACGCCCCACTTGAGGTCGCCGGTGGCTGTCAGGCCATCCTTCTGGAGGTCTTCGCGGTCGGTCACTTCCTCGCGGGCGTCCGAGGTCATGTAGGCGACCTTGGTCGGGTTGTAGCGGTTGTCCTCTGCGGACATGGACTTGGCGGCCGCGGTGTAGGAGATGCCGCCCTCCACGCCGGTGGCGTTGAGGTTGGTGACCTTGGTGTTCTCCTCCACGAGATAGGTGTCGGCGTGGAAGGTCAGCACGCGCTCGATGCGGAAGCCGTGCACCTGGCCGGTGAAGGTCAGAGTCTTGGTGCCCTGGTCGAGGTTGATGTCGGAACCGTCAAAGGACCACTGGCCGTGCAGCCAGGTGTGGACCTGGTCGTCGCCGCCACGGGACAGGAACAGACCCAGGGGACCCTTGGCAAAGGCGTTTTCGCCGATGAGGTCCACGTTGGGGGAATCCTTCTCGATGGAGTCCTTGTAGTTCTTCAGGATGAACTTTTCGAGGATGCCGCCCTGGGAGTTGAACACGGCGGTGTACAGCGGGGTGTCCACCTTGACGGTGACGCCTTCGCTGGGAACGAATGCGGAAGCGGGGGCGGCGGGAGCGGCCTTGGTCTCGGGGGCCTGCTGGGTGAGAGCGGCGGTTTTCTTTTCGGCTTCGGCGGCCTTGCGGGCCATTTCGGCCTTTTCTTCGGCCGAGGGGCCCATGAAGTATGACCATCCGAAGATGACCACGGCACTCAGGGCCATTGCAATGACTAGGCGGATTTTCTCCTGCTTGTCCATGGGGTGATTCTCGCTATCATTTGAGGGTCTGGCCAGACGGCCGGGACGGGGTCGTAGCCCCCGTTACATAATGGCTGGCAACGAAGGAGACGCCAGGACGCGAGAAGGGTACCCTTGAACGCACCATGTCGGATGACAGCTTCCTTCGCGTACTCGGAGCACGTCGGATAGAACCTGCATGCCGCTGGCAGCAAGGGAGAGATGAGTTTTTGGTAGAACCAAATGAGCGCCAATAGTATGGAGCGCATCATTTCCTCTCTTGTGAGGCCGCCGCTTCCGCGCGGATGCGGGCTAAAAGCGGGGTGAACTCTTCTATGGCGAGGGCGAGTGTGAGCTGCTTGGCCTCAAGGTTCCGCTTCGGAACGACGACGATGTCCAGAGGCAGGTAAAACTCGAACTGATGCAGCCGGAAATACTCGCGCACCACCCTTTTGATCCGGTTGCGCGCCACCGCATGGCCCATCTTCTTGCTCACGGTAAGGCCAAGGCGGATACCGCCCTGGCCTTCATTGCGCCGTTTAACGAACAGGATGAAATTTCTAGTGAAATATTTCCTGCCCCGTTCATAGCATTCCGTGAACTCGGGGCTTTTGAGCAGCCGACGCTCCTTGTTCCAAGCTAAACGGCTAATCTCTTACGCCCTTTGGCGCGACGGCGGCGGAGCACCGCGCGACCGTTTTTGGTGCGGGAACGCACCAGGAAACCGTGAGTCCTCTTGCGGCGGCATTTGCTGGGCTGATAAGTACGTTTCATATCGCTAATCTCCTGAGAGTAAAATTTCGCGGTAAAAGTTCCGGTGAACGGAAGCATATAACCGGGTCCCTGGCGGTCGTCAAGACCAAAAATCACGCCGCTTGGCGAGGCCTGTCCATGGGCCGCTTCCTCGCGGGCGCGAATTCTGCTACAAGATTTCCCTGCCGAAGGCGAGTCTTTTTTCACCCTCTCGCCGGAACCGGTCCGATTCGGCAGCAATTACAGCAAGCCAAGGAGACGATATGGACAAGCCCATCGATAATTTTTGGAATCTCAATCTTCGTGAACTGAAGCCCAAGCTCGAAAAAAACGGTTTCGACGTCTATCTGGCCGATTCGGCGGCCGCCGCCAAGGACCTGGTGCTCAACGACATCCTGCCCGCCATCAAGCCCCGGACCCTGTCCTGGGGCGGCTCCACCACCCTGGCATCCACCGGACTCTACGAGATTCTGCGCGACGGGGACGAGTATGAAACCCTGGACACCTGGGACCACTCCCTGTCCAACGAGGACAAGTACGAGCGCCGCCGCCAGGCCCTGCTGGTGGATTGCTTCCTGACCGGCACCAACGCAGTCACCGAGGAGGGGCACCTGGTCAACCTGGACATGATCGGCAATCGCACCGGAGCCATTACCTTCGGCCCGAAGAACGTCATCATCCTGTTGTCGCGCAACAAGCTCGTGCCCGACCTTCAGCGGGCCATGGACCGGATCAAGGAATACGTGGCTCCGGTCAACACCATGCGCCTGGACATGAAGACCCCGTGCGTCAAGACCGGCTATTGCATGGATTGCGAGTCGCCCCAGCGCATCTGCAACGTCTGGTGCATCACCGAGAAGTCCTTTCCCAAGGGCCGCATCAAGGTCGTTCTGATCAACGAGGATATGGGCTTCTAGGCCCGGCTCCCTGTCCGATTCGAGAAGAGGTTTTCCGCCCGCTCCGCCGAGAGGTGTGGAAAACCTGTTCCCAACCCTGTTCCAAACTGGTTCCCTTTTACGAACATCGCCTCGGAGGCCCCGTCCATGAACAAACGCCATCTTTCCACAGCCCGCGACTACCGCGACGCCATCCGGCCGAGGGGGGGCGAGGTTCGTTTTCAGGTGGCTGTGGAGCAGACCGACCTGCTGGTGGTGGCCGAAAAGGACCTGCGGGACGAGATCGCCTCATTTGTTTCCCAGGTGCGCGGCGAGATCAAGAACTGGATCATGTTCCACCCGGAGTTCGCCGAGTCGCTGGTGCCGCTGGACGTGCCGGAGACCGCGCCCGAGATTATTCGGGCCATGGCGGATGCCGCTTCAGTCTGCGGGGTTGGCCCCATGGCCGCCGTGGCAGGGGCCGTGGCCCAGGCCGTAGGCGATCGCTTTGCCGTCGAGAGCCCCAATATTCTGGTTGAGAACGGCGGCGACACCTACCTTCGCTCCACCCGGGAGCGCGTGGTGGCGCTCCTGCCCGAGCCTGAGTCCGGGGCAGTCATAGGCTTGCGCCTGGAGGCGGGAACGTTTCCGGCGGCGGTCTGCGCCTCCAGTGCGACCATCGGCCATTCCTTGAGCCTGGGGTCCGGCGATCTGGTTGCCGTCCGGGCGGCGGACGCGCGATTGGCAGACGCTGCGGCCACGGCGCTGTGCAACCTGCTCAAGGCCGAGGCAGACGTGGACCGTGTGCTCAAGCGGGCCAGGGAATTGGCCGGGCATGGTTTGCAGGGGGTCTTCGCCCAGTACGGAAAACAGGTGGCCGCCTGGGGCGAGCTGGAGCTGGTGGCCCTGGAGTGAGCCGACCTCAGGCGAGGGGCCTGCCATAGATGAGCAGGTCCGTGGTCTCGCCCCATTTTTTGACCACACCCCGGCGCACGCCTTCCCTTTCGAAGCCCGCCTTCTCCAGCACTCGCGCCGAGGCCGGGTTCCAGCCGTAGCAGGTGGCGGTCAACTGTTCGATGTCCGTTTCCAGCGTCATGTAGTCCACCAGCCGGGCGACCATCTCCGTGGCGATGCCCTTTCCCCAGTAGTCGACGCCGAGCCAGTAGCCGATGGTTGCGGTGTGCGCCTGGACGTCCGTTCCCCGGATGGCGCCGCAACTGCCGGCGAGTTCTCCGCCGAATTCCACCGCGAACTGCCAGACGTCCTCTCCCGCGCCGTCGTTGCTGAAGCGAAGCAGCCGTTGGGCCTCGGGCTCGCCGAAGGGGTAGGGAAATTTGTTGGAGGTATTCCATGAAATCTTGCGTGTGCTGGCAATGGACGGGAGCAGGGCCACGTCGCTATCTTGCCAGGGGCGCATGACGCAGCGGCGGGTGAGCAGGACGGTGTCGGCAAAGGGCGGCGGGGCGGACGTCATGGTTACTCCTGTTTACTTCGCATGATTTCGTTGAACAGGTGCTTTTCCCGCAGGCGGATGATCCGGGTGTCGTTTTCGTCGCGGCCCACCACGAGCAGGCGTTGGTCCGCCAGGCCGTGGATGTAGCCTTCGATGCGCTCCGGGGTGGTCACGAAGGTGTCGGCCAGGGAGCGGACGGTTTTGTCATAGCGGATGGTGGTGATCCCGTGGTCGGCCATGAGGTCGAGGGTGCGGACCACGCCCATGCCCACGGAGGGCACCTGCATGGCCTTGCGGGTGGTGGACTTCAGGCGTCCCACCAGTACGGTGATGATGGCCGCGATGACTTTGGGGGACTCGCGCAGGAATTCCTGGAGGTCGTCCTTGGTCACGACCACCACCTTGGAGTCCTCCAGGGCCGTGGCCGTGGCGGTGCGCGTCCCCTCGTCCAGGAACAGGGCCATCTCCCCGAAGAGAGAGATGGGCTTGAGGATGGCGAAGACCTTCTTGTGCCCCTCGATGATCCCGGAAATCTCGATCTTGCCCTCGGTCAGGATGTATGCGGCGTCTCCTTTGGCTCCTTCATTGAATACGACGTTGTGCTTGAGCACGTTGCGCATCAGGTAGTGCCCCCGGGACACCTGCTTCATCTGGAGCGGCTGCTGGATGATGGTCATGCGGGCCTCCGGGCAGGGGTCAACTTCCGGCCTTGGCCATGACCGCCCCGACCTTTGTCTTGAGCCCGTCCGTGCGGCCCTTGCGGACGTCCGCCTTGATGTTGACGTAGAGCCGGTCGCAGTCAGGTTCGAGCGCCTTGTAGCAGCGGGTGACCACGGCCATGACCTCGTCCCATTCACCCTCGATGGCTGTGCCCATGGGGCCCAGTTGGTGTTTCAGGCCGGACTCCCGGATGAGGTTCAGGACGCGGGACACGTAAGTGCTCAACCCCGAGCCGCCTTTGTCCATGGGGAAAATGGTCAGATCAACGATGACGCTCATGGTATGCTTCTCCGTTTTTGGGTGAATTCGATCGATTACCTGATCGTGATCAGGTCCGAGGTGGTCAGGGTGGTTCTTTTCCTGGTGCCTGGGCCGTCCACCAGACACCAGACCGCGGCCTGCTCGGTGTACAGGCTCGCGGCGGAAAGACAGTCTGCCGGAATCACGACGTTCAGGCCGCGCCGGGCCGCGCCGGTGGCCGTGTGCAGGACCGCTCCGTGCGCCGCCGTGCCGGTGATGATCACGGTTTTTGCGCCCGCCTTTGTCAGGATGGCCTCCAGCTCCGTCCCGTAGAATTTGTCCACGCTGGAGCTGACCACGGGCTCGCCGGGATGGGGACGGACCGGGTCCAGGATCGGAGTGGGGCTGCTGATCTGGCTGTATATCACGGGCATGCCGTGCTCCCGGGCGCGCTTCAGGAGCGCGGCGATTCTGGGCACCGTGTCCAGGCAGCGGGGCCTGCGTTCCGCGTTGCAGGTCCGCTCCTCGATGTCCAGGACAAGGAGGGCGGTGTCGGCCGCGTTGACGGCAACAGGCTTGATTTTCGGCGGTGCCGGCGGAACGGCCTGTTCCCACCGGTCCACGACCGTGTCGCCGGCAAATGCGGAGGCGGGGAGAAGGGCCAGCAGGCAGAACAGGGCGGCGGTGACGGCGGTGCGCATGGTGTTCTCCTTGGGTGCGGGTTGCCGTACGGATTTTCGATGTTCTACGGTGCTATGACCTCACCGGGATGTCAATCCTTGCGAGGGGAAGTCCATTTCCTGTGGCGTTGTCGGAAATAGGCGGAACCCCGAGCTGCCGGAGTCTCGTTTCGGGAATGCTCGAACCCGGGCATTTGGAGAAAATTGCATGGGGTTCAGTGAAAAACGGCAGATTGCGAAGAAAAGCGCAATGGAAACTGTTAAAACATATGTTGGGTGCCTAGCGTGCCGATACGCTTGAAACTTTGTCGTAGTTCCCTATTGATTTTGTTTGTAAAGCGGGTTACGAGATTGTTAATTAATTTTTCCGGGGGGTTATAGCACGAACTCGGGAAAAGAATGCAAAAAGTGGTACGTTTGCTGTATTCGTGCCACTTCTGAGGTTAGGTCCGAGTTCGGGTTTTGCCCGACAGTCGTGAACCGGGAAAAACGGTGTTCTTCGGTTTACGACAGACTCATTTTATTACGGAGGTGTTCTATGAAATTTTCCGTAGGTCATGGCAGGGACGGAGCCGTGGAACGGCTGGAAAAACGCGGCGTGACCCGTCGTGATTTCATGAAGTTCTGCGGAACCGTGGCCGCAGTGATGGGCATGGGGCCGGCTTTCGCTCCGAAGGTCGCCGAAGCCCTCACCAGCGATAACAGGCCCGATGTCGTGTGGCTGCACAACGCTGAATGTACCGGTTGTTCCGAGTCCATCCTGAGGACCGTCGAGCCCTATATCGACGCTCTCATCCTGGATTACATTTCTCTCAACTACCACGAGACCATCATGGCCGCTGCCGGCCATGCGGCCGAAGAGGCCCTGTGGGAAACTGTTGAGAAAGGCAAGTACGTGGCAGTCATCGAAGGCGGCATCCCCACTGCCGTGACCGGAACTGCAAACGAGCCTGGTGGCCACGGCAAGGTCGGCGGTCACACCATGCTCGAAAATACCACCAAGGTCGTTGAAAAAGCCGTGGCTACCATCACCTACGGCACTTGCGCGTCTTACGGCGGCGTCCAGAAGGCCGCCCCGAACCCGACCGGCGCCAAGGGCGTCGCCGAGGTCTTCCCCGGCAAGCCCATCATCAACGTCCCCGGCTGCCCGCCGAACCCCTACAACCTGGTCGGCACCATCGTGCACTACGTGACCAAGGGTCTCCCCGAGCTCGATGACGTCGGCCGCCCGGTCGCCTTCTTCGGCGAAACCGTGCACGACAACTGCCCCCGCCAGGAGCACTTCGACATGGACGAGTTCGCACCCTCCTTCGGCTCCGAAGAAGCCAAGAAGGGCTGGTGTCTGCGCAAACTCGGTTGCCGCGGTCCCGAGACGTTCAACAACTGTCCGACCGTGAAGTTCAACCAGTACAACTGGCCCGTCCAGGCCGGCCACCCCTGCATCGGCTGCTCCCAGCCCGATTTCTGGGACGGCGCGGACTGGGATGGCGAGACCTACTTCTACGCCGACCTCACCGACCTCTAGTCGCCGGTCCCGTTTAGTAAGCAGACGCAAATCAGAATTCATTCCTTAAGGAGGATATACTATGTCCGGTTGCGCAAAATCCGGCCCCGCGATGGCTAAGGGGAAACACGACGTCGTCGTAGACCCGGTAACCAGGATTGAGGGTCACCTTCGCGTGGAAGCCGTGGTCGAAGACGGCAAGATCATCGACGTGCGTTCCAGCTCCCAGCTGTTCCGTGGTCTCGAGATCATCCTGAAAGGCCGTGATCCCCGCGATGCACAGCACTTCACCCAGCGTTCCTGCGGCGTGTGTACCTACACCCACGCTCTGGCTTCCATCCGCTCCGTCGACAACGCCGTCGGCGTGGACAAGGAAATGCCCCATAACGCCACCATCATCCGTAACCTGGTGATGGCCTCCCAGTTCATGCATGACCATCTGGTGCACTTCTATCACCTGCATGCCCTGGACTTCGTCGATGTGGCCGGCTGCCTCAGCGCCGATGTCGACAAGGCCGCCCAGATCGCCGACGCCGTCTCCAAGACCGTCCGCACGGATCCCAAGGTCGTCTCCACCAAGGCCGACCTGCAGAAAACCAAGGATACCGTCAAAAAGATCGTCGACTCCGGCCGTCTCGGTATCTTCACCAACGCCTACTTCCTCGGCGGCCACGATGCCTACATCCTGCCCCCCGAGTACAACCTGCTGGCTACCGACCACTACCTGAAGGCCCTGCACATGCAGGTCAAGGCCGCTCGCGCCATGGCTGTCTGGGGTGCCAAGAACCCGCACACCCAGTTCACCGTCATGGGCGGCGTGACCTGCTACGAAGGCCTGACCGACAAGTACATCAATGACTACCTGGCCCTGTACGCAGAGGTTAAGGACTTCATCATCGATTGCTACATCCCGGACCTGCTGGCCGTCGCCGGCGTCTACAAGGACTGGGCCAAGATCGGCGGTACCACCAACTACATGAGCTTCGGCGAATTCCCCGCCCCCGGCGGCGAGGCCGACCTCAACTCCCGTTACGAGAAGCCCGGTGTCATCTACAACCGCGACCTCTCCAACATCATGGACTTCGATCCCTCCAAGATCGAGGAGCACGTCAAGCACTCCTGGTACAAGGATGATTCTCCGAAACATCCCTACAGCGGCGTGACCGATCCCATGTACACCAGCCTGGACGACAAGACCAAGTACTCCTGGATGAAGGCCCCCCGTTACGAGGGCAAATCCATGGAAGTCGGCCCGCTGGCTCACTGCCTGGTCAACTACGCCAAGGGTCATCCCGAGTTCAAGACCTACGTGGACTTCGTGCTCAACGCCCTCGGCGTCGGTCCCGATGCGCTCTTCTCTACCCTGGGCCGCACCGCTGCCCGCGGTATCGAGTGCCTGATCGTGGCCCTGAAGACCGAGGAATGGGTCAACGACCTGAAGGAAAACGTGGCCAAGGGCGACACCAGCATCTGCAAGGACTGGGACATGCCTTCCGAAGCCAAGGGCGTCGGTTTCGTCAACGCCCCGCGCGGCGGCCTGAGCCACTGGATCGTGATCAAGGACTCCAAGATCGAAAACTTCCAGCTCGTGGTGCCCTCCACCTGGAACATCGGTCCCCGTTGCGACAACGACCTCCCCGGCCCGCTGGAAGAGGCTCTGCTCGACAACACCCCGATCGCCGATCCGGAACGTCCGGTCGAAATCCTGCGTACCGTTCACTCCTATGACCCCTGCATCGCCTGCGGCGTGCACGTCATCGACAACAAGACCGGTAACGTCAAGAAGTTCAAGATCCTGTAGTTCGTCCACAGGCTTGAAAGCGAATACAAGAGGCCCGGCCCAGCCGGGCCTCTTTTTTTGCGCATGCGTCAAGGGCGGATCAGAGGCCTCCGGCGGCCCTACCGGGGGGCGCCTTCGGCGGGACCAGAGAACCTTTTTGTAAAAGGTTCTCTGGACTCTCCCAAACTTTTTGGTTTGATTCGTCCCGTCCTGGGGCTCGCCCCTTATCTCTGCTGTCGTCATCTCTAAGGCCGAACAAGTTGAGCCCGAGAGCTGACGCTGGCCGCCGCAGGAGGCTTCCTCTCCTGATTTCAAGACCGTCCATTCGGTTCAGGCCATTGACCCCGGCTTGGGCCTTGGCTAACAGAAAGTCATGCTCTGTTTCCGCTGCAAACAAGCCATTCGTTATGTGAAGGCCGCGCCGTGGCCGTATCTTACCGGGACAGCATCGCTGCTTCTCGCCCTGGGGCTTAAGGGCGCAGGTGCGGCCCGGTTGGCTGCGGGCGACCTGCCGGGGGCGGCAGTTCTTTGCGGCTGGGGCGCAGGGTGGCTGGTGGTTTCCTTTTTTGCGTTGGCCGACGGCGTATCGCGGTATCGCGAGTATCGCCGGATCAAGGCCATGTTCCTGCGGTTCGGCTACTGCGAACGCATCCTGGAGCCGGTGGCGGGATCTCGCTGCCAGCGGGATGCGGCCCTTTTCGCCGCAGACGAGACCGGGCACGGCGGGGCGGCAAGGCGGTATTTCACGGGGCTGGGGTATCGCTGGTATCATGTCCTGCCGGACAAGGTCGTGCGCAATCCGCTGGCATTCTTGCGGCCCGGTTTTCTGCGCGCCTGCTTCATGCCGGGCAAGAAGGCGCGGGCCTGATCCGCAGACATCAAACCTGGAGGACATAGTGGGATATCTTTATCTGGCCATAGCCATCGTGGCGGAAGTCGTCGCCACCACCGCCATGCAGGCCTCCGAGGGCTTTACCCGACTCGCTCCGGCTATTGTGGTGGTGATTGGGTACGCCATCGCCTTCTATTTCCTCTCGCTGGTGCTCAAGTCCATCCCGGTGGGCATCGCCTATGCCATCTGGGCCGGGCTCGGGATTGTGCTTATCGGCATCGCCGGAGCCGTAGTCTACAAACAGGTGCCGGATGTCCCGGCCATGATCGGCATGGGGCTTATTGTTGCGGGGGTGGCGGTCATCAATCTGTTCTCCGGGACCACCGGTCACTAGGTCGTGGAGCGGTATCAAACGCAGCAAGGCCCGGAACGTCCAGACGTTCCGGGCCTTGCTGCGTTTGATGCTGAAGAGAGTTATAGCATTTCGTGCTCGTAGTTCTCACCGCCCATGAGCTCGACCATGTCGCGCAGAATCTTGAGCGTCTCCTCGGCCTCCTTGGGGTCAAGGCGGCGCAGGGCGAACCCGGCGTGAATGATGATGTAGTCGCCCAGGACCACTTCCTCGTCCAGGAGCATGATGGACGCCTGAACCGTGGTGTCGCCTTCACCCACCTGGCAGGTGGCGACGCCGTCATCGATTTCAAGAATTTTGGCTGGTATCGCGAGGCACATAGATCTTCTCCTGGGCGGGGTTGGTATCCGTACGGAGGGAGTAGCTTCCTCCTGCTTGTTCCACTTCCTTGAGGACCACATCCATGACTTCGGGCAGCTTGGCCTCCAGTTCGGGAGACAGTGCCGGGGACATGTCGTGGTAGTTGACCGGCTCGATGCCGTAGAGGATGACCTCGTCCGGGACCTCACCCATGAGGCTGCACTGAGCCAGGGTGTCGAGCAGGTCGGTCTGGTGCATGGAGTTCTTGAAGGCACAGGCCTTTTCGAGGTCGTCGCCAAGCAGGCGGAAGACGTCTCCGGGCTTGCCTTCGTTGAGCACGATGTCCACGACGATCAGGTAGTCCGCTTCCATGATCGGGCCGATCAGTTTGGAGCCGAGCGTGCCGCCGTCCAGCACCGTGACATTGGGGGAAAATTCGTAGCGTTGTTCCAGTTCCTCGGCCACCCGGACGCCGAAGCCCTCGTCCGTGTAGAGGATATTGCCCACGCCGAGAATCAGGATGCGTGTGTTGTTTTCAGACATGGGTTTTCATTAGTAGACGAGGCAATTTTCCGCAAGGGCAAAGTGGTTTCGGATCGGCGTTTCGACGGTTGGACAGGTGATAGGCTGCGCTTGCTCAGCGCGATTTGCCGGGAACAAGGAAGGAGAGGAAAAAGCCCAGGGATGCCACGCCGATGATGGACGCGCCCGAGGTGATGTCGGCCATGTAGGAGACGATCAGCCCGATGACCGTGAACAGGGCGCTCAGCACTGTGGACACGGCCATCATGGAGCCCAGTGAACGGGCCCTTCGCTCGGCTATGAAGGGCGGGATGGTCAGCAGGGCGATGACCAGGATCAGCCCGACCACCCGGATGATCATGACCACGGACAGGCCGATCAGGGCGATGAGCAGGCAGTAGAGAAAATCTACGGGAACGCCTCGGCTCCGGGCGAACTCCTCGTCAAAGGCCATGACCAGAAAGCCCCGGAAAAAGGCCATGACCAGCACGAAGACAAGGCAGGCCAGCCCGGCCATGAGCCACAGGTCGCTCCGGGGCACGGCCAGTATGGAGCCGAAGAGGTAGCTCATCAGGTCCACGTTGTAGCCCGGCGTGAAGTCGAGGAGGATGATGCCCAGCGCCATGCCCGCCGCCCACATGACGCCGATGACCGTGTCTGCTCGCTCCCTGGCGTGCAGGGTGACCATGGCCATGAGCAGTGCGGCGGCAAGGGTGAAGGCCGTGGTCACGGGCAGCACGGGAAGGCCGAGGAAGAACGCCAGGCCGACCCCACCGTAGGAGGCGTGGGCGATGCCGCCGGAGATGAACACGATCCGGTTGACCACCACCAGTGTGCCGATGATGCCGCATATGAGGCTGGCCAGCAGGCCCGCCATGAGCGCGTTGCGCATGAATTCGAAGTGGAGGAGGTCCATCATTCGTCGTCCTCCTCTCTGGGGCCGGGGTGCTCTGCCAGGACCCGGTGCGGCACCTTGCCGTGGGTAACCAGGTCCATGGGGCAGCATTCTCCTTCCGGCGCGCCGTAGCTGCTCTGATACATCTCCCTGGTTATCTGCGGAGAGTTGTGGAAGTGGAGGTTGCGGTTTACGCAGGCCACGGATTTGACCCCGGAGGCCAGCGCCGAAATGTCGTGGCTGACCATGATCACGGTCATCTCCTCGTTGAGTTCGGTGAGCAGGGAGAAAAGTGAGTTGCGGCTGGAGGAGTCCACGCTGGCCGTGGGCTCGTCCAGCAGGAGGAGTTCCGGGCCGCTGGCCAGGGCGCGGGCGATGAACACGCGCTGCTTCTGGCCGCCGGAGAGTCCTGCCAGCCGTCGTTTCTCGTGTTGGAGCATGTTGACGCGCTCAAGGGCCTGGCGGGCGTTGTCCAACTCGTCCTGTCTTTGCCTTCGGCGCGCGATGCCGCTGAATCCGGGACGGACGGTCCCCATGTGGACGGCGTCCAGCACCGTCACGGGAAAGGATGTGGAGACGTAAGTATACTGCGGCAGGTAGCCGATGCGCCCGCCCGCTTCACCCGGCGGGAGACCCAGCACCTTGACCGTGCCCCGGTCTGCCTTGAGCAGTCCGAGCATGAGCTTGAGCAGGGTGGACTTGCCGCCCCCGTTGGGACCGAGCACGGCCATGAAATCGCCATGCTCCACTGTCAGGGAGACATCCTCCAGAATGGGCACCCCGCCCAGGGACAGGGTTACGTCCTTGATGAAAACCGCTGGTTCAACCACTCGTTGCTCCTGAATAATTTCTTTTGCGCCAAGGCGAAGACTAGCACAGTCAAAAATTTTATGCCAACCAGGCCGCAAACCAAGCGAGGACGGGCATGGCCGAGGCCACGGTCAGGAGCGCCTTGTCCTTGCGGGGGGAAGGCAGCCCGAGGCGGGTGGCGATCAGGCCGGTCGTGATCCCGATGCCGAGGCCCGAGGCAAAGCCGAACAGGTGCGCACCCAGGTCAGTGTCCTCGCCCGCGCCGAGCATGGCCAGAAGCCCCAGCCCGGCGGCCACCGGCAGCAGGGCCGAGCCGAGAAAGCGGACTATGCGGCGGGGCAGGGGGCCGTCGCCCAGGCCGTGCAGTCCGCCTCCCACGCGGAAACCGGCGATGCCCGCGAGCAGGCCTGCGGCGGCGAAGGAGGCAGTGGAGAAACCTATGGAGTTGTGCGGCGCGCCGTGGGCCATGGCGTTGAGCAGGTTGCCCAGGCCGCCGCCGAGCAGGACCAGGACCCAGGCCAGCCCCGAGCCGAGTCGTCGGGCTGCGAGCCAGACGAAGACCCCGCCGATGAGCGCGTTGCCCATGACGTGGGCGATGTCCCCGTGCAGGGTCAGCCCGGTGAAGATGCGCCACCATTCGCCTGCCAATACACGCCGGGCCTCGCAGCTCCCCAGGTCGAGCCAGGTGGAGGGGTGCAGGGCCAGCGACGGATAGGTCCGGCTGCAAATCCAGTGAAAGAGGACCAGCGCGGCCATGGCGAACACGGTGGGCTCCAGGCCGCCCACGGGGCGAAGGTCGGGCAGGACCACGGCGCGTCCGTCAGGTTTGTTCTCTTCCAGGTAGAGGCGGATCTCCTCCTCGGCGCGGTCCGCGAACCACTGCCTCACCTGGACGGTGTGTCCGCCTCCCTCGATCTCGGAGCGGGTGCGCTCCCGGCAGGGAATGTGGCGCGAGGCCAGGACCAATGCCCAGAGCCGGGCGGTCGGCAGGTCCAGCCCTGGGTCCTCGGGGGCGGCGTTCAGCACGCGCGGCGCAAGGTCCACCCATTGCGGTCGGAAGGTGCGGCGCAGAAAGCTTGTGCTGGGAGGGGTGATCGGCATGAGGGCATGGTAGGGCAAAATCGGCCGGGTGCAAACCGGTTTCGCCTTGAAGGCGGCGGGGTTGGGCGGTATGAGGTGGGAAACAAACCATGGAGTCCGCATGATCATCCGTTTTATCCTCACCCTGCTCGTTGTTACCTGTCTCTCCATCCCGGCCCGTGCCGACGATCTCGACGTCATGATCGGGCAGATGCTCATGGCCGGGTTCCGGGGCTATACGGTGGACGACGATTCCACCATCATGCGCGACATCCGCGAACGCCATCTGGGCGGGGTCATCCTGTTCGACCGCGACATGACCGCCTGGCTCGACAAGGGGCGCAACATCAAGGACCCGGCGCAGGTCAAGGGGCTGATCACCAAGCTGAAGTCGGCGGCGCACATCCCGCTGCTGGTGGCCGTGGACCAGGAGGGGGGGCGCGTTCAGCGCCTCAAGGAGACCTATGGCTTTACGCCGACGCCTTCGGCACAGGAGCTGGGGGCCGGGCCGGATGAGGGAGTGTCGGCCGCTGCGGACGTGGTCGGGCGCACCCTTCAGGAAGCGGGCTTCAATCTTGATTTTGCGCCGGTGGCGGACGTGAACGTCAACCCGGAGAGCCCGGCCATCGGGGCGCTGGGCAGGAGCTTTTCCGCCGATCCCGACAGGGTGGCCGAGTGCGACGGGCTCTTTCTGCGGGGCCTGGCCTCCCATGGAGTGTTGGGTTGCCTCAAGCATTTCCCAGGTCATGGCAGCGCGGGGACGGACAGCCACAAGGGCGTGACCGACGTCACCGCCACCTGGAGCAAGGACGAGCTGACTCCTTATCGAAAGCTGATCGGCAAAGGTGCGGCCAAGGTCATCATGACCGCGCACATCTTCAACGCCCGGCTGGACCCGGTTTATCCGGCGACCCTGTCGCGCAAGGTCATCGGCGGCCTGCTGCGCGGCGAATTGGGGTTCGACGGCGTGGTCATCACCGACGACATGGACATGGGGGCCATCACCGAGATGTACGGCAGGGAAGAGGCGGTTCGCCTGGCCATCGAGGCCGGAGCGGACATCCTGCTATTCGGGAACAACCTCCGCTTCGACCCGGACGTGGTCCGCAAGGCGCACGCCATCATCCGCAGGCTGGTGGACACCGGTGCGATTCCGAGGGAGCGAATCGAGCTTTCCTACTCCCGGATCATGAGCCTGAAGGCGTTTCTGAACTAGCGACAGGGACCCGGAATTACCAGAAGAGTCCGCCGCCGCTCTTGGTGAACTTCATGGGCTCAATGGCCTGTTCACCGAACAGCAGCAGTTCGCCGCCGTCGACCTTGAGCTTGTTCACCTTGCCCAGTGAGGTGATGTAGGTGAACTCCTGGTCGCCGAGTGCGGCGCCGCAGGCCTTCTTGGTCTGGGTCATGGGGCCAAAGGAGAGACTCTCCGCAGCCAGGGCGTATGTCCCGCTGTAGTCGTTGCAGCCGCCGTTGCCCTTTACCGTGCCGTCGGCCAGAAACTCCAGGGTGGGCTTGTCGTCGCCGAGGATGGGCCGTCCGAACATGGATTCGCAGTGCCAGACCTTACCTATCAATTCCTTCCTGACCACTTCGGGGTCCACCGGCGGGGTCTCGCCGGTGCCGCATCCGGCGGCGAGCAGCAGGGTCAGCAGAACGCAGGACAAAAAGGCGGCGTCGAGGGCGCGGCGTACAAACATGAAAGTCTCCTTGAGGTTGATGCGGCGAACCTACCAGCCCGCCATCAAGGTGGCAAGGCAGACATCATCCATAGCCTCTCTCCCGTATTCGAAATTATTCTTTCAATAAACCATCCCTCCGCGCAACACCCCGCGAAGCGGCACCAAAAAGTTTGGGAAAAGGAGGGGATGGGGGTCCGGGGAAAGGGGAGGAAAGAACCCTTTACAAAAGGTTTTTTCTCCCCTTCCCCCGGCCGCCGGAGGCAACTTAATCAATCTTGGGGCAGGCTTTGAGGGCTTCTTCGATGTCGCGCTGGGGCAGTTCGAAGTTGGTCAGCAGGCCCTGGTTGAAGGCGTCGTAGGACGCGAGGTCGAGCATGCCGTGGCCGGAGTAGAGGAAGACGATGACGTCGTCCGGTCCGGCGGTCTTGGCGGCCTCAATGGCTCCCTTGATGGCGTGGGAGGTCTCGGGCGCGGGCAGGAATCCTTCGGTCTGCATGAAGAGCTTGGCGGCCTCGAAGCACTCGGTCTGGAAGTAGGCCACGGGTTCGCAGAGCCCTTCCTCGACGATGTTGCAGACGATGGGCGCGTCGCCGTGGTAGCGCAGGCCGCCCGCGTGGATGGGTGCGGGCATGAAGTCGTGGCCGAGGGTATGCATCTTGACCAGCGGGGTCAGGCGGGCCATGTCGCCGAAGTCGTAGCGGTACTCGCCTCGGGTCAGGGTCGGGCAGGCCTTGGGCTCCACCGGGATGAACCTGACCGGATCTCCGGCGAGTTTCTCGGGCAGGAAGGGCAGGACCAGGCCGCCGAAGTTGGAACCGCCGCCCACGCAGCCCACCAGATGGGTGACTTTTTCACCCGCGATTTCGAGCTGTTTCTTGACCTCCAGGCCGGTGATGGTCTGGTGGATAAGCACGTGGTTGAGCACCGAGCCCAGAGCGTATTTGGTGTTGTCATGGGTGGCGGCGTCCTCCACGGCCTCGGAGATGGCCAGGCCCAGGGAGCCCTTGCAGTCCGGGTCCTTGGCCAGCATCTCGCGTCCGGTGCGGGTCTGCTCGGACGGGGAGGGGTAGATGGTGCCGCCGTAGGTGTTGATGATCATCTTGCGGTAGGGCTTCTGCTCGTAGGAGACCTTGACCATGTAGACCACGCATTCCATGTCGTACTGGGCGCAGGCAAAGGAGAGGGCGGTGCCCCACTGGCCAGCGCCGGTCTCGGTGGCCAGTCGCTCCACGCCTTCCATCTTGTTGTAATAGGCCTGGGGTACGGAGGTGTTGGGCTTGTGCGACCCGGCGGGAGAGCCGGACTCGTCCTTGTAGTAGATCTTGCACTTGGCGCCGATGGCCTTTTCCAGCTTGTCGGCGCGGACCAGCGGGGAGGGACGCCAGATCTTGTAGACGTCGAGGACCTCCTGCGGGATGTCGATGAAACGGTCCGGGCTCATCTCCTGGGCGATAAGCGAGTTCGGAAAGATGGGGGCCAGGTCTTCGGGTGAGAGGGGTTGCATGGTCGCCGGGTTGAGGGGCGGCGCAAGGGGGGTGGGCAGGTCCGGCATGGGATTGTACCACTGCGTGGGCATCTGGTCCTGCGGTAGAAAGATTCGTTTGGTCATGAGTTGGTTCCTCCGGCAGTTGTGAGTCCGGCGTCGAGGGCTGCAGGCTTCCCCGGCATCTCGACACGGTTTCGGGTAAAAAAAGAGCCGTCGGCGCAAGACGCCGGCGGCTTCCGATAACTCGTAACTGCGTGCTTCATCCCGCCGCAAGAGGCGACGGGCATACGCGCGCAATCAGGAATCGGGCCGCTTGACGTTGCGCCACCCGCGTCCACAGAAATAGGTGTATGAAATGGGTGTTTGCATAGTCCAGAGCGATACTCCGGTCACGGCTTTGAAGTCAAGCGGAACAGGAATTTCAGGATGTTGCCGGAGGCGAGAGCGGCATGGTCATGGGCACGAAGCGGACGCCGTTGAGTTCCTGCTCCGTATTGGTGGCGGCAAAGCCCATGCGCTCGTAGGCGGGCACGGCGTTGGGCGAGGCATTGACCGTGAATTGGGTGGGGGCTCCGCTGCTTCGGCGGCAGTGCGCCACTGCGCGGCGCATAAGCTCGCCGCCCACGCCCAGGCCTTGCCTGTCGGGTGAAACAAAGAGCAGGGCCACGTGGCCGGTGTCCAGCACCTCGATAACGCCGATGACTTTTCCGCCCTGTTCGGCGGTCAGGGCAAAGGCTCCCTGGCTGCGCTGCGAAAAGGCGAGCTGGGTCACATAGTCGTGAAAGGTGGCGCGTCCCTGTTCGCCGTAGCCTGGAGCCACGGCCGTGTCGAACACGGATCGGACCAGGGCCACGGCCTCAGCTTCCCGTTCCGGGGGCAGGGGGCCGTAGATAATGTCATTATTCATAAAGCGTTCCGGTGAATCAGTCGTCGAGGCCGGTGATCAGTTCGGACAGGACCTCGCCCGCCTTGCCATGCAAGGCGAAATCGAACAGCCCGGAGATGGGGGTCGGGTCCGGGTTGATCTCCACGGTGACCGCGCCGTGGTCCTTGGCCAGTTGCGGAAAGGAAGCCGCAGGCTGGACCAGGCTGGAGGTGCCGATGGAGAGAAAAATTTCCGCCTTGGTGATCTGGTCGATGGTTACCTTGAGCACGCCGGGGACCAGCGGTTCGCCGAACCAGACAACGCCCGGGCGGAGCAGATGGCCGCAGACCGGGCACTCCGGCAGCGGGGGCAGGGGGTCGCGTTCCTCGCGGGCATGGGTGCATTTGGTGCAGCGCACCCTCCACAGGGAACCGTGCATCTCCATGAGCTTGACGCTGCCCGCTTCGGCGTGCAGCCCGTCCACGTTCTGGGTGATCAGCAGGAAGTTCGGGACCTGTCGCTCCAGTTCGGCAAGGGCGTAGTGGGCGGCGTTGGGCTTGCATCCGGCAACCAGTTCGCGCCGCCAGTTGTAGAACTCCCAGACCAGCTCCGGATGGGCTTTGAAGGCGTCCGGTCGTGCCAGGTCCTCGGGCCGGTGATTCCTCCACAGGCCGTCCCGGCCGCGAAAGGTGGGCACGCCGCTCTCGGCGGACACGCCTGCGCCCGTGAGCGCCACCACCCGTTTGCTGCCTCCGAGCAGCGCCTTGACCATTTCCAGTTCAGCTTGCATTCGTATGGTGATCCTTAAAATAGAGTGCGGAAATCAGGGGAGGAAGCCGCCTTTGGCCGCACGATAGATGAATTTGCCTCCGGCGGGCAAGGGCGTCTTCGGTGCGTGTATAATCGATGTGGAAAACGACGCTTGTTGGTATGGCGGTCGTACGCAATTTTGCTTTTTCTCCTACCCATATCTTCCGTTTTCTTTTGATCGCAAGCAAGGAAAAACACTTTTTCACGGTGGAACGGATACCGTGGTCCGATGACTCGAAGGAAAAACTTCGTCGAATCTTCATTGGACAAAGTGTCCGGCGCAATGGTGCTGGCGGGCCGTTTGGCGCAGTCTCGCTTGCAATCGGGCCGAATAAACGTCATAGTCCGGTCCCGAATTTAAGAGAGAACCGTTTTGGTTTACCCCCGCTTATCCGTATGCAAGGAGGACGTTTTGGCTGATAAGAAAGTATATTATATCGAAGGTGACGGCGTCGGAGCCGAGGTCTGGAAGGCTGGCATGCCCGTTCTGAACGCGGCAGTGGAAAAGGCCTACGGCGGCGCAAACAAGCTGGACTGGGTCGAACTGCTGGCCGGTGAAAAGGGCTTTGCCGAGACCGGCGAGCACCTGCCCAAGGCCACCATGGACGCTCTGGCCGGTGCCGAGCTGGCCATGAAGGGCCCCCTGAATACTCCGGTTGGCAAGGGCTTCCGCAGCCTCAACGTCACCCTGCGCCAGGTTTTCGATCTCTATGCCTGCATCCGTCCGATCAAATATTTCGAGGGCATCGAGTCCCCGGTCAAGCGTCCCGACCTGGTGGACATGACTATCTTCCGCGAGAACACCGAGGACGTGTACGCGGGCATCGAGTATCAGTCCGGTTCCCCGGAAGCCAAGAAGCTGATCGAGTTCCTCGTGGACGAGCTGGGCGCCAAGATCGACATCACCGCCGGCGTAGGCATCAAGCCCATCACCCCGGCCGGTTCCAAGCGTCTGGTCAAGAAGGCCCTGGACTTCGCCATCGCCCAGGGCAAGCCCTCGGTTACCCTGGTGCACAAGGGCAACATCATGAAGACCACCGAAGGCGGCTTCCGCGCCTGGGGTTACGAACTGGCCGATGAGGAATACAAGGGCCGCGTCGTGCGCGAAGGCGAGGAAGGCGAAGGCGTGATCATCAAGGATCGCATCGCCGACGCCATGTTCCAGAACGTGCTCATGTACCCCGAACAGTACTCGGTCATCGCCACCACCAACCTGAACGGCGACTACATCTCCGACGCCCTGGCCGCGCAGGTGGGTGGACTCGGCCTGGCTCCCGGCGTGAACATGGGCGACAACCTCGCCTTCTTCGAGCCGACCCACGGCACGGCCCCGACCATCGCGGGCAAGGACATGGCCAACCCCGGCTCCCTGATCCTGTCCGGCACCATGATGCTGGAGCACATCGGTTGGCACGAGGCCGCCAAGCTCATTCACGACGCCGTGGAGGGCGCGCTGGCCGACAAGAAGGTCACCGTGGACCTCGCCTCCCAGATCAGCGGCTCCACCGAGGTGGGCTGCCAGGCCTTCGGCGAAATCCTGCTGAAGAAGATCACCGACGCCTAAGGCGTTCGGAAACGTAATGGACCCGGCCTGCCGCTTCGAGCGGCAGGCCGGTTTTTTTGTCACTGTGATCTTGGCAGGGCGATAGTCTGCCTTGGTTGAACAGGATCAGAGTGGCGTTATTCCAGAGCCTTGCGGAGCCACTTCTGGAATGGCGGCTCGATTTCGTCCTGAATGCGTGAGTAGCCGGGGCGAGAGCGGATGTAGATGACCTCAATGGGCTGTCCCGGGCGGTAGCGGCTCCACGCCTCCCTGGGGAGCGGAGCCGTGGCCTCGCGGGCGATGCCATCCTGGTCCACGTATTTGTAGCGGAGCAGGAAGCGGTGTTCCGGTGCGGCGTTCCCTTCGGTGGAAGTCTCCAGGACAACGCCCGTGGTGCTGGTCTCGCCGTAGATGCGGAACCGTTCCTCGCGCAGGATGTCGTAGGGGATGGCGTACAGGGCCAGGACGATGAGCGTACAGGCCGCGATGCCGATGAGGATGCGCACGGCCCGCTGGGTTGGCGTTCGCCTGGGGTGGGTGCCGGGGAAATAGACCATGTCCCCTGATACACCGGACAAATTTTCGGCGCAAGGCGTCGGTCCGAAGTGGGAAAGACAAATCACCGCTTGCCTTGAAAGGGAGGGAGCGGCTATTCTCGCCGCCGACGCGGAAATGTGCCGCCCCGTTATACGGGTTAAGGAACAGATGATGGAACAGAGCAACGCTATCTACGAATTGGAAAAATCCATTCTGCGCATGACCGCCATGGTTCGGCAGGGGCAGGCCGACGAGGTCGCCCGCAGCTTCGGAGAGAATCCGGATGCCGAGAAGCGCCCCCTGGGATGGTGGGTGCTGGCGTGCGGCGAGAAGTACGACGAGGAGGACGAGCGCCAGCGTGACGCGGCGAGGGATACCCTGCTCCGCGAGGTGCGCCTGGCCGGGCTTGTGCTGTCGGAAAATATCTGGGTCTGGGACGAGGAAGGTATTGCCCAGTTGGTCATATCCACCCTGCCCACGCTGGGTCGGGCCGAACGCCTGGCCGGACATCTCCGGCGCAAGGGGCTGATCGTGCGCGTGCGGCGGGAGATGATCTAGCTGCTTTAAGTGAACGGGTGACCTTCAGTCCCTGCAAAAGCGGCAAGGCCGACGCGCAACTGCGTGTCGGCCTTGCCGCTTTTGGGGTTCTTGTCCGTGGTTGCGGGTGGGACTACCCTTCCTGGGGCAGGTACGGGGTCAGCTCGGCAACGGCCTCGAACAGGAAGTGGTCCACCAGGTGGCAGAGCATGTGTCCGGCCGCGATGTGGATCTCCTGAATCACCGGGGTGTCGCCGGAGGGCACGGTGACCAGGAAGTCGGAGACCGCCGCCATCTCGCCGCCGGTCTGGCCGGAC
The DNA here is from genome assembly GCF_009762795.1 of Pseudodesulfovibrio cashew. Classification (NCBI taxonomy): domain Bacteria; kingdom Pseudomonadati; phylum Thermodesulfobacteriota; class Desulfovibrionia; order Desulfovibrionales; family Desulfovibrionaceae; genus Pseudodesulfovibrio; species Pseudodesulfovibrio cashew. The sequence goes on along the minus strand of NZ_CP046400.1, from coordinate 195,144 downwards.
ATGCCGATGGTGACGATACCGACCCGTTTGGCCTCGCGCATGGCCCGGATCACGTTGGAGCTGGTGCCCGAGGTGGAGAAGCCCACAAGCATGTCGCCGGGGCGGCCCAGAGCCTGGAGCTGCTTGGAGAAGATTTCATCGAAGGAGTAGTCGTTGCCGATGGCGGTCAGGGCCGAGGTGTCCGTGGTCAGGGCCAGCCCGGGCAGGGGCGGACGCTCCAGCTTGAAGCGGTTGGTGAACTCGGCGGCCAGGTGCTGGCAGTCGGCGGCGCTGCCGCCATTGCCGCAGAACATGATCTTGCCCCCGCTGGCCAGACATACGGCCATGGTGCGGGCGATTTCCACCACCAGTTCCCCCTTGGTGTCGAAGAAGGTCTTGCGGGCCGTAAGCCCTGCGGCGGCGTGGTCCATGACTTTTTTCAGAGCGGCTTCAGACATATATGAGTATCCTTGAAAATTCGGTTTGTGCGTCTTGCAACACTATCGCAAATGAGTTGGCTGCGCAATCGGCGCAACGGTTTCCGGGGCGCGTCCGGCCAGGAAAAAGACTTTAATTCGGTCCGGTTTTGCGGTACAGGCCAACCTTGGCCCAAGCCGTTTACCGGACGAGGGCGAAAATACCAAGAAAAAAGAAGTGACGATCCCCATGACCGAATCCAAGGAATCCACCGTTCGATTGCTCATCACCTGCCCGGACCAGCCCGGCATCGTGGCGGCTGTCAGCCGTTTTCTCCACCTGAAAGGCGCAAACATCATTCATTCCGACCAGCACTCCACCGACCCCGAGGGCGGGCGCTTCTTCATGCGCAACGAGTTCTTCCTGCCCGGTCTCGACCTGGACGGCCTGGACGGTCTGCGTCGGGAGTTCGAGGAAGAGGTGACCAACGGCTTCATCATGGACTGGTCGCTCAACCCCGTGTGGCAGCCCAAGCGGATGGTCATTCTCTGCTCCAAGGTGGACCACGCGCTCATGGAACTGCTCTGGCGCTGGAAGCGCGGCGACCTGGAGGCGGACATCGCCATGGTCGTCAGCAACCATCCCGACCTGCGCGAGTCCGTCGAGCATTTCGTGCCTTTTCACTACGTGCCGGTGGGACCGTCCCTGCGCGACAAGGTGGCCGCCGAGGACCGCATCATGGAGCTCATGGGGGACGTGGACCTGATCGTTCTCGCCCGCTACATGCAGATTCTCACTTCGGACTTCGTGTCCCGGTTCTCAAATCGGATCATCAACATCCATCATTCTTTCCTGCCAGCCTTCGTGGGAGCCGATCCCTACCGCCGTGCCCATGAGCGCGGTGTCAAGCTTATCGGCGCCACCGCCCACTATGTCACCGCCGAATTGGACGAAGGTCCGATCATCGAGCAGGACGTCATCCGCGTCACCCACTCTCACGACATTGCCGACCTCAAGCGCCTCGGCGGCGACATCGAGCGTCACGTGCTTGCCCGCGCCGTCAAGTGGCACCTTGAGGACCGGGTAATCGTTGACGGGAACAAGACCATAGTCTTTCGCCGCTAACCCAGACGGGCGGGAAACGGCCGTCTGCTGCGTTGCTGCGAAAAGGCCGGACTCTCGCGTATTGGGATACGCTTCGATCCCGTCCTTTTCTTGCGCCTTGCAGCCGACCATTCCCCGCCCGTCTGGGCGGGTGTGGCATGAGGCCGCTTGCTGCGTTGCTGCGAAAAGGCCGGACTCTCGTGTATTGGGATACGCTTCGATCCCGTCCTTTTCTTGCGCCTTGCAGCCGACCATTCCCCGCCCGTCTGGGCGGGTGTGGCATGAGGCCGTCTGCTGCGTTGCTGTGAAAAGGCCGGACTCTCGTGTATCGGGATACGCTTCGATCCCATCCTTTTCTTGCGCCTTGCAGCCGACCATTCCCCGCCCGTCTGGGCGGGTATGGCATGAGGCCGCCTGCTGCGTTGCTGTGAAAAGGCCGGACTTTCGCGTATTGGGATACGCTTCAATCCCATCCTTTTCTTGCGCCTTTCAGCCGACCATTCCCCGCCCGTCTGGGCGGGTGTGGCATGAGGCCGTCTGCTGCGTTGTCGTGAAAAAGTCGTCCTTTGCCGTTATGAGGCGGGAACGGTTGTGGAGCTATGGCTTTCCGTTTTGGAATGGCTTGGAACGCGGCCGGACCGTCTGGAGGGAGCCGCCGGACAGGTCAGGAGGGCAGTACTTCATCCACAGGGTCGTTGGAAGATCGTTTGGCCACGCCATATTTTTCCAGTATCTCAGCGAGCTTGTTCTGCAGATTGGTGGTGGTCTTGGCGATCAGCTCAAGGTTGAGCAGGACCATGATGTCCACCCGGAAGGCGGCTTCCTTCCATATGCGGGACAGGGCGGCCTGCAACTCCGGCTCCAGGCTGAGCATGGCCATGGCCGAGGCCATCTGCTTGGCGGTCTTGGGCTTGAAAAGGAGGGTGTCCTCGCGGGTCACGTCGTTGGCGAAGAGTTGCGTCTTGCGGATCTTGGTCATGCCCGGCAGCGCATCTACTTCGGCTGCTGGAGCCCGGCGGGCGCGGCCGCTGCGGACCTGGATCTTGCCGCCTTCGCTCCGGCCCGTCTCCCTGAGGATGTGGATAGTGTGGTTTTCCAGCAGGAAATAGAGAATTCGTTCCAGGGTGGCGAAGGTGAAGTCGTGGGACAGGGAGCGGATGCCGCTGATCTGCTCGGGCACGAATTCCTCCATGGCCCGGTAGAAGTGGTCGCTGGTCCTGCCGATGGCGATGGCCGCGCCGACGCCCGCACCGATGACTTGATCCATCAGGAACTTGAACTCCAACTGCTCCCGTTTTGCCTTCTCCGGGTCCGGCGTTTCGCCTTTGGCCTTCTGTTCCTTGGCCTGCGTTACCCTGTTGGCGTAGGCCTTTTCAAAATCCTGGGCCACCGGGTCCATACAGGTGATGCGGGCCGCCTGGACGAATTCCTTCTGAGGGATGGTGTCCGCCTTGGGCAGGGACGAAACACCTTTGACCAGGATGGACTGGACGAGCTTGCTTCGCCGGGTGGTTGCCTCGTCCTCCAGGCTGGCAAGGTAGCTCTTTTGGATTCGCGTCTTGTCGATGGCCTGGGAGGTGGGGTTCAGCTTGGAAAGAATGTCGTCGAAAAGGAACCGGATGATCAGGAAATTCCGCTCCTTGGAGATATTGAACTTCTCTCCTTCCAGGATTTCCTTGTGCGCCTCCTCCACCTGGGTGGCCACGAATTCCTCGACAAAGGCGGTCCAGAACCGTTCGTCCAGTTCGTATTTCTCGATGAGTTCGCTGTACTTCTTGAGAGCGGACTGGCCGAAGTGGCGCAGGACGATCTCCTCGAAGTTGTCCGTGATCAGGGCCATGGTGTAGACGATGCCCTGCACGCACTTGATAAGCATGGATTCGGTGTTGACCAGCCGAGCCCTGAGTTCGGCGGCCTTCTCCTTGTCGCCTACCTTGCCCGCCTTTTCATAGTGGACAAGCAGGACGATGAAATCGCCGATGTGCTTGTGGATGAATTCATAGCCCGGGTGCCCGATGCGGCCGCACAGCAACTCAACCACGCTCTTCTGCTGCGCAGGCAGGAGCGGGTACTCGTTGATGCTGGAATGGTTGACCTCAATGAACTTGAGGAGCAACTCCCGTTCCATGACCTCGCGCAGGGAGGAGCGGTCTTTAAGAGCACGTAACTTGCGCTGGTATATTTCCAGGCGTTGTTCAGCTGGCTTGCGGGGCGAATTGTTTCCGGGCGGCGATGCAGTCATGTTCTCTCAGTTGGCTGAATGACGTAAGCGGCTGCCGAAAACTCTATGTCATCTCGGGATTCATTGCAAAAAAAATATGAATCGGAAAGGGGCTGTGACAGGATTACGCCGCCACAAGGACCGGCATGGGCTTGCGGTCCAGGTTTCTGCGCAGGCCACGGCGGTAGTCCTCTCCGTAGTCCTGCAGGATCAGTGTGAGATAGTTCATGTTCCGGTCCACGGCCTCGGAGTAGAGGTCTCGGGCCACGCCGTGCCGTTGGCGGAAGTGATCGCCCATGCAGGCCATGACATTGGACAGCCTGCCCTGCATCTTTCTGCGCATATGCTGGCAGAAGTCCATGGTCTGGCTGAACAGGTCGTACTCGCTTTCAAATTCGGCGATGCCCGCTTCGGCGAACTCGGCGTAGAGCATGGGCAGCTTTTCCAGGTAGGTGTCGTCAGCCATCTGGGCCAGGAGGTCTGCGGTGGCCAGAATGTGCCCGCCCAGTCGGTCCTCCTCGCTTTCGAAGTAGATGGCTTCAGGGGCGCTTGCCGGGTCGGTGCAGCGGATCATGGAGGCCATGGCCTGGATATCGTCCTGGGGCCATTGGCGGCAGGCGCCGTCGGCTTTGAGCAGATCGACGGAGCGCTGCACGTGGGTGCGGGTGAACTGCGCCCCGGTGCCCTTGTTCTCACCCAGACGGCGAATGTAGCCTGTGTCGTGGAAAAGAGCAGCTATGAGGCAGAGGTGGATGATTCGCTCCGAGATGGGCTGGCGGCTGATGTGCACGCCGTGCAGCAACCGGGCCGTGGCCAGGAGCGAGGACAGTGTGTGGGAGAGATCGTGGTAGCCGGTATCACAGCCCGCGAAGCCGGCCATCTTGCCCTCGAAGAGTCGCACCGTGCTTCCCAGGACCGCCTCGTAATCGCGAAAATCGAAGTCGCGATACATGGAAGTCACGATAGCCCGGACCTCCTGGTCCGTTGTTCCCGGATTTCTAGTGGAAAGTCGGATGGGTTGCATCATGCTCAGTATGACTCTCGTGTGACAATGTTATTACTTTTCGTTTTCCACAAACAGGGGATTCCGTCAACTACATTTATCGGGATTTCTTGACCTGGTTGCCTAGAATTGGCAATAAAACCGATGTGATCATCTGCACAGGCTGCGGCCAACAAAACCAGGACGGCGAACGTTTCTGCCAAAAATGCGGCAAGAAGCTCCAGTCCTCCCGCCGAATGGCGGCTTCGGACGACAATTCTTCCGCTCCCTTGCCGCGCTTTACGCATCATGGGTTGCCGGAGGATCGCTGGCTTACTTTCAGGCGATTGGTGGAGGCGTGGGGCTACCTCGGCGTGTTGGCGGTAGTGGCCGCGGTCTGCTTCTTCCAGAAGACGTGGTGGCCGCTCTATCCAGCGGTGGTCGTGCTCGGCCTGCTGCTGTGGTTCAGGCGGATCTGAGACACGCCGTCGGAGACGACGCTATTGTCCCGGCTGCTGGGGCGTCCCCTGCCCGGGTTGCGTGGCGTTGTCCGCCTTCAGGGCCTTTTGCAGATCCTCTTCCAGCAACTCGGGGATGGTCCTGTCCCAGAATTTGTCGTCCATCTTTTCCTCGATGGTCTTTTCCGAGCAGCAGACGATGGGCTCGCTGTTGGGGCAGTCCGGTACGGAATAGTTGACCACCGCACACTTGGACTCCTTGTCGAAGTCGTAGGGGATGGAGCGGGTCACTTTCCTGAATTCCTTGCCCTGGATGCGAATGATGTCCTTGTAGACGCCCACGAAGAAGTGGGCTTCCTTGTTGGCGTAGAACACGGAGAAGAGATAGATGTTGTCACGCACCTTGGACACGTAGTTGATCTGCGCCGGGGTCTTGCACAATCCCCTGGCCAGGACGCTCCTGCCGACGCAGATGTCCATGTCCGTCAGTTCCGTGGCCAGGGCCGGCAGCGCGGTGAGCGCGGCCAGCAGAAGCGTGGCAGTCAGTATCGTGATCCGTCGCATGCGTCTCATTCTCCGAGGTCGAGAAACAACTGGAACCCGTCCGGGTCCGAGGTTTCGCATTTTTCCTTGCAGCCGCAGCACTGGTAATGGCCGTCCTTGAGATACCAGACGGCCTTCCACGAGCAGTCGCAATTGAAATATTCGTACACCGAGGCGTCAACCGCGCCCTTGTAGCGTACGTAACCCTGCTTTTTTATTTCATCCTTGAATTTCATCGTCACTCTGTTCCGGTAAGTTTAGGCCTGACTACACCGAGTGCTCCCATTTTGCAAAGTCAAGACAGCACCCTTGCCGAAAGTTCTGCGAGCTTGGCGTGCTGCAGCGCGAGGGGCCAGCGGGACAGAACGTAGCGTCGCAGCAGGTCCGGGGCCGGACCGTCCGCCGTGAGGATGTCCCTGGCCTGGGCCACGGTGTTGAAGATCAACTCCTCGGGGTAGAGTGAGCCGGCGCCCGGAAAATTGTGAATGGCCGGGCGCACGCCGCAGGCCATGGCTTCGGCGATGTTATAGCCGAAGCTCTCGCGCAGGGAGGCCGAGATGAGCGCGTCCTTGTCGGCCAGGAACGCGGGTATGTCTTCCACATGCCCGTGCAGGGTGACGGCCTCGGCCAGTCCCATGGCGTGGATCATGTGGTCCAGGTACAGGGCCAGCTCCGAAACCTCCAGCTCGGTTCCCGCATATTGCCCGGCCAGGTGCAGGGTCAGGTCCGGCTGCGCCTCCCTGGCGGCGGCAAAGCATTGCAGGACCATCGGCAGGTTCTTGGTGTGCCTGATTTGCCCCACAAAGGCGATTTTGCCTGTCGCCGTCTTGCGCTCCGGTATGGTGAAGCGGTCGGTGTCCACGCCGTTTGGCAGGACAAAGACCTCCGTTCGCTCCCGGATGTCCGGCACGCGCAGGGAGAGGATATCGGTTACGTGCGGGGCCACGACCGCCAGTGCGTCAACGCTTTGCCAGTCCACGGCTTCCACCTGCGAGGTGTAGGCCTCGAAGCTGTGCAGCCGCATGACCAGCTTGCCGCGCCGTTCCATGCCGGATGCGGCCACGGCCGTGTCCTGTACCCACTCCACCCATGTCAAATCCGCCCAGGCCAACGCTTCCCGGAGGTCTTCCGAGTCCGGGGAAAGATATTCCCGGATCTCGAACCGGTCTCTGAACCATGCCCGGAGAGGTGGCAGAAAGGCGTCGTTGCCGCCCTGAATGAGAATCGCGATCTTGGCCGTCATGGTTTTTGCATATACTCGGAAAGACGGTGCGCCGTCAAAAAAATGCACACGGGGGAGACCGCCATGGGCGAACCGGCCATCAGTTTCATCACCTATACTTACAATGACGCGGCCTACGCGGCGGATCTGGTGCGCCTGGCTGCCTCCTTCACCGTCCGCCCGGACGAGATAGTGGTCGTGGACGACGGCTCGGACACGCCGTTCGCCATGGCTGACGCGCCGGATACTCTGCGGATCATCCGCTTCGAAAAAAATAGGGGCATCACTGCGGCCAAAGGGGCCGGACTGGACGCGGCCTCGGGCGATATTCTATTTTCCATGGATTGCGACACCCGGGTCAACCCGGATTGGCTGGAACGCGCCTTGGTCCATCTCGGCAGGCCGGGGGTTGGGTTGGTTGGCGGGTCTCTCACCTACCGCGCGGGCGACGACCTGGTCTCCCGTTATCTCGCCCACTTCGGCGACAACCACAACCAACGTCATGTGGGCCCCGTTGATTTTGTCCCGGGCAACGCCTTTGTCCTGCGCCGCGAGACTTGGGAGCACGCGGGTGGATTCCTCGGTTACGAGGAGACCAATTGCCAGGACCATTATCTCTGCAACCGGCTGAAGCGTCTGGGCTACACCCTGTTCTCAGACGCCCGGGCCGAGGCGTGGCAGTTGCGCAGAATTTCGCGCATAACCTTGTGCAAACGGGTCTGGAAATGGTGCCACAAGCCGATCAAACAGCAGCTTATGGAGGCGGCCGAGGCGGATGCCCCCGAAAGCGGGGTGGTCAACTACCTCTTCGGCGTGCTGGCCGCGCCCATGTATGATCGTCTCGGGCGGATCGCCGAACTGGACGAACCGCTTTTCCACTACGTCGAACAGCTCTATCTGGCCCACGCCGTGCTCGATTGTCTCGATTTCCTCATCTGGCGGCGGCGGGCAAAACCGTCCATGCGCCGCGATTTCCTGGCCGCCCTGGCCCACCTCTTCACCGGCTATCCCCGTATCTGGACCTTGCTCCGGGCCGACTTGAGCGGTCTGGGCCACGATCTGCGCACCGGGCGGGAGGCGGTTGACATCTCCCGCTGGGACGATCTCTTCCTCCATGCCCATCCCCTGCGCGAAAGCGGGGCTCTCGCCTGGCTGGAGGACCACGGAGTGGTCCAGCTCATCCGGGAGGAGATCGAGGAGGCCTACGACTTCTCGTCCTATGACGGCGCTTCCTTTGCCGTGTGATTTCCCTGCCAAAACAGCGGCGCGGCGGTCCGGTTGTCCGGAACGCCGCGCCGCTTTTCCATTGAAATGTCGTTTATTCGCGGTCAGGAGTACTGCTTGGGGAACCGCTCGCCCATGAGGTACTCCAGGGCTTCCCGGTCCAGGGTGGCCGAAGCAACGAAGAATTCCAATCCCACGAGCATGGGGTGGTAGGTCAACCCATGCTCCAGTTCGTCCCCCAGGCCGTAGAGGAATCGCTGGGCCGGGACCGTTTCGTCAATTACGGCCAGGCCGTCCTTGTGCAGTGACGAGAGGATGGCGTGGTCCAGGATGTAGCCGCCGGGCAGAGTGGTCCACAGGTGATAGTTGCCCATGTTCTCCTCGCCGGTCTGGTTTTCGACCATCTTGCGGAAGTGGGCCGGGGTGGCCGGAAAGCGCATCTTGCCGTGCACTGCCACGTTGCCGATGGTCATGGTCGCGCCGGGGATGTGGAATTTTTTGGCCAGCATGTGGAACATGCCGAAATTGACGTTAAAGCCGTTATCCGCCCGCTGCGCAAAGGGAATATGGCCCGTGGTTTCCACCGCGTCGAGCACGGCGCCGTCGAGGACGAGCCCGTCCCTGCCGAGGGAGACGTCATCCAGGCCGAGTTTCCTGGTGCGGCTGGCCGCCGCTTGAAATTCCTTCAGATAGCTCATGAGGCAGGAGGTATCAATTTTCTTTGCTTCGCGCAACGAGTGTCGCGGGCGGGAAAGGCCTCCATGAAAAAAAGCGGGTTGCGACAGATGCCGCAACCCGCTTGGCTGTCGTGTCAATTACGCCCGTCTGCGCTTCAGGGTAATGCCCAGTCCGGCCAGGCCGAGCCCGAGCAGGACCAGGGTGCCTGGTTCTGGAACAGAGGTGCCGGGATCTTCTGGAATTTCTCCGGTGAACGGGTTGTATTCCAGCTCGGTGGTGCCAAAGTAGGACGAGGCGACCAGGGTGCCGTGGACTGCGCCCCACTGGCCGGTGACGTCGGCATAGGGAGCCAGAATGCTGCCCGCCGCCTTGAAGAAGGATATGTCCAGCATTTTGGCTTCGTAGAAATTGAAGAGAAATTTGTCGCTGTAGCTCAGGATTTCATTGCTCAGACCGTTGAGGAACATCTGCATGCCACCCATATGACCAACCCGGCCCGAGACGTTGAAGATCACCGTGGTGTCTTCGCCGATGCCGGTCACGTTGAAGCCCGAGGCCCGGGCCAGATCGGCTCCTTTCAGGTTGAAGACCACCAGGTCCGAGGAATCGCCGGCCAGCTCGAAGGCTCTCCAACGGGTATAGGTGGTGTTCCCATTTCCGGGCAGGTCGGCGAGGGAAGCGGACAGGGCCTTGAGGTAGGTCTCTTCCGCGTCAAAGTCGATGTCCATGCCCGCGCCGTTGCGCTGTTCTCCAACGACATTGAAACCGGCGGTGTAGGCGTGGCCTCCCACCCTGGCGTTGCCGTGGTAAACCTGGCCGCCCACGGCCCTCAGGTCGCCGCCCACGGTAAGTACGTCGCCGGAACTTCCGGCGGGCAGCTTGTTGCCAACGCCGTAGCTCATGAGATTGACGTCACCGCCTGCTGCCAGACGGCCTTCCGTGTCGGAGAAGTAGCTGGTGAAGTCGTTGAAAATGAATCCGTTGTAAGAACCCGCCATGCCCAGCATGGAGGCGCTGGCCGTTCCCGGCAGGATTGCAGCCAGGACGAGGACGAGTAACAGACGACAGGTATTTCTCATGATCGGGTTCTCTATTTCAGCCGTTCATGGACCGGCGGGACGGCGGTCCCGGCAGCGGTCGTGGAGGACGGCAAGCACTTTCTAATTGCACAATGATATCTTTTGCCACTTAATGAAACAACCGTTCCAATATGGGCAATGCCATCATTTGGCAAGAAAAAAGCGCGGGTCCCGATGTAATCGATAGCACCGCACCCATTTGACGGACAAAGAGCGTTATCTGCCCCGGTGTTGCGAATTATTTGCGGGCCAGCAACCAGATGACGTGGACCAGACCGGGGAAATACCCGCACAGGGTCAGGACCAGATTGATCCAGAATTGCAGACCAAGCCCCACTTTGAAGAAGGCTCCGAGGGGCGGGAGGAGGACTGAGATTATGATGCGTAACAGTTCCATGATGGCTCCTTGACGGTATGAAGGGATTATTCAGTAGCTACCTTTTACACGCTTTGTTCTGTCAGGACAAGGGACGGTGAGTTTTTCCGATAGGTTATTATAATAATGTACCTGAACATGCCGCAGCTGTAATGGATGAAGATCCAGGGTTTTCAGGCAAAGGCTAAATCAAATAGTGCAAAGGGCGAACCGTGAATCTACTCGACGTACGACTCAGGATAAAATTGGCAGGCGGCTTCGGCATGGTCCTGGCGCTGCTCGTGATCGTCATGGGCATGTATCAGTATGCTTCTTATGTCTCGGCCTCGGGGTACGCGCAGCTCATGGCGAACCAATACGCCATCAAAGACCAGGCGTACAAGGTTCGGGGGCAGATGCTGCAATGCCGCATCGACGAAAAGGCGTTCCTGCGCGACATGAATTTCGACTATGTGGACAAGTTCATCGAAGCCGTGGCCGGTCTGGTCAAGTCAACCGAGGAGCTGGTGGAGCTGGCCAAGGCCGGGGGCGACGGCGAACTGGTCAAGCTGGGTGAGCAGGTCAAGAAAGCGTGCTTCGACTATGAGTCCTTTTTCTACGATATGGCCGGAGCGGACGGCGACGAAGCGTTCAAGGAGGGCGAGAAGAACATGCTCGCCGTGGTCGGAACCATCCAGCCCGCGGTGATGCAAATCGTGGAGCGGTCCGACGCCATGGCTCTGCAGAAGCTGGAGGACATCCGCTCCACCGTGGATCTGTACAATCTGGTCGCACTGGCCACGGGCGGGTCCGCCATCCTCGTTGGCATTCTCATGGCTGTGGTCATCACCACGTATATTCTGCGCAAGCTGGGGACCGACCCCGCCGACCTCAAGGTGGTGGCCGACTCCATTGCCGAGGGCGACCTCACGGTCAGCTTCGGGGACGCCATCCGGGAGGACAGCGTGTATGCGGCCATGCACCGCATGGTCGTGCAGTTGCGCAGGGTCATCGGGGACGCTGCAAGCGTGTCGCAAAGCGTGGCAACGGGCAGCCGCGAGATGGCCGGAGCCGCCGATGTCGTGTCCAAGGGCGCGAGCCATCAGGCCGCAGGTGTGGAGGAGGTCTCGGCCAGCGTGGAACAGATCACGGCCTCCATCGATCGCAATTTCGACAGCGCCCGTGAGACCGAGGCCATCGCGGACAAGTCGGGACGTGACGCCGAGGAGGGCGGGCGGACCGTCAGCGCCACGGTCTCGGCCATGGCCGAAATTGCGGAGAAGATTTCCATTGTCGAGGAGATTGCCAGGCAGACCAACCTGCTGGCGCTCAACGCGGCCATCGAGGCCGCCAGGGCCGGTGAGCATGGCAAAGGGTTCGCCGTGGTCGCGGCCGAGGTGCGCAAGCTTGCCGAGCGCAGCGGCAAGGCTGCGGCCGAGATCAGCGAGCTTTCTTCCGGCTCCATGGCGGTGGCCAAAAAGGCGGGGGACATGCTGGCCCGCATGGTCCCGGATATCCTCAAGACGTCGGACCTGGTCAAGGAGATCAGCGCCACCAGCAACGAGCAGTCACAGGGCGCGTCCGTCATCAAGCAGGGCATCGGCCACCTGGACGAGAGCGTGCAGCAGAACGCGGCGGCCTCCGAGGAACTGGCCGTCACGGCGGAGAAGCTGGCCGACACCGCGCGCATCCTGCAATCCTCCATCAGCTATTTCTCCCTGGGTGACACCGGGGAGACCCAAGCCTTGGGGGCCGGGGACGAAGAGGACGACCTGGAACGGTATTGAGTCGCTCCGGTATCCGATGTTTCGATTATCCCCGCTCGGCGAGGAGCTTGCGTTGTCCCCAGGCCGCCTGGCCCAGGGATATGCAGGCGTCGTTGGGCGGCACCTCGCGGTGGACCAGCGGGATCAGGCCCATGCCCTCCAGCGCCTTGGGCAGGAGTTCGGCCATGGTCAGGTTCTGCATGACCCCGCCGGACAGGGCCACGTGGTGGATGTCCAGGAGCAGGGAAAAGGAGTAGGCCATCTCGGCCAGGCCGTTGATCAGCCCGAGGTGGAAGCGCCGGGCGATGTTCGGGACGGGCACGCCGTCGGCGAGGTCGGCCAGGACGCATCTGACCAGCTCCAGGGTGTTCAGGGCAACGGGGTCGGCCGCCATGAGCGGGCACGGGTAGGCCTTGGTCTCGCGCATGTCCTGCACTTTTTCCAGCCGGATGGCTGCCTGGCCCTCGTAAGTGATGGTGTTGGCCAGCCCGCATAGGGCGGCCACCGCGTCGAAGAGTCTTCCGCAGCTCGAAGTCTTGGGCGCGTTGACGCCTTTTTCCAGTAATTGCGGCAGGAAGCGGGATTCCGCTTCGAAACTGTCAAGCCAGGGCCAGCGGTAGTTGCCGGGCTCGGTCACGCCGAGTTCCCAGAGCGCGGCCTGGGCGATGCGCCAGGGCTCGCGCACGGCGGTCTCGCCACCGGGCAGCCGAATGTGGGCGAAGTGGGCCAGCCGCTGGTGTTCCATCTCCTCCGGCATGACCAGCAGGCACTCGCCGCCCCAGATGGTTCCGTCCTCGCCCAGCCCGGTGCCGTCCAGGGCCAGGCCGATGACCGGGTCGGTGAACCTGTTTTCGGCCAGCACGGCGTGTATGTGGGCGTAGTGGTGCTGGAGGGATGCCACGGGGATGTTCCGCTCCCTGCCCAACTCCTCGGCCCACTGGCTGGTCATGTAGTCCGGGTGAAGATCGCGGACGATCAGCTCCGGCTCGACGCGGAGGATATTCTCCAGGTGGTCATGGATTTCCTTGTAGAACTCCATGGTTTCCAGGTTGGAAAGGTTGCCGATGTGCTGGCTGGGAAAGGCCTGGTCCCCCTTGGTCAGGGTCAGGGTGCACTTGAGCTCCGGCCCGGTGCCGAGGACCGTGGGGCCGCTCTGGGAGAGAAATATGGGCGAGGGGGCGAAGCCACGCGCCCGGCGCATGAGAATCGGGTCGCCGGTGGACGGATTGACCCGGACCACGGAGTCGTCCGTGCGAATGAGGATATCCCGGTTGTGATGCAGGAACAGGTCCGTGATTTCCGACAGCCGTCCGGAGGCCTCGCGGTTGCCCAGGGCGATGGGCTCGGACGAGAAGTTGCCCGAGGTCATCACCAGGGGGGCGCAAAAATCGCCGAGCAGTATGTGATGAAGCGGGGTGTATGGGAGCATGATCCCCACGAACTCCGTGTCCGGAGCCACGTGTTTGGAGAGCGGGAAGGGGTGGCGCTTGGGCAGCAGGACGATGGGCCGCTGCGTACCGGTCAGCCATGCCTCTTCCTCCGGGGTGATCTCCGCCAGTCGGCGGGCGTATTCCATGTTCGGGACCATCACCGCCAGGGGCTTGTCCGGGCGGTGCTTGCGCTCACGCAGGGCGGCCACGGATTCGTCGGAGCGGGCGTCACAGGCCAGGTGGAAGCCGCCCAAGCCCTTGATGGCCGCTATTTTCCCCTCGCACAACTCGCAGGCCAGCCGCCGGATTGATTCGTCACCCTGGGCGATCATCACCCCGAGGTTGTCGGTCAGCCAGATGCGCGGGCCGCACCGGGGACAGGCGTTGGGCTGTGCGTGGAAACGGCGGTCCAGCGGGTCCTCGTACTCCTTGCCGCACTCCTTGCACAGCTTGAAGCAGGACATGGAGGTCTGGGGCCGGTCATAGGGGATAGAGCGGGTGATGGTATAGCGCGGGCCGCAGTTGGTGCAGTTGGTGAAGGGGTAACGATAGCGCCTGTTGTTCGGGTCGGCGATGTCCGCCACGCAGTCCGGGCAGGTGGCCACGTCCGCGCTGATCAGCACCGAATGACCCAGCCCGCCCGTGGACTTGAGGATGGTGAAGCCGTCCTCTGCCTCAAGCGGTGACAGGTCTTCCCTGTCCCGGGTCACCACCCTTGCCAGAGGCGGCAGCTTGTAGGTCAGGTCTCCGTCGAAGCGGGCCATCTGATCCGCGTCGCCCTGCACCTCGATGATCACTCCCTCGCTGGAGTTGTTCACCGTACCGGTGACTCCGTTTTCCATGGCGATGCGGTAGACGAAGGGCCGGAACCCCACGCCCTGGACTTGCCCGGTGATGGTGAAGCGGTGACGCAGCAAAGACATGCTCCGTTACATAGCCTCCCCGCTCGACGAGTGCAAGAGGTTCACCGTTTTTGGAAATGTTTTAAAAGACTTCTGAATCGTCCTTTGAGGATGCGCATGACATGGAAATCGAGCGGACGCACCACCGAAAGCTGGAATCCGTCGGCCCGGAACTGGCCCGGCTGCTCAAGAGGATAGGCGAGTTCGTCCGGTGTTGCTCCGGCCATGTGCCGCAGGTGCGCTTCGGCCCAGAGCGGCACGTCTCCCGGTTTGAGGCCGAGGATTGCGTAGGTCGCGGTGTCCAGGGCCACGCCGTTTTCGCAGGCCGCCAGCAGCTCCAGCGGATAGGGCTCGCCGTTGACCGGGCCGTCCTTGTGCAGGGGGTGGACCCCGTCCATGAGATGATGAGCCTGGGGCAGGGCGGCGTAGACGTCCATGATCATGGCCCGGAAGGCGAGGGGATCGTGTCCCAGACGGTTGTGGGCCACTGCCTTGCGGAAGCCGACAACGCAGCCGAACAGGTTCTTGACCGCGCCGGACATGACCATCTGGCAGTGGACCTTGAGCTTGGGGATATTGAGGATGCGTTCCGCCTCAAGGGCCTGGCGGGAGATGCCCATGGTCACGCCGCCGGAGAGTCGGACCGGCACGGGACGTCGCAGACTGGTCACCCCGAGCCCCAGTCCGGCCAGTGCCTCCTTCAGTCCGGAGCGCCGGGCCACGTGTGCCGCCGGGCCATAACCCGGAGAGTCCGCCACCGACACCCTGGCCCCGCAGTCGAGGAGGTAGGCGCAGGCCGCCCGGACCAGCAGCGGGTTGGTGCAGCAATGGCGCGCGTTGGACGACGAGACCAGGTTGGGCTTGACCAGCACTTCCGTGCCAGGGCCGGGCCGGAACCCGGATTCCTCCAGGACCAGGGCCGTGGCCGAGTCGAGCAGGGTGGACTCGTATTCTTGTATGCGGGCGATGGCGACGGGGATGGACATGCCACATGATAGGCCACAATGGCGCTTTCCTTCAAGGCGAAAGGGTTGCCTTTCGCCGGGGCAGGGGGCATCTATTGCCCATGCACTCACTGATCTCCCTCGACAATGCCTCGGTCACCCGCGCCGGCATCCGCCTGGCTGGGCCCCTCTCCCTCTCCCTGCAACGGGGGCGCCACCTGGCCGTGGTGGGCTCCAACGGCTCCGGCAAGACAACGCTCCTCAAATTGCTGCGCGGCGACCTGCCCCCGGACAGGGGCGGGAAACGGGTCTATGATTTCGGTGATGGGGCTCAGCGCTCCCCGGCCGGACTCCGTCAGCGCATCGGGCTGGTCTCCCCGGACATGCAGGAGTTCTACGCCCTGCATGCGGCCCGGGCCACGGGACGTTCGGTGGTCCTCTCAGGATTCTACGACACCCCGCTTTTGTACGGGCAGGCCACTCCGGAGCAGGAGGCCGCGGCGGACGAGACTATCGCCAGGCTCGGCATCGAAGACCTGGCCGGAAGCGGAATGGGCTCCCTCTCCACCGGACAGGTGCGCAAGGTGCTCATAGCCCGAGCCCTGGCTCCGAACCCGGACGTTTTGCTTCTGGACGAGTGCATGGAGGGGCTGGATGCCGTCTCCCGGGGCGAGGTCCTGACCTTGCTGGAGGCGGCCCTTGAACGGACCACGGTGGTCTGCGCGGCCCACCGCATCGGCGACGTGCCGCGCGGCATCGAGTGCGCCGAGGTCATGGAGGCCGGGCTGATCTCCCTGGAAGGGGACCGGAGCGTGGCCCTGGAGCGATTGGGCGACAGAGCCCCGGAGGTGGCGGCCTGCGATCTGCCCGTGGCCCGTCGGAGCGCGGAACCGGAATTTCTGCTGCGCATGCGCGGCGTGGCCGTGGTCATCGACGGCAAGCGCATCCTGGACGGTGTCGACTGGACCGTCCTGCCCGGCGAGCACTGGTTGGTGCTCGGGAGCAACGGTGCGGGGAAGTCCACCCTGCTCAAGCTGGTCACCAGCGAGCTTGCGCCTTATGCCGACGGTGAGCGCGGCACCGGCACCGTGGAGCGGCTGGGTGGCATGACCATGGACGAGGCCCGCCCGCACATCGGTGTAGTCTCTCCGGCGCTTCAGGCGTCATACGCCCGTGAACTGGGCTGGGAGGTCACGGCCTTGGAGACCGTACTTTCCGGCTACCGGGGCAGCGTGGGCATGCTTGATGAGCCTACCAGCGAGGAATTGTTCGGCGCGCGCGAGTGGCTGGAGCGCGTGGGACTGGGCGAACTGGCGGACAGGCCCCTTCGCCGCATGTCCTACGGCCAGCAGCGGCGTGCCTTCCTGGCCAGGGCCATGGCCCCGGGCCCGGCCCTTCTTCTGTTGGACGAGCCGCTCACCGGGCTGGACTCGGCATCCCGCGCCGTCATGCGCACTCTGATACAGGGGTTGGCTGAAAATGGGACCCCGGTTGTCATGGTCACCCACCACGCCGACGACCGGCTGCCGGTGATCAATCGAGTCATGGAATTGGAGGCCGGAAGACAGCGTTTTTGCGGTTCTCGAGAAGAGTTTGAAGCCTCTCAGATTATGGGATAATCGTATCTCTTTGAATTTACATGAAATATATTTTTAGGCTTAATTCAATATTGTCTTGACTTTAGTTCATTCCTGACGAATGGTTGCGTTTCATTACCAGTGGCACCCGTGGAGGCGCGGTCTGAATGTTGGCCGAAGCTGGTTGAGATCTGAACAGGTATCCAAGGAGCAGTGTGCGCATCCTGTACGTTGCTCCTTTAGTTTTTCCCCGTGACGTACGGGCGTCACCGGTTTCACACTTTTTTGGAGAGTTTTTTTCATGTCCAAGAACATCTATGTGGGCAACCTGCCCTGGGCGGCCACCGAGGACGATGTCCGCGCCGCTTTCGCCGCTTACGGCGAAGTCGCTTCCGTCAAACTGATCCAGGACCGCGAGACCGGTCGCCCGCGCGGCTTCGGCTTCGTGGAGATGGACGACAATGGCGCTCTGGACGCCATCGAAGCCCTGGACGGCAAGGATTTCGGAGGCCGTAACCTCAAGGTCAACGAAGCTCGTCCCCGTCCGGAACGCCCCCGCTGGTAGTTCCGAACGGCCGGAGTACCGGACCGACCGCGCCCGCGTTTCCTTTGGAGAGGCGGGCGTTTTTTTGTTCCTTGCCGGGAGAGGTTTCATGCCGGGCGTGATTGCCAAGCACGCCGTCACGGGGTAGAGTCGACTTGCAGTGGACAAACGGCATCGGTATCGGAGGTGGCAGTGCGGCGTGAAGGCGAAGTGAGCTGGTTCAACGAGCAGAAGGGGTTCGGTTTCATCACCGGTGAGGACGGCATGGACGTGTTCGTCCACTACACCGAGATAGTCCGCGACGGCTTCCAGACCCTGGAGGCCGGGGAAAAGGTCACCTACGAGCTTACGGACGAGGATATCGGCCCCAAGGCAGTCAATGTCCACCTCAAATCGGACGTCCCCACGATTTCGGTTCTCTGATCCGCCATCATATGACGGATGGGGAGAAAACAGCCCCCCGTGCACAGAATGTGCGCGGGGGGCTGTTTTTCGTTTGGAAGCCGCATCGGGTTGTCGTGAAATCAAAGTCGGAGGCCGCTTCGCGGCGGTATCGGGTGATTTCGTCTCCGACGGCTCAAGGCCGAGGGCCTTGAGAATCCCATGTACGCCTGCGGCGTGGGTGTTTTTTGGGATCAGGTCAAATGGTTGCGGGTGGCATTCCTGGAGCCCGTGGCCGAGGCCGGCCATGCAGGCCGGAGCGTGGCATTGCTTCAGCGTCAACCGAACTATTACGGGAGCATGAAGCCGCCCTCGGGCGGCGTAGAATGTAGGCAAAGTTCATTTTGGACGGCAGTTGAGAAAGGTTCAAGGCCGAAGCGTACTTCCTGTACGCGAGGGTTTGAACCTTTCGCAGCAACGCCGCAATCGGGCCTTTATCGGCTGCCGCCCGATACTACAGGCCGTGGTCGCGCATGTGGGCGTCGAGCACGTTGTCTACCTTAACCTTTTTCTCCTCGATCTTGCCGGGAGTGATGGTGTAGCGGGTCACCTCCCAGTCCAGGTGGTCGATGTACTCCACGTGGCCGTAGCCGTTCTCGGGCAGGAGGTCGCGAATGGTTTCGAGGAAGTCGTCTATCATCAGGTAGACCCCCTCGTGGTCCACGCGCAGGACGTCGCCGTCGTACTGGACCTGGTCAAAGGGGATGGCGTCCTTGATCTGCTCGTAGATCTCGGGAGTGATGCGGTGAAAATCGCCGTAAACGCGTACGTCGTCCATGAAAAGCCTCGCAGGGGATGGGTTCCGGGGAAATTATGCCCCAAGCCCCAGACGGTCAACCAGAAACCCGTGCTTCTCCCTGAGATCCTGCCAGAGGAGCCGCTTGTTCTGCTCGCCCAGGCGGATGAGCTCTTCGTCCGAATACTTGGTGTCGAGCTTGAACTTGTTGCCCATGACATGCCCGATTTGCTTTGTCGTCTGCGATTTGGCCAGGCTGGAGTGCTGGATGTGGCGAACGGCCAGGCCGCCTGCGTACAGGGCGGGCATTCCGGCCAGGGCCGAGCGCAGGTCGCGATCCAGGTCGTCGAACTGGGACGGGGTGTAGCGCAGGTCGAAGCCGCCGACCTTTTCCACGGCCCGCAGGTTGACCAGGTGGCAGCAGCCCGAAACGGACAGGCAGGTGCGGGTGTAGGTGAACATCCCGTCGTCCGTGGTCCCGGCGCAGTTGTCGAAGACCGGCACCCGGTTGGGCAGGTGTCCGGGTTCGGTGGCGGGCGGAGGGCCGGGGATGAGGTTGTAGTCGGCGGACTGCAATCCGTAGGGCGGCGCGGCAGCGGTGATCCGGCAGCCGACAGCCCCTGCGTCCTCCCGTGTGGCCGCTGCCCCGAGCAGATGGAGCAGCCAGTCTTCGGGCAGGATCACGTCGTCGTCGAGGAAGGCGGCCCATTTGGACTCTCTTACGCCGGGCAGGGCAAGGAGCCAGTTGCGCGCGGCGGGCGCGCCCACGTTGACCGGCAGGGTTTCCACGTGCAGCCGCTCCCCGCCGAATCTCTCCAGGGCCTGATCAAGCACCTCGGGGGTACGGTCGGTGGAGCCGTTGTCCAGAGCGTAAATTCGGGCGCCGCCGATGCGGCTCTGGGCCAGGCTGTCCAGGGTCCGCTCCAGCAGGTCCGCCTTGTTCCAGGAATAGAGAAGCACGGCGGCGTCTTCGGCATGGGTCTCGTCGGCGAGAGATACGGGCTGGAAGAGGCTGTGCAGCTTGAGGGTCAGGTTGACGTGCCAGGGAATGGCCTTCCACAGGTTGGCGAACACGCCCTTGGCCTGGCCGGTCCGACCCATGCGCAGGAGCAGCTCCCCGGCGGCATAGGCCCGCCACAGTCCCCAAAGGTTCGGATCAAGGCGCTCCACGTAGGGCAGGGCGTCCTCGGGCGGCAGGCAGTGAAAGGCCCAGTCAGCCTCCATGCGCGGGCCGAGCTCCGGCAGGGTGGTCTCCCACGGGATCGTGTCCAGAGCCGCCCTGGGGATGGCGGGCTTGCCGTAAAAAAGCAGGTCCTGCCAGCAGTAGTCGAGCCAGGCGAGGATCTTGGTCCCATCTTCCAGGAGTTGCTTCAGTTGCAGGAGGATCAGGGCCGGGTTTTCCTGCCGCAGCAGGTCATGAAGCGAGGTCATGGCCCGGGCGTCTTCCTTGTGCACGGGGTCGGGCCGGTCCAGCTTGGCCAGCTTGGCGGCGATGCGGTGCAGGGACGGAACCGAGGATTTGGCCGCGCCTGTCTCCATCACGCCGAAGGCGGTGTCCGGGGCCAGGGGGTGGGCCTGGAAAGCCCACAGGGCCGCACTGGTGGCCACATTCCGGCATTCCGGGGTGGCCTTGGCCAGGGTGAGCAAACCCCGGCGCACGGCAGTCAGGGTTCCGGGCAGCCCCATGCCGAGTTGCCATCCGTTGAAGCGTTCTTCGAATACGGGCAGGATGCCGGGGCACGGGGCCAGGGTATGGGGAAAGTCGAAGCGGTCCATGACTGGTTTTACTAGCAGAAAAAACGGACCTCCGAAAGTGGGCTTTGTTGACTTTCGCGCCCATGCCGCATAGGTGGAGAACATGCTCCGCTCCTGCGACCTCGCCAGCCTGCCGCACGATCTCCGCCGTCATCTGCTGCTCGGCTTCACCGGAAGGCCCCATCTGCACGCTTCGGCCGGAGTGGCCCTGCGCCACAGCCACCGTCCGGGAGACGACGCCTCGGTCATGGCGGCGGACATGCTCCTTGCGGCCTGGGGCGAAAATCCCTTCGACGGCTATTGCGTCTCGGCGTTGGCCGGGAGCGCGGAAAAGCTGCCTCCGTCGCCCGCCGAACTGCTGCCGGTCATGCGGGCCGTGCTGCTTCACTGGCGTCCCGAGATCACGCCCGAGGCCAGGACCGCCATGGGTGGCGCGCCGGAGGAGCAATTGGCCTTCCTGCGAAAACGCCTTGCGGAAACCCCGGACAGCCTGTTCTGGTGGCATCACCTTTACGAATTTTCCCGCATCACCGGGGACTGGGGCGTGTTGGCTTCGGCCCTGACCCGGAGTGCGCCCCCGGACGAGCTGGTCCCGCTCTTCGTCTACGCGAGGGCCAACGCGTTGCTGGCGTCGGGCGACGCCGTGGCCGCTGCCGCCATGTACATTCAGTGTCTGGATGTCCTGCCCCTGCCTGTGATCGAGGAGCGGCTAGCCTCGGCCTGGTTCCGCTCCGGGAGCGAGGACCGGGCGCGCGCCCTGCTCGCCAAGTGCGCGGCGGACCGCCCGTGGAATGTCTCCCTGCGCCTGCGCCTGCGCGACCTCAAGCTGGGTGGCCCTTCACGGACTACCATGCCGGAGGGCCGGATCATGGTGCTGGCCTACAGTTGGAACAAGGCGGACGACCTGGCGGCCACCCTCGACTCCCTTTACGAGTCCGACCTGGGCGAGAGCGTGGCGGTGCGCGTCCTGGACAACGGTTCCACCGACCACACCCCCGAGGTCCTCGCCCGGTTCGCGGATCGTTTCGGGCGGGAACGGGTGGAAACCATTGTCCTGCCGGTAAATGCGGGTGCGCCTGCCGCCCGGAACTGGCTCATGAACCTGCCCGAGGTGTGCGAGGCGGAGTATGCCGCCTACATCGACGATGATATTTTTCTGCCCCGAGACTGGCTGGGGCGGTTGGGCGAGGCCGCAAAGCGCTATCCCGACGCCGTGGTCTGGGGCTGCAAAGTGGTGGATCACTCCGGTCCGGCCCGGGTGCAGTGTGGCGAACACAATCTGACGCCTGACGCCGAAGAGCGAAAGGAAACGCTTATGTCCACCCTGATGCTGCAGGACGGAGACTTCGGCCAGGCCGACTACATCCGGCCCTGCGCGTCAGTGACCGGGTGTGTTCATCTGTTTCGGGCAGAGCGGCTTCTGGCCGGCGGCGGGTTCGACCTGCGTTTTTCCCCCACCCAGTACGACGACCTTGAGCGGGACCTGCGCATGGTCCTGGGCGGAGGGTACGCTGTCTACACCGGGCATCTGGCCATTCCGCACAAGCGCCGTTCCGGTGGGATGAGCGAGGCCGGGCGGCCCGAGTCCGCCAATGCCTCGGCCAACCTGTACAAGCTCATGGCCAAATATTCGCCCGCCGAGTTCGAGGCCATGGCCGCGCACATGGACCGGGTCCTGTTTGAGGACCTGGAGCCTGGCAAGGCGGCGGAATGAAGCTGGGCGCAAACTTATAACGAGAAAAAGCTGGTTTTTTGGGAAAAAGTATTGCAATGGCATTGCTCCGCTCACGGGGGACGTGCATACTGAGGCACCAGATCACCGCGAACGGCAAATTTCACGATACATCATTCAAGGAGAAAGCATGTCCAACGAGTCCTACACCTTGTTCAGCGGCGGCGCCCAGGGCGCGGAGAACCAGTTCGGCAAGCTGGCCGAGTACTACGGCCTCGGCGAGGTCAACTACACCTTCGAGGGTCACAAGATCGAGCGCACCCGCGGCGTCAGGGTTCTTACCAACGAAGAACTGGTCCGCAAGGACGTCAGCCTGACCTACGTCTCCAAGTTGCTCAACCGCCGGTTCACCAACGCCGAGAAAATGCGCAAGGTCCTTCAGACCATCATGCATCAGGTGGAGTCAGGTGATCAAATCTTTGTCGTCGGCTCCATTCAAGAGGACGGAACCGTCAAGGGCGGCACCGGTTGGGGTGCCGAATTCGCCAAGATTTGCAACAAGGACCTTTACGTCTTCGGCCAGGTCAAGAACGGCTGGTTCAAGTGGGAACACGGCGAGTGGGCCTCTGTCGAGGCTCCGGTGATCACCTCCACGCACTTCACGGGCACCGGCACCCGCTTCCTCGAGGACAACGGCAAGCAGGCGCTCGAAGAACTCTTTGCCCGCTCCTTCAAATAGGGCGGAGAACACAGCAAAAAACTGGCGGCCGGGTCATCCCGGCCGCTTTTTTTTTCAATGCACGAAAATTCGGAGAGTCCGGCTCAGGCGAGGACGGACTTGGCGCGTTCCCAGAAGTCGCGGGGGCCGGCAGGCAGGGTCGGGAGCACGGCGTCCAGGGTCTGCGAGAAACGCAGGGCCTGGGTCTCCACGCCCGTGGACTCCATCTCTGCCAGGTCCGACAACGCCGCCTTCTGCCCGATGCGATTGTGGGCCATTTCCAGCTCGTGGGAGCGCTGCGCTCCGCCCTTGATGGCGGCCAGCATTTCGATGAGCACCGGTTGGAGTGGCTCCAGTTCGAGGGAGGTGTGTAACTGGGCCGCCGCCTCGCCGCGTTCCCCCTTTTCAAAGGCCATCTGAGCCCGCAGGTTGTGGGTCAGGAAGCAGATGACCCCTTCGTCCAGCAGCATCTCGGCCAGCAGCGGCTTGCCAGCCAGGTAGGCTCCCCAGGCCATGATAGGCCCGGCCAGCAGGCCCGAGTGGGAGGATGTGATGATCTGCACACCCTGTTCGAAAGCCTCGCTCTCTCCTGCCTGGCGCAGGTGGAGCAGGGCGTGGAAGCGGTGCAGGTTGGAGGGCTGGTTGTGCATGTATTCCAGAAAGGCTCCGGCAGAGGCGCGCTGCCTGTCGGGCATGGTCAGCCGTGCGGGGATGGGCTCCTTGTCCGTGAGGCGGAGGGCCACCTCCACCCAGCCGGAGAAGAATGGATGGGGGATGCGGCTGTCCACCTCCTTGGCCAGCCGGAGCTTTTCCCGGTCAAAGGGCGCGAGAGTGGCGGCCTGACGTGTCAGGGCGGCCCCGAGCAGGGCGAACCCGTCGGTCAGGGGCTCCACTTCCAACAGCTTGCTGGCCACGGCCATGGCATGGTCGGGAGCGAGGTATCCCCGGTCGAGGAGAAGAGTGACTATGCGCCGAATGCGCCAGGCGGCATCGTTCATGCTTCAAGGTTACCAGAAATGGCGGCGCAAAGGGAAGCCCCCCGGTCCCTTGCAGGGGGCCGGGGGGCTTTTTTTCCAGTGAAATCAAGATTAACTCTCGAGCTTTTTTTTCTTTTTCTTGCTCTGGGAGTACTTTTTCACATCGATATTGTACTTTTTGACCTTGTAGTTGACGATCCGGTAGGACACGCGCAGGTCCCTCGCCGACTGGAGCATGTTGCCGCCGGTCTTCTTCAGGGAGTCCACCAGCAGCTCCTGCTCGAACTTGGCCACGGCCTCGCCGAAGGAGAGGTTGGTGCCGGTGGCCGAGCTCTCGGCGGACTGGAGGGTGGGCGGCAGGTGGTAGGTGCGGATGACCGCCTCCTCGCACAGCAGCACCGCGCGTTCCATGCAGTTCTTCAGTTCGCGGACGTTGCCGGGCCAGTGGTACATGACCAGCAGCTCGATGGCCGGGGTGGAGATGCGCTTCACCTCCTTGCCGTACTCGTCGCAGAACTCGTTGAGGAAGTATTCCGCCAGGGGCAGGATGTCCTCGCGCCGCTCCTTGAGGGGCGGGATGAAGATGGGAAAGACGTTGATGCGGTAGTAGAGGTCCTCGCGGAACTTGCCCTTTTCCAGCAGCTCCTCCAGGGGCTGGTGGGTGGCGCAGATGAGTCGGACGTCCACGGTGATGGACTGCTCGCTGCCCACGCGCTGGATCTCCTTCTCCTGGATGGCGCGCAGGACCTTGGCCTGGGCGTCCATGGAGAGTTCGCCGATCTCGTCCAGGAACAGGGTGCCCTGGTCCGCCACTTCGAACAGGCCGCGTTTGGTCTGGAACGCACCGGTGAACGCGCCCTTCTGGTGGCCGAAGAGCTCGGATTCGATCAGTTCGGAGGGCAGGGCCGCGCAGTTGAGCTTGATCAGCGGCTTGTCGGAGCGAGGGCTGGAGGAGTGAATGGCCTCGGCCAGCAGCTCCTTGCCGGTGCCGGATTCGCCGCGCAGCAGCGCGGTGGCCCGGCTGGGCGCCACCTGGCGGGACTGGCGCAGGACCAGGCGCATGGCCTTGGAGGCCGCCACGAAGTCCTTGGGCGGAGCCGCGTCCGCTCCCCCGGCCATGAGTCCCTGGGTGAGCAGGTGGTTCTGGGTGGCCATCTCTTCCTGCAACTGCGCCACGTGGCCCGCGATGATGCCCGCGACCACTTCCAGGAACTGGCAGTGGGCGGCCATGTCGTCGGCCGGGATGAGCGGCACGTCCACGGAGAGCGCGCCGATGACCTCTTCCTCCTCGGCCCGGCGGTTGATGACCGGGACGCAGATGAAGCCGAGCTTCCGAAGCTCCTCCTCGCTCCTGCCGAAGGCCTTGTTCAGGAATTCGGGGTCATCGGACATGCGGGTCACGGTGATGGCCTCGCCCGAATCGAAGACGCGGCCGATGATGCCGCGGCCCGGGGAGTAGGTGACGTCCTCGGCCTGGGCCGGGGAGTAGGTCAGGGAGAGCTTCAGGTTTTCGGTCTTGGGGTCCATGATGACCATGAACGCCCGGACGTACTCCATGTCCTGGGCCAGGATTTTCAGGAGCGCGTTCAAAGACTCCTCAAGCGGCGTGTCCCGCTTCAGTGTTTCCTGAACCTTGATCAGCGTGTTCAGGTAGCTGAGATCCGAAGAGTCTTGTTGTGTATGAGCCATGATGTTTCTCTTTCGCGACCATTCGGGCCGCAGGGTTGTTCAATAAGAGCCAGGTACGGAGCGCGGGCTGGATTCGCCTCTGCCGCTGACGAGATGGTGCTTAGTGGACAGCCTCTAGGCCTCCAGGGCCTTGACGCCCAGTTCCAGGGCCTTGAGGTTCACCGCCTGAATCTTTTCCGGCAGGTTGGCCTTGATGGTCTCTGCCAGGGCCTCGGGGCCGAAGGGCAGCTCGCCCGCGGCGCAAAGGGCGGCCAGCATGGCGATGTTGCCCGCCTGGACCGCGCCCGCTTTCAGGCCGATGGACTGGCTGGCCATGAAGTAGACCTTGTCCGTGCAGGCGGAAACCGCCTTCCTGATATCGTCGATGGTCGGGCACTCCTGCTGGCCCATGGCCACGGACAGGGGCGGCAGGAACTCCGTGGAGGAGAGCACCAGCCCGCCGGGCTTGAGATAGGGCAGGGCGCGCATGGTCTCCATGGGCTCGAAGCCCACCAGGATGTCGGCCTCGCCCGTGCCGATCTTGGGTGACGCGCACCCGATCAGGACGGTGGACTCGACCACGCCGCCGCGCTGGGCCATGCCGTGGATTTCGCCGGACGTCACCGGCAGCCCCTGGCTGAGCGCGGTCTTGGCCAGCAGGGTGGTGGCGGTCAGGGTACCCTGGCCGCCCACGCCGGTCATGAAGATGCGGACTTTCTTGGTATCACTCATCTTAACTGCCCCTCTTCTTCGCTTTGATGTGTCCGCAGACCTGCAGGCAGAGCATGCAGCCGTTGCACAGGATCGGATTGACCGCGGCCTTGCCCCCTTCCTTGTACATGGCGGGGCAGGCCAGGTGGTCCAGACATTCGAACCGGCCGTTGCAGGTGTCGGCCACGTAGGCCACCTGCGGCGAGACCTTCTTGTAGACGCGGCGAGCGTAGAGCGGGCACGGCTCCTTGGCGATGAGCACGCGTACGCCCTTCATCTCCTTGAGCTCCTCGAACGCGGCAACGGTCTTCTTCTGGTTGAAGGGATTGACGTTGCGGATTTCGGTGACGCCCAGGCCGCGAACCGCGGATTCGATGTCCAGCGGGTGGT
The DNA here is from genome assembly GCF_009762795.1 of Pseudodesulfovibrio cashew. NCBI lineage: Bacteria > Pseudomonadati > Thermodesulfobacteriota > Desulfovibrionia > Desulfovibrionales > Desulfovibrionaceae > Pseudodesulfovibrio > Pseudodesulfovibrio cashew. Next base: position 168,651 of record NZ_CP046400.1, on the reverse strand, counting down.
CGTTTTCGCCGATGACAGTCTTGTCCACGCCGGGGTGCGGCTGGTGGCCGGTCATGGCCGTGGTCCTGTTGTCGAGGACCACCACGAGCACGTCATGGCTGTTGAAGACCGCGTTGGCGATGCCGGTCAGGCCCGAGTGGAAGAAGGTGGAGTCGCCGATGAACGCGACCACGGGCTTGTCGTTGACCTTGGAGGCGCCGCCGCCGGCCGAGATGGAGGACCCCATACAGATGAGGAAGTCCGCCGTCTTGAGCGGGGGCAGGAGGCCCAGGGTGTAGCAGCCGATGTCGGAGGAATAGAGGGCGTCGTCGCCGAAGACCTTGCGCGCGGCGTAGTAGGTGCCGCGATGCGGACAGCCCGCGCAGAGGTTCGGCGGACGAGTGGGCAGCTCGGGCATCTCGCAGTCGCAGGCCGGGAGGACTTCCTCGCCGACCAGCTCGCGGATGGCGTTTTCGACCATGGTTACGTTGAATTCGCCGTAGCGCGGCAGGGTGTCCTTGCCGAGAATTTCGATTTCCACGCCGTTCTTCTGGGCCAGGACCCGGAGTTCGTTTTCCACGACCGGCTCCAGCTCCTCGACCACCAGCACCTTTGACGCGGACTTGAGGAAGTCGAGGCAGAGGCGTTCGGGCAGGGGGTTGGAGAAACCGAGATTGAGGACCGAGACCTTGGCGGCCAGTCCGGCGTTGTCCAGGGCGTCGGCCACGTAGGCGCGGGAGATGCCGGAGCAGACGATGCCGAGATCGCCCTGGCCGCTTACGGTGTTGTAAGGCGACTGTTCGGCTTCCTCGCGCAGGGCCTCCATGCGTTCCATGAGCGCCAGGTGCATGGGCCGGGCAAAGGCCGGGATGGGCACGAACTTGGAGGGGTTGCGCTTGAAGCCTTCGGGCTTGCCGGGATCGGGGGCCGGACCGAATTCAACCGGGCCGCGCAGGTGGTTGACGCGGGTCGTGGTGCGGAGCAGCAGCGGAGCGCCGTGCTTTTTTGACAGGAGCAGGCCGTCGCGGGCCATGTTCTTGGCCTCCTGGGCCGAGGCGGGCTCCAGCACGGGCATGCCGGCCAAGCGGGCGTAAATGCGGTTGTCCTGTTCGTTCTGGCTGGAGTGGCAGCCGGGGTCGTCTGCGGAAAGAAGGATCAGCCCGCCGGGAGCGCCCACGTAGCAGAGGGTGAGCAGCGGGTCGGCCGCCACGTTCACGCCTACGTGCTTCATGGTGCACAGGGTCATGGCCCCGGAGACGGTGGCTCCTGAGGCGACCTCCATGGCGACCTTTTCGTTGACGGAATATTCGAAGTAGTACTTGCCTTCGGGGGAGAGCCGGTAGAACGTGTCCGGGACCTCCGAGGAGGGCGTGCCGGGATAACAGGTGACCACCTGGATTCCCGCCTCCACTGCGCCACGGACGATGGCTTCGTTGCCCAGCAGGAGGTGGATTTCGCCGGGAGTGTCGGCCAATAGGGGATTTGCCATGTTTCGATCTCCGTTATGGGTGCGCCAAAGCGCGGTTATTTCGCTTCCAGTTGGGCGATCTTGTAGTCGATGAACGGCTTGTCCGGAATATTCTGCTGCTCGGCCACCTTGCGGTAGGCAGCCAGGGCGGTGGCGTTGTCGCCCGCCTGCTCGGCCGCGACGGCCAGCTGGCGGTTGACGGCCAGGGTCATGGCCGGGTTGGCGGAGGCGGCGAGGTCCTTGAGGATGACCACGGCTTCGGCGGGCTTGCCTGCCAGGGACAGGGCCTTGGCCTTGCCCAGCCGGGCCACGTAACGGAGCTCGTCGTCGGTGTCGCCGGTGATCTGGTTCCAGTAGTCAGCAGCCTTGTCGTACTGGCCGTTGGTCATGTTGGCCCGGGCCAGTTCGAGGAGGATGGCGGGCTTGGCCCCGGACGGGGCGCTGGCCAGCAGGGCTTCGAGCTTGGTGATCTTTTCCTCGCCTGCGGTCTTGATGAGGATCTTGCCCAGTTCGGCCTGGGTATCGGTCAGGGCGCGCTGGTTGTAGGCGGTGATGCCGGAGTAGATGGCTGCGATCGCGACGATGGCGGTCACGGCGATGACGAGTTGCTTCTGGTGCTTGAACGCGGCTTCGAGAATGGGGTGGAGCTGCTCGGGAACGTGGGATTCGACCTGCTCCAGGGCGCTCTGTCCGTCGGTATTGTTTTCAGCCATGGGTTTTACAGTCCTCCATAAGGTGTATATACGGGCCGTGGGCCGGTAAACCGGGGTCCTACGGCGCAAAGCGGTTGATAAGCAAAATTGTAAAAAAGGTCAAAGCCTATTTTGTCGGCGAACCGCGGTTTCGACAAAACAGGATGTTTTACATAGGGTATATTTAAGGGAAATGACAAAAAGCGTAAACGGGCTGGACTGAGCCTTCGGAAAGGTGAAGTTTATGCGTTTTATCCCGGTTTGACTTTTTGCCCCGCCACGGTTTAGCACATTGTTTTCGTGAAAAATGAATTTTATTCGGCTGACGAACCGCCGGTATTTTCAAGGAGCAAGCATGGATATTCGTGAACAGATGATCGAGATGGGCAAGTCGGCCAAGGCGGCTGCCCGCGAGCTGGCCAAGGCATCCGGCAAGGCCAAGCAGGACGCCCTGCTCATCCTGGCCGGGCTGCTGGAGAGCGAGCAGGACGCCATCGCCGAGGCCAACAAGCTGGACCTGGACGCGGCGGCGGAGCGCGGCCTGGACAAGGCCCGCGTGCAGCGGCTGACCATCAGCGAGAAGGTCCTCGCCTCCATGATCCAGGGCTGCCGCGAGGTGGCGGCCATGGCCGACCCGGTCGGCGAGATCGAGTCCATGATCAAGCGGCCCAACGGCATGCTGGTCGGGCGCATGCGCGTGCCCCTCGGCGTGGTGGCCATGATTTACGAATCCCGCCCCAATGCCACGGTTGACGCGGGCATCCTCTGCCTCAAGGCGGGCAACGCGGTCATCCTGCGCGGCGGCTCCGAAGCCTTTCACTCCAACAAGTGCCTGGCCGGGCTCATGCACCGCGCCCTGAAAGAGGCCGGACTGCCCGAGGCGGCGGTCCAGGTGCCGCCCACCACGGCCCGCGAGGCCGTGGCCGAGATGCTCAAGCTGGCCGACTACATCGACGTGGTCATCCCGCGCGGCGGCGAAGGGCTGATCCGCGCCGTTACCGAGCAGGCCACCATGCCCGTGCTCAAGCACTACAAGGGCGTCTGCCACCTCTACGCCGACGACTCCTGCGATCTGGACAAGGCCCTGCCCATCGTGGAGAACGCCAAGATGCAGTACCCCAGCGGATGCAATGCCCTGGAATGTCTGCTGGTCCACAAGGACGTGGCCGAAGCGCTGCTGCCCAAGGTGGCCGGACTGCTCGGTCCCAAGGGCGTCAAGTTCAAGGCGTGCGAGCGTTCCCTGCCACTGATGGGCGAATTCGCCGAGCCTGCCGTGGACGCAGACTGGGGCTACGAGTTTCTGGACCTGGTCCTGGCCGTCAGGGTGGTCGACTCCCTGGACGAGGCCATGGATTTCATCGACGCGCATGGCTCCAATCACACCGAGTCCATCCTCAGCGAGAACTACGAGCACTGCATGCGCTTCATCCGCGAGGTGGACGCCTCCCTGGTGGTGGCCAACGCCACGACCCGTTTCAACGATGGCGGCCAGCTCGGCCTGGGCGCGGAGATCGGCATCTCCACCTCCAAGCTGCACGCCTACGGCCCCATGGGCATCAAGGAGCTGACCAGCGCCAAGTTCGTCCTCCTCGGCGAGGGGCAGATTCGGGAATAGCCACGCTTTCGGCAACCACATCGAATTCAGGAGCCGCCTTTGGGCGGCTCTTTTTTTTGGGGCAGGTTTAAGCAGCTGCATCGCGAGGTTTTGTTCTTGCGGCGTGTGGCAGCACATTTTTGCCTTTTCCTTTCTTTTTCCTGTAGGGTGAGGCCTGAATCAGAAAAAGGGAGCCAGCAAGTAATGTACACGCATGATGTAATCGTTTTGGGCGGCGGCCCCGCCGGGGGCGGGGTGGCCGCGATCCTCGCCAGGGCCGGAAAGAACGTGGCCATGACCGAATCCGTGGCCTACGGCGGGGTGTGCCCGTTGCGGGGCTGCAACCCCAAGAAGGTGCTCCTGAGTGGGGCCGAGGCCGTACACATGGCCAAGGGACTCGCCGGGAAGGGCGTGCGGGGGGCGCTCGCCGTGGATTGGGCCGAGCTCATGGAATTCAAGCGATCATTTTCCGATCCCGTTCCCGAGAGCGCCCGCAAGGCCTATGCGGACATGGGCATCGACGTGCGTCTGGGTGAGGCCTCCTTTACCGGTCCGGAGACGGTTTCGGTCAACGGTGAGACGCTCTCCGCGCCGCATATCTGCATCTGCGTTGGGCAGACGCCCAATACGCTGGACGCGCCGGGCTGCGAGGATCTTCCGGTCAGCGACGATTTTCTGGAGCTGGAGGCGCTCCCTCGCCGGGTCGTCTTTATCGGCGGCGGTTTCATCGCCTTCGAGTTCGCGCACGTTGCCAGGCAGGCCGGGGCCGAGGTGGTTCTGCTCAATCGGTCGGACCGCGTCCTGCGCAAGTTCGATCCCGTCCTGGCCGACGAGCTGGTGAAGGCTTCGGTCGCGGACGGCATCGACGTTCGCATGGAGCACCCCATCCACAGGGTGGAGAAGACGGGAAAAGGTTACGTGGTCCACTGCGGCGAGGGAGGCGGGGACCGCGTCGAGGCGGACATGGTCTTCAATTGCACCGGGCGTCGTCCTGCCCTGGATGGTCTGGAACTGGAGGCGGCGGGTGTGGAGTTCTCCCGACACGGCGTCACCGTGGACGAGGGTATGCGCTCCGTGTCCAACCCGTCCGTGTTCGCCCTTGGCGACGTGGCTGATCAGGGGGCCGCCCTGACTCCTGTGGCTACCATCCAGAGCCAGGTGGCGGCGGCCAATATCCTTGAGCCGGGATCGGCCACGGTCAACTATTCCGGTGTCCCCAACGTCTGCTATACGGTGCCGCCCTTGGCGGGGGTGGGCCTGCTGGAGACGGAGGCCGCAGCCCTGGGGCTGGATTTCGAGGTCAAGGAGACCAACCTGGCCGACTCCTTCCCCTGGCAGCGGCTCGGTGAAAAGGCTGGCCGTGCGCGGGTGCTGGTCAGCGAAAAGGAGGACCGCATCCTGGGGGCGCATCTGCTGGGCCACAACTGTGAGGAGGTCGTCAACCTCTTTGCCCTGATCATCCGGCAGGAAATCCCGCTCTCCAAGGTCCGGGACACGGTCTGGGCCTATCCCACCTGCGGATATTACCTCAAATACATGGTCTGACGCAGGACGCATTCAAACAGAAAACAGAAGGCCCGCCTCATGGGAGGCGGGCCTTCTTTGTCTCGTGAAAAAACGGGATCAGCAGTTGCCGGAGACTTCGTCCTTGTTGGTCTGGGCGGCGATCTTGGCCATCTGGGCGCGGAGGTAGTTGGCGGCGAGGTCGCCCAGGTCGTTGTTGCCGGACGCGGCCAGGCCGTGTTCCTTGAGGTCCTCGTCGATCTGCTTTTCCATACGCTCGGATTCCAGGAACATGATGTAGGCCAGGACCAGGGCGGCATTGTTGTCGTCGCTGCCGTCGCAGAGCAGTTCCAGGTTCTGGGAGGGCACGGTCTCCAGCAGCCGGTCGATGAACATGGTGATCCACTTCTCGTAGAGGTCATGCATGATCGGCGGGATCAGGCTGGCCACCTGGTCGCTCGCGTTGCCTGCGGTGCCGGTCACGGCCATGAATTCCTTGAGCGCTTCCTCGCGTCTGCCCTCGTCCTGCTTCTCGATCTTGCGGATGATGACGGTGAAAATGTGGACGCGGATTTCTTTTGGGGCCATGGACATGGTTGTCGCTCTCCAGGGATTGGTTATGATTGGTCCTTATCGGGCGCAAACACTGTAGACCAATGTCTCTTCGGGTTCAAGGGCAGAGGGCGCATTCCAGGCTGGGCTTTCGGGAATGAGCCGAAGATTTCCCGTTTTCTTTCAAAACGAAAGGGCGTAAACCAGCTATTGCAATACCACCCGGAGATACCCCAATGGAATCCCTACTCTTTAAACTCGCTCCCTTTTTGAAGGTCCTCGGTGCCTTTGTCCTCATGCTCGTAGGCATTCGGCTGAAAGCGGGCATCGCCCTGTCCATCCTGGCCGGAGGGCTGGTCATGGCCCTTTTGTTCGGCCTCGGGCCCATCCAGTGGGCCAAGGTCGGCGCGCTGGCCCTGACCCAGGAGAAGTTCCTGTTCCTGACTGCCATCGTCGGCCTGATTCTGATCCTCTCCGACGCCATGGAGCGCTCCGGGCAGTCCCGGCGGCTCATGGACGCTCTCTCGGGTTACCTGACCAGCCCCCGGCTGCGTCTGGTCTTTTTCCCGGCGCTCATCGGCATGCTGCCCATGCCCGGCGGAGCTGTCTTCTCCGCGCCCATGGTCAAGACCGTGTCCGAGGACATGCGGGTCACCAACGGCGACCGGGCTCTGGTCAACTACTGGTTCCGCCACGTCTGGGAGGTCTGCTGGCCCCTCTATCCCGGCATCATCCTGACCGTGGCCCTGGCCGACATCCCCATCGTCGATCTCATCTCCAAGACCTGGCCCGGCACCCTGGCCATGATCGCCATCGGCTGGTTCTTCTTCCTCCGTCCCAGCGTGCTGGGTAGGGGCGAACTGATGAGCGCCCCGGTGCCCCTGTCCGGGAAGAAGCGGACGGCCATGAAGGAGGGGCTGCCGCTGCTCATCGCCATCATAGGCGCCATCGGCCTTGAGGCTGGCATCTCCGCCTTCCTGCCGGGCATGGATTTCGAGTGGGGCGTCATCGCGGCCCTGGCGGGCGGCGTGGCCTGCGTCATGCTCCAGAACACCCAGCTCGGCCTCGCCTTTCTGCGAGACGTGCTCACGCGCAAGTCGGTCTGGTCCATGCTCTTCGTCGTCATGGCCATATTCGTTTTCAAGGACGTCATGCAGGCCGCTGGCGTGGTGCAGGAGATGTCCCGCACAGCGGGCGGCGGCGCAGCCCTGTTCGCGGCGGCGATATTCCTGCCGTTTTTGGTTGGCATGGTCGCGGGCATCAACGTGGCCTTTGTGGGCGCGACCTTTCCGTTGCTCCTCGGCCTGCTGGACACCCTGGGCATGCAGTCCCAGACCATCGCCTACCTGATCCTGGCCACCTTCGCCGGGTTCACCGGGGTCATGGTTTCGCCCATCCACATCTGTTTCATCCTCACCTGCCAGTATTTCGAGTGTGATCTGGGCCGCACGTGGCGCAAGCTCGTCCTGCCGTGCTCGGCCTTCCTGCTTTTCGGAGTGGGGCTTTTCTGGTTCTGGCTCTAGGTAATGTCCGGCGGTCTTGATGCCGGGGCGGTTTTTTTGTACAAGCGGCAATCCTACCCGACCGCACGAAAACATCCAACCGAGGGAAGACGAGACGCATGACACAGTATGGCGACATCTTTACCGGCGAAAAACTGGCGGCCATTTTTCCGCCCGACAAGACCGACCGATTTTTCGAAGCCCTGTTCGGGGAGGCTGAGGAGGGCAGCTACGATATATCCCTCGACTATGTGGGAGCCGAGGGGGATACCCTCGGGTTCGAGCTCAAGCTCACCCAGCGGCCCGGCAAGTGTCTTGCCTGCAACCTGACATACGGTTTGCCTCAGGTCTTTTCCCGGCATCCGGTCATCGACCTGGCCGGTGTGGCCGAAGCCGTGGCCGGTACCGTGGGGCGCAAGCCCGGCTCCTGGGAGCTGGGGCGTACCCGCGAAGTGTCCAAGGCCCTGCACGTGGTTCCACTCACCGTCGTGCTGGATTAGACGGCTGAAAGGCCGCGCCCATCAGGGCGTCAGACGATTGCAAGAGGGCGCGTTCTGCGCCCTTTCTCTTTTTCGGCACATGGCATACAAGGAATTCTAATGGAGGAGCATCCCTTGGAGATTCTGGGAGAGGCATTGAAGGACGCCGTGGCCGAGATGGATGTGCACTGCACCGATTGCGGGGCGTGCTCTGTACGTTGCGCCTTCCTGAAGGAGAAAGGAACGCCGGGCCGGATCGCCGAGATGGTGCGGACGCTGCCGTGTGAAGAGTGGCCCGATCCCTTTCATTGCAGCCTGTGCGGCCTGTGCGGCGCGATCTGTCCCGAGGGGCTGCGGCCGGAGAAGCTCTTTCTCGCCATGCGCCGGGAGCTGGTCCGGCGCGGACGCCTGGGTCTGAAACCCTACAAGCCCATTCTGTTTTATGAATCGGTGGGGGACAGCGAACTGTTCTCCTTTTTCCGTCTTCCCCAGGGTGGTGACACCGTCCTCTTTCCCGGTTGCGCTCTGCCTTCCACCCGGCCCGCCACGGTCCGCCGCCTGTTCGAAACCCTGGAGGAGATCGTCCCATCCCTTGGCGTGGCTCTGGGGTGCTGCATCAAGCCTTCCTTCGATCTGGGGCGCGAGGATTTCTTTCGCGAGCGGTTCGGCGCGTTGCGGGACAAGCTCCTCGCGGCGGGCGTCCGGCGGGTGATTACCGCCTGCCCCAACTGCCAGAAGGTTTTTGCGGAGAGCGGCGGCCCCCTGGAGTCGGTCACCGCCTATGCCCTGCTGGATGAGGCCGGGTATGCGCCCAAGGTCAACGGCGGTCCGCCCGTGGTGGTGCACGACGCCTGCCCCCAGCGTCACGATGAAGCCACGCGGCGGGGTGTGCGCGCTCTGGCGGAGCGGTGCGCCGTGGTCGTGGAACGGACACCTGCGGAAGGCCTTCTGACGCGCTGTTGCGGGGAGGGAGGCATGGTTGGGTTCGTGCGCCCTGATCTCGCGCAAACCTGGACCGACGCCCGTGAAAAGACGGTGGCAGGGAAACGGGTGCTCACCTCCTGCGCCGGGTGCGCCAACTACCTAGGCAGGCGAATGGAGGCCGTGCACATTCTGGACGTGGTCTTCGGCACCGGGGGCAAGCGTCCCCTGCGTCCGCCCCTGACATACGGAGCGCGTCTCCTGCTCAAGCGGTGGTTCAAGCGGCGGTTCGGGAAAGGGTAGTCGCCGGACCGATCATCACAAGATAAAAGGAAACATTGTCGCCGGGAGGCGGACTATCAGCGATTCGCGGCTCTTCTCAGGGCCGCTTTTTTTCTAGGCCGCAGATCGGGCAAGACGGCGGCTGCGGCGGATGGTGCGCACCGAGTCCACGGTGTAGACGGCCAGGGCAGTCCAGATCAGGCCGAAGGTGATCAGGTGGGTGGTCTCGAAGGGCTCGCCGTAGAGGAAGACGCCAAGCAGGAAAGCTATGCTGGGCGCGCAATACTGGAGGATGCCCACGGTGGTCAGCTGCAGACGGCGCGCGCCGAAGGCGAACCCGATGAGCGGGGTTGCCGTGACCGCGCCAGCACCCACCAGGAGCAGGTCAACGGAGAGATCGCCGGCCAGGAATCCGCTCGCGCCTTTGGCCTGGAGAAAGATGATATAGCCGAGGGCCAGCGGACTCAGGACCGCAGTTTCGAGGAAAAGGCCGGGCAGGGATTCCACGGTGGCCACCTTGCGCAGCAGGCCGTAGAAGCCGAAACTGATGCCCAGGGCCAGCGAAATCCAGGGCAACTCCCCGTGGCTGACGATGGAATTGACAACGCCCAGCGCGGCCAGGCCGATGGCCAGATATTGCATGGGCGAAGGGCGCTCCCTGAAGAAGATGAAGCCGAGCAGCACGTTGACCAGGGGGTTGATGTAATAGCCCAGGCTGGTGTCCAGGACGTGGTTGTTGTTTACGGCCCAGATGTAGAGGAGCCAGTTCAGGCCGATGCAGCAGCTGGACATGACGAGGATGCCCAGGTTCTTGGGCGAGCGAATGGGGACGAAGGTCTCGGCCCAGCGCTTCTTGATGGTCAGGATGACGGCGATGAAGACCAGGGACCAGACGATCCGGTGGCAGAGGATTTCAAACGGGTCGACGGACTGCACCGCCTTCCAGTAGATGGGCAGCAGGCCCCAGAGGATGAAGGCTCCCAGCGCGGCCGCGAAGCCGTATGTCTTTTCCGTATGCGAACTTGGCGTCATGTGTTTCCTCGTCTCCGGCGGGCCGGAAGGAGGAACCTACGCCTCAACCTACTGCGGGTAAAGCGAAAAACGAGTGTGGCGGCGGTCTACCACGGGGTGGGAAAATAGACCCCTGTTCCAATGATGTACGGGGTGCCGGGGATCGGTTCGACGTAACCGAGCTTGCGGAAAGCCTTTTTCGATCCCGGCTTCTGCCACATGTATTCGAAGAAGCCTCCGCCCGTTTCCGCTTCCTCTATCATTCGTTGCGTCAGGGGGGCGCCTTCGATGTCCTTCGTGTGCAGGATGGTTTTCCCTTCCATCTCCGGCTGGGTACCGTGGGCCAGGCAGACCCCTTCACGGTTTATGATGAAGAAGTAGCCGCAGTCCTTGGGGAAAAACCTGGATTTGTGAACGAATTCCTTGAGCAGGATAAGCTGCGTTTCTCGATCTTCCACTTTGGAGAGCAGTCCTCCCAGGCCGAGGGCGGTCGAGTGGACCATGTAGACCGCATCCTTGCGCAGGGCGTTATCCCCTGCGTACATCGTGCCGGCGGCGGCCAGCAGCATGACCAGCACCGCAATAACTAACATTCTTCCATTAACCGGGCGTAGCATAGCCGACTCCTTATAAGTCAAAGGAGAAGTATAGGATTCGACTATAACAAAAAATCCTTTCGCGCGCAAAAGCCGAGGCGATATTTTTCAGACATCAGATCATGGCCTTGGCCAGTTCTCCCAGTGTGCGGAGGCCATCGTGCAGCCTTTCAGACCAGGGCATGCCGCAACTGAGGCGGACATAGTTGGAGAACTTGTCCTGGGTGCTGAAGATGGCCCCGGGGGCGATGCCGATGCCATGCGAGCGTGCCTGGAAGAAGAGTTCCACGGCGTCCACCCGTCCAGGCAACTCCAGCCAGAGGACCGCGCCGCCCTCGGGATGGGTGACCCTTGTCCCGGCGGGGAAGAACCGCTCCAGATGGAACTGCATGGTGTCCATCTGCTCCTCCAGGGCTGTCCGCAGCCGCTTGAGGTGCCGTTCCAGCCTTCCCTGGCGCAGGTACTCGCCGATGGCCATCTGGGCCGGGGCCGAGCTGGACACGTTGGTGACCGCCTTCATCTCCAGCACCTTCTGCCGGAAACGGCCCGGCAGAAGCCAGCCCACGCGGTACCCCGGCGAGATCGTCTTGGAGAAGGAGGAGCAGAGCAGGACCAGCCCTTTTTCGTCGAACTGCTTGAACGTGTCGGGCCGCTTGGGGGTGAAGTGCAGGTCCGTGGACACGTCGTCCTCCACCAGGGGAATGTCCCTGGCCGCCAGCATACGCACGATCTCGCGTTTGGCCTCGTCCGGGGTCAGGCTGGAGTCCGGGTTGTTGAAGTTGGGGGCCAGGATGCAGGCGGCGATGTCGAAGGTCCGCAGGGCGTGATCCAGGTCGGCGGGGGAGACCCCTCCCTCCGGGTCGGAGGCAATCTCGATGGCGCGCAGGCCGAGGGTCTCCAGGAGCTGCAGGAAACAATAGTAGGTCGGCGTCTGGATGAGCACGGTGTCGCCACGGCGGCAGACCGAACGCAGGGAGAGGTTCAGGGCTTCCATGCACCCGGCGGTGATGACCGGTTCGCCGGGGTCCGTGGGGATGCCCAGCTCCATGGACCGGAAGGCTATCTGCCTGATCAGCTCCGGGTCGCCCGGGATGGGAGCATAGCCGAGGGCTCGCTCGGGGTGGTCCCGGACCACCGACGCGGTGATCCGGCTCAGCTCTTTGAGCGGGAGGAGCTCGGTGCCCGGAGCGATGACGCCCAGCTCCACGGCGTCGGCTCGACCCACGGATTCGAGCACTGTCTGGATCAGGCCGATGCGCGTTACCGGGCGCGGGCCGTCCATGGGCGTTGCGGTGGCCTCGGTGCGCGGCAGGCGCAGGGCGTGCTGGCGTACGTAGAAGCCGGAACGGGGCCGGGCCTCGATGACGCCCTTGCGTTCCAGTTCCACATAGGCCTGGTTCACCGTGGAGATGGAGACCCCCAGGTTGGTGGCCAGCTTGCGCAGGGAGGGCAGCTTGTCGCCCAGGCCCAGGGCCCGGTTTTCGATCATGGCCCGGATATGTTTTTCCACGGTTCGGTAGCGGTATGTCTCGTCCGTCTGCATGGCGGCTCCTGTCTGTACTGTATGCATTTCAAATAAACTGTATCTGTACCGATGGCAGTTTTCGGGGTTTACTGCAACCGGAAGATCAGGCAGCAACCCTACATGAAGGAGCGATTTTCGGTGTCCACAGACGCAATGACCCGCGACGAGGCCGCGTCCTCCCCCCTTGTTTCCGCCCTGAGACAGGTGGCGCCCATCATTATGGGCTATATTCCGGTGGGAGCGGCCTTCGGTGTATTGGCGCACAAGACCGGCCTGTCCATGCTCTCCACCGTGCTCATGTCGGTCATGGTCTATGCCGGCTCGGCCCAGCTCATCGCCGTGGCCCTGTTCGCGGCCGGGGTGCCGCCGCTGTCCATCGTGGCCACCACCTTCGTGGTCAACCTGCGCCACCTGCTCATGAGCGCTTCCCTTGCCCCGAATCTTGGCCGGTGGCGTGTGTGGGAGCAGGCCATGTTCAGCTTCGAGATAACGGACGAGTCCTTTGCCCTGCACTCGGCCCGGTATGCGCGGGGCGACAGCTCCAAGGCCGTGTCCATCCTGATCAACGCCATGGCGCACGTTTCCTGGTGCGCCGCCTCCTGGGTGGGCTACCTGGCCGGGGGAGCCATCCCCGACGTCAAGCCGCTGGGCATCGATTACGCCCTGCCCGCCATGTTCATCGCCTTGCTGGTTATGCAGACCCGTAACGGCCTGCATGTGCTCGTGGCCGGATTCTCCGGCCTGGCCTCCATCGCGCTTATCCAGGCGGGCGCGGATCGCTGGAGCGTCATCATCGCAACCGTCCTGGGCGCCACCCTTGGCGCTGGAGTCGAGTCATGGATGAAAAGACGGTAATCCTGACCATCACCGGCATGATGCTGGTGACCTACGTCCCCCGCGTGGCTCCGGTGCTGGCCCTGGCCTCGCGCTCGCTGCCCGAGCCGCTGGTCCGCTGGCTCTCCTTTGTGCCTACCGCCGTGCTCTCGGCCATGCTCTTTCCCTCCCTGCTGCTCAGGGAGGAGCACTTCGACTTTTCGCCGGAAAACTATTTTCTCTGGGCGGCCGTCCCGGCCTTCCTGCTGGCATGGCGTACCCGGAGCTTCTTCGGCACTGTGGCTCTGGGCATGGGGTTGGTGGCGGCCGGCCGATACTTTCTGGGATAGGGAGGAAGCATGAAAACCATAGGACTGTTGGGCGGCATGAGCTGGGAATCCTCGGCGGAATACTATCGCGTCATGAACCGCACCGTGCAGGAGCGGCTGGGCGGATTGCATTCGGCCAGAATCCTGATGCACAGCGTGGACTTTGCCGAATACCGTGAGGACATGCTGGCGGGCCGCTTCGACTCTATTGGCCGAAAGCTGGCCGGGATCGCCCGGACCCTGGAGCAGGGTGGGGCGGAGCTCATGGTCATCGGCACCAACACCATGCACCTGGCCGCACAGCACGTCGCGGACGCCGTTTCCGTCCCCCTGCTGCACATCGCGGACGCCACGGCCCGGGCCGCCCATGCCCTCGGAGTGTCCAGGGTCGGCCTGATCGGCACCGCCCTGACCATGGAGCGTGATTTCTACCGGGCAAGGCTGGCAGAAAACGGCATTGAGTCCGTCATTCCCGGCGAAGCGGACCGCAGGCTGGTGGACCGGGTTATCTTCGACGAGATGTGCAAGGGGCGTTTCCTGGACGAATCCCGTGTCGAATTCGTACGCGTCATCGAGGCGCTGGCCGGGCAAGGTGCCGGTGCCGTCATCCTCGGCTGCACAGAGATCGGCTTGCTGGTGCGACCCGGCGATACGGCCGTCCCGCTGCTGGACACCTGCGCCATCCATGCCGCCGCCGCGGTGGAGCTGGCCCTGCGGTAACTTATGGGACAATCAGATTTAATTTAATAATGGAACACCGCTTTATTTTATTATAGGTTGGACTCCATACATGCGGGGAGTCTCCTTCCCGCCTGGTTGCGAGGGAGAGTCCGGCTTGTATAAATTTCTGGCACTGTTGATCACCTTGTCATGCCTGGTCCACGGACCGGCCTGGGCAGACGCTCCGCTACGCGGCGGCTATTTCGAGAACGACCCCGTATCCTTCACGGACAGTGCTTCGGACCCGGACGGTCTGGCCGTGGCCGTTGTCAGGCTGCTCGCCGGGAGACTGGACCGGGATCTGGAGCTGGTGCAAGGCACGCAGGACCAATGCCTGGAACGGCTCGTCTCCGGCGACATCGACTTTATCGTGGCCCTGCCTTTCAGCTACGATCATCCCGCCCTCCGTTATACGACGAATTCGCTGGTAGCCAATTGGGCGGCCATTTACACGCACTCCCTGCACGTGGACAATCTCCGGGACCTGCAGGGGAAGCGTATCGCCTACAAGAACGGGGACGACAGCACCGGCGTGTTCAAGACGCTGGCCGCAGGGCTGGGCGTCTCCTTCACGCTGGTCCGCTACGAGTCCTATGCCGACGTCTTCTCGGCAGTGGAGGACGGCGACGTGGACGCGGGTATTCTCAACCGGCTATACGGTCACCGCTATTCCTGGAAATACGACGTCATTCCATCCACTCTGCTTTTCAATCCGGTCTCCTTCCGCATCGCCGTATCCAGCAATGGGGATGACCGGTTGCTGTATTCCCTTGACCAGGGACTCGAAGCGCTGAAGCGGGACAAGGCCTCTCCGTATCACGACGTGATCAATTACTGGCTGAGCAGCGAGGAGGGCGAAGCCTGGTGGCAATCCTATTACCTGTGGGGAGGGCTCGGTTTCGTCCTGCTGCAGGTCTGCGCAGTCATCTGGGTCAAGCGGCGGCTGATGGCCACCACCTCCAAGGCGGACCTCCAGGAGGAGGCCCTCAAGGTGGAGACCAAAGTCCGCAAGCAGGCGCAGGTGGCCCTGTGGGAAAGCGTGGAGCGCCATCGGGCCATGTTCACGGACAACCGGCTGCCGCAGATGCTGGTGGATTCTCCGACCTTCCGCATCATCGAGGTCAATCCCGCAGCCGAGGAGTTTTACGGTTTTCCTCCCGGCAGGCTGCTGACCCTGGGGCTGCAGGACGTCAGCGTGGGCAGCCTGTCGTCCACCCATTCCCTGATCCGCAAGGTCGAGCTGGGACGGGGCCAGGTGGTGACCCGTCACCGCGTGGCCGACGGCTCCGTCGCCGACGTGGAGCTGTTCATCAGCTCGCTTTACATCCATGAGCAGAAGCATCACCTCGTCACCGTGGTGGACATCTCCGAGCGCGTGGCCGCGGAAAAGGCCCGCCAGGAAAGCGAGGAGCGTCTGGACCTGGCGGTCAAGGGCGGCGATCTCGCCTTTTGGGATTGGGACGTGGAAAACAACGTGATGATCTACAACGACCACTATGCCGAAATGCTAGGCTACGGAAGGGAGCAGATGGGGCGGTCCCCGGACGAACTCCTCGCCCGGGTGCATCCGGATGACCGCGATCGGGTGCAAAAGGACCTGCAAAACTGCCTTCACGGCAGCGAGGGCGTGCTTGTGTCCAAGTTCCGCACCCGGACCCGCAGCGGCGAGCTGCGCTGGCTGACCAGCCGGGGCAAGGTTTCCCAGCGGACCCGGGACGGCAAGCCTCTTCGGGTGACGGGCATCGCCTACGACATCACGGAGCGCAAGCAGACGCAGGACCGGCTGACCAGCATCAACGACTGTACGCTCGGGTTCGGTCCCGAACCGGACCTGAACATCGCCAGCCTGACCAAGCTGGCGGGACGGGAACTCGGCGGTTGCGCGGCCTTCTACAACCGGGCGTGGATGGACGGCGTCACCCGCCACAGCGCCTGGGGAGACGCGGCGACCGAGGCGGCGGAAGCGGACGCGGTCAGCCTGGCGCACGAACTGATCAAGAGAAACGTCAAGGGACTGTTCCTGCTCAACAATCTGAAGTCGTCACGCTATGTTGATATGGCCCCGGAAGTGGCCGCACAAGGCGTCGAGACTTATCTGGGGCAGATAATCTGGGTCAAGGGGCAGCCCGCCGGCGTGCTCTGCGTCCTGTTCAGGGACAACTACGTCCCGTCCGGCAACGACGAGCATCTGTTCGGCATCGTTGCGGCGGCCATCATGGTCGAGGAGGAACGCAGTCAGGCGGACATGGAGCTGATCGCCGCCAAGGAGACGGCCGAGTCGGCAAACCGGGCCAAGAGCGAATTCCTGGCCAACATGAGCCATGAAATCCGCACCCCTCTCAACGGTATTTTCGGCATGCTTCAGCTCATGAGCGAGACCGATCTGGACGAGACCCAGCAGGACTTCGTGAGCACGGCCCTGACGTCGGGGCGCAGCCTGTTGCGCGTAATTAACGATGTTCTCGATTTTTCCAAGATGGAGGCGGGCATGCTCGTCCTGGTGGACGAACCCTTCGACCTGCGCCAGGTGCTCCGAGGCGTCCTGGACAACTTCACGGTCCAGGCCGCGGAGAGAAACGTGTCCGTGGGCGTCGAGGTGGACGCCAGCGTACCTTCCTTCATGCGCGGCGACGCGGCCCGGATCAGGCAGATTCTCTTCAACCTGGTGGGCAATGGAGTCAAGTTCACCAACGGCGGGGAAGTCGTGGTGGAGACCTGGGCTCGCCCGCTGGAGACGCGGCCTGAGATCCTGCGGCTGTATATTACGGTCAGCGACACGGGTATTGGCATCCCCGACGACATGATCGATTCCATCTTCGAGGCCTTTTCCCAGGTGGACGGGTCCTATACCCGCCGCTACGGGGGTACCGGTCTGGGGCTTGGCATCGTCAAGCGGCTCGTGGGCCTGATGAACGGCAGCATCATGGTGGAGAGCAGCGAAAAGGGCACCAGCATCCACCTGTATCTGGATGTGGCCGAGGCCCCGGAACAACGTCTGGCCGAAACGAACGCTGTCCCGCGGTCGGTGCAGATCGACCCCATGCGCATCCTCCTGGCCGAGGACGAGCGCATCAACCGCATGTCCGTGCGTATCCTGTTGGAGCGTCTCGGGCACACGGTCACCGAAGCCGAAGACGGACGCCAGGCACTGGAACTGCTCAAGTTCAACGATTTCGACGCGGTGCTCATGGATATTCAGATGCCGAACATGGACGGCCTCACCGCCATCCGGCTCATCCGCGAAAACGCTTCTCTCGGAGACAAGGCGAACATCCCGGTCATCGCCCTGACCGCCCATGCCATGAAGGGGGACAAGGAAAAGTTCCTGCAGGCGGGCATGACCGACTATCTGGCCAAGCCCGTGGAGTTCGTCGATCTCGTCAGCGTGCTCACTTCGGTTGCCTCCAGGAGTGACGGCGGCGAGCGGGACTCTTGACCGCGTCCGGCTACCCGTTTATGCCTGTGTGCGCGCTTCGGCGCAGCATCCACCGGAGGACAACGTGAACAAAGACATGACATTGAAGGACCTGCTCGAGCGCTCGGTCCAGCGCCACTCGGAGCGGCCCGCTCTCGGCTTCGTGCGCGGGGAACCCTTCTCCTACGCAGGACTGTTGGAGAAGGTGCACGAATTCCAGGAGATCCTTGCCGAATGCGGTGTGGCCGCCGAGGACAAGGTCGCCATCATCGGGGAGAACATGCCCAACTGGGCAGTGGCCTATTTTGCCGCTGTTTCCATGGGGGCCGTGGCCGTCCCCATCCTGCAGGAGTTCCACCCCAGCGCGGTGCATCACATCCTCCGGCACTCCGAGGCCAAGGTAGTGGTCGCGTCCAGCCGCTACATGGACAAGGTGGAGGGAGAGAATTTCCCGCGCCTGAAGACCGTGGTGCGCATGAACGATTTTTCCATCGTCAATGACGACGAGGATGAGGTCGAGGCCGAGGAGCCGCAGGCATCGGGATTTGCCGAGGCCGTGGACATGGCCCGCGAGAAACTCGAAATCCTCAGCGACCGGGCGCGCAAGCTGACCGACCGCATGGACGAGGAGACCATGAAGAAGGTTTCCGAGGCCGTGGAGTCGGCGCGCGAGAAGTTCGAGGAGCTGGGTGACCGGGCGCGCAAGCTCATCGACCGCAAGGGAGTGGTCAAGGACGTGGAGCTGACGCCCGACAGCGTGGCCGCCATCCTCTACACCTCGGGCACCACCGGCCATTCCAAGGGAGTTGTCCTGACCCACCGCAACCTGGTCTCCAATGCGCTGGCAGGGCTTGAAGTCTTCCCTGTGAAAGAGGACGACCGTTTCCTTTCCGTCCTGCCCATGGCCCATACCTACGAGTGCACCGTGGGGCTGATCATCCCGATCCACTGCGGCAGCTCGGTCTACTACCTGGAGAAACCGCCGACTCCCAAGACCCTGCTCCCGGCCATGCAGAAGGTCCGCCCGACCATCATCAACGTGGTGCCCCTGATCATCGAAAAAATCTACAAGAAACGGATTAAGCCCAAGCTCAACCGCAAGGGAGTGGTCGGCAGCCTGCTCAAGATCGGCGCGGCCCGCCGCAAGGCCGCACGCATTGCCGGGAGCAAGCTCATCGAGGCCTTTGGCGGCGATTTGCGCCTGATGTGCATCGGTGGCGCGGCCCTGGCCCCGGAGGTGGAGCGCTTCCTGTGCGACGCGGAAGTGCCTCACGCCATCGGCTACGGCATGACCGAGACCGCACCGCTGCTGGCGGGCATCGGTCCGGACAAGCAGCGTTTCAGAGCCATCGGGCCGAGCATCCCGGGAGTGGAGCTCAAAATCCTCGATCCCGATCCGGAGACCGGCGAGGGTGAGATCCTGGCCAAGGGGCCCAACGTCATGCGGGAATATTACAAGGCGCCCAAGGACACGGCCGCGACCTTCACCGAGGACGGCTGGCTGCTGACCGGCGACCTCGGGGTCATCGACGAGGACGGCTACCTCTTCATCAAGGGGCGGCTCAAGAACGTCATTATCGGGCCCAGCGGGGAGAACATCTACCCCGAGGAAGTGGAGTCGATCATCAACACCTGCGATCTCGTCATGGAGTCGCTGGTCTACGAGGTCGAGGGCAAGGTCATGGCCCGCGTCCATCTCAATTACGACGCCCTGGACGAACAGTTCGACGTGTCCAGGATGATCGAGTCCGACGTCCGCGACAAGGTGGAGGGAATACTCGAGGAGATCCGAAACGAGGTTAACGGCAAGGTCTCCACCTTTGCCCGCCTGGCCCGTATCACGGAACAGGTGGACCCCTTCGAGAAGACGCCCACCCAGAAGATCAAGCGCTTCATTTATCTCAACTAGATTGCGCTCATCATGGATAAAAACGGCGCGCTCCCGCTTGGGAGCGCGCCGTTTCGTTTTGTGCTCTTGCGGGAGCGTGCCGTTATTCGGTCACGTCCGCGGCCACCCGCATGCGGATGATCTTGTCCGGGTTGGAGACCATGCCGTTGCCTCCGTAGCCGCGCTTGATGTGGTCCACGAACTCCATGCCCGAGGTAACCTGCCCCCAGACAGTGTACTTGCCGTCCAGGTAGGAGGCCGGGGCAAAGCAGATGAAGAACTGGCTGTCCGCGCTGTCCGGAGACTGGGCGCGGGCCATGCCTACGGTGCCGCGCTTGAACGGGGCATCGGAGAACTCCGCCGGGAGGTTCTTTCCGGAACCGCCGCGTCCGGTGCCGGTGGGGTCGCCGGTCTGGGCCATGAAGCCGTCGATGACCCGGTGGAAAACGATGCCATCGTAGAATTTGATTCGGACCAGTTCCTTTATCCGCGCCACGTGTTGCGGGGCGAGGTCCGGGCGCATCTCGATGACCACGCGGCCGTCCTTGAGGTCGAGGTACAGGGTGTTTTCCGGGTCGGCGGCCAGCCCTGTTCCTGCCAGGACGAAGGTCAGGAGGAGAGCGGCGGCAAGGGCTTTCAGCAATGCTTTCATGGTGTTCCTTTCGGGTTGGAGGTGTTGGCGCCGGCTTGCACCAGCTTGGTCATGAGGTCGAGCTGGGCCGGGAGGCTCTTGCTCAGACAGTAGTCGTCCAGGATGGTTTGGCGCGCTGCAGTGCGCAGGGGGGCCAGGTCCTCCCTGTGCTCCAGGCCCGTGATCACCGATTGGGCGATGGCGGCCGGGGAGCGGAAATCGGTGAGCAGTCCGTTTCGCTCGTGGACGAGGACCTCGCGTACGGGCGCGGTGTCCGACCCGACCACCAGACAGCCGCAGCTCAGGGCTTCCAGGAAGGACCAGGAGAGCACGAAGGGCCAGGTCAGGTAGACGTGGACGGTGGAGGCCTGGAGGACCTGCCTGTACAGCCCGTAGGGCAGGGGGCCGGTGAAGTGGACCCGGCTTTCGTCCACGGCCACTTTCCCCCGCATGAGGTCCTTGTAGCTCCCGTTGTCCGGGAGGGTGGGGCTGTAGCAGACCCGGTCCTCTCCCACGATGAGGACGTGGCAGCCGGGACGGGCGTCCAGGATGGCGGGCAGGGATTCGTAGAACTGGGGGAAGCCCCGGTATGGCTCCAGCCCCCGCGAGCAATAGGTGACCAATTCGGTGGCTCCGGTCAGGTCCGTGTCCGGCAGCTCCAGTGCTTCGGGCGGGAGCGGCCCTTCTTCGGCGGGGGCGAAGTAGCGGGTGTTGATGCCGTCGTGCAGCCGGGTCAGCTTGGAGTGGAACTCCTGCGGGAACTGGGCTTTCTGCCAACGGGTGGGGGTGATCCCCGCCGTGCAGGAGACCAGGTCGTGCAGGATGGCGGTGTTGCGCAGGCGCAGGGGGGCGCGTTCTCCCGCGGAGCGGGGTCGTCCGTCGAAAAGTGTCTCCTCGCCGTCAGCGTCGTAGTACCATTCGAAATAGCCGAGGAACGGGACCTCGGGGAAGGCGTCTCGCAGGAACAGGGTCTGGCCCCAGCCCGAATGCCCCACGATCAGGTCCGGGACAAACCCCTCGGCCCGCAGCTTATGGCAGAGGCGCAGCATGCCCACGCCATGGCGGACGCTTTCCTCCATGCGGGCGGCAGGGGCGTAGGACTCGCCGGACGAGGGGCCATCCGGTTCGAACACCGCCTTGACCACGCCCGGTATGCTCCACTCGGGACGGGGATTCCTGGTGGCGAAGACCACGCTGTTGCCGGGCGTGCGCCCCAGGTGTTCGCAGAGGTGGCGGAATTGCGCCGGAAAGTTGTTGTGGGTGAAGAGGACGCGCATGTCCGGGGCGGAAGAGGCTAGGCGTCCTTGTCCTGTTCGCAGCTCTTGCCCAGGCAGCGTTCCAGGTAGTCCCGAAGGTCTTCGTAGTTGAGAGGCTTGGCCAGGAAAAGGGTCGCGCCGAGTTCGAGCAGATTGGAGATGTCGCTCATGCCCACCACGGCTGACATGATGACGATGGGGAAATTCTTGAAATCCTCCTTGCCGCGCAGGGTCTGAATCAATTGCTTGCCGTCCATCTTGGGCATCATGATGTCGGTCAGGAGGAGGTCGAAATCGTTGCAGGCCATGAGGGCCTCGTAGGCGTGCATGCCGTTGGGGCTCACAAAGGCGGTATGGCCCAGTTCCTCCACGATCTTGGAGGCGATTTTCTGGGAGATCAGATCATCTTCGGCGATCAGGATTTTGGCCATGTTCAGTCCTTGATTGGGTTTCGCCATGCCGCACGCCGCGCGGCAGGCAGGCAAGGGAAGTAATTTTGCCAAAAAAAACAGGCGATGACAATATCTGGGGTTTCCTCGAATGTGGCGGAGCCGCCCGGTCCCTGTCGCGTTCCTCTGTTGCGCGCGAGGCCTCGGCGGCTCCCCGTTGCGCGGTTACGCCTTTTTGACGTGCATGCAGTCGCCGAATTCACAGGTTATCAGGTAGTTGCCCTGGCTCGTCTCCACTGTAAACTCGTTGCCGGGAAAGAGGGTGATGGCGGGCTCGAACCCGTCGTTGACCATGATATCCTTGGCTTCGCCGTTGGATTCGAACCGGATGGTGGTGCCGTCGGACACTTGGATCATTTCTCCATGACTTACATTAACGGGCAGGTCGGCTTCTGAGAATCTAGACATTGTATGCCTCCTTGGCATTTTGGATGGACTACTCCGCTTCTTCCCCCATACACGGTTGCCACAAAAATGAACAGAGGGAACTCCCTGCAGGAATCGGGACTGGTGAACGGGGCGCAAGTAATGTATGAGGTTTCGAGGAGAATCGCAGGTGAAGCAGACCATCCTTGTCGCCGACGGCGACGCCGCCATACGCAGTCTGATTCGGGACATCCTGTCCAACAGGGGGTATCGCGTCCTCACCGCCTCCACCGCTGTCGAGGCGTTGGGGGCGCTGGAGCGTGGCGCGCCCGATGTGATCTTTCTGGACGCGTCGCTGGACGGTGCGGAAATGGTGGCCGGTGAGGCCGGGCGGCAGGGCGTCCCGCTGGTGGCCGTGGCGGACGGGGAGGAAAGCCCCGCCTCGCTGACCGAACGACTGGACGCCATCGGCTACCTGCAAAAACCCGTCAGGCGCGAGTGGCTGGAGATGCTGGCCCGGCAGGGCGCCGTCTTCAGGGACTGCCTTGGGCGAGGCCGGCGGCGGGCAGAGGATCTCTCCCTTTCCCGCGGTTTCCTGGAAGCGGTCCTGGAAGCGGACGACGGAGCGATCTACCTGCTCGACGCGGACGGCGTTCTGCTACGGACCAACCTGCTGGGGGAGCAGATGCTGCAATGTGCGCCGGATGCAGGGGAAGCGCAGCGCTACCTGGATCTCCTTTCAGGCCATTCCTCCGATCTTCAGGGAGCCGCCCTGGGCAGGGCCAGGGATACCGGCGTGATTCAGCGTGTGGAGGAGCACCGGGGCGGGACCGTCTACGCCACCCGGATTCGTCCCGTGCCCGGCAAGGGCGGGCCGTCGGGCTTCGTGGTCAAGACCGTGGACATTTCCGGCCGAAGGCGCTCCGAGGTGGAGCTGGCCGAAAGCGAGAAGCGATACCGCTCCGTGTACGAAGCGTGCCGCGACGCCATCATCATGTTCGACCGCAATGACGGGGCCGTCTTGGACTGCAACGCGGCGGCCCGCCGTCTCTATGGATACGGCGCGGAAGAGATGCTGGCCCTGACCATTCTCGAACTGACCGACGAGCCCGAGCGTTCCCTGGAGATGATCCGGGCGGGCGTGGAGCATGTCCCCTTGCGTTATCACCGGAACAAGGTCGGCGTGAGCTTTCCGGTGGAGGTCTCCATGAGCCACTTCGTGCATAACGGGCGCGAGGTGTGCACCGCCTATATCAGGGATATTTCACAGCACAAGGTGGTTGAGGAGGCCCTGCGCGAGGGCGCGCGCCTGTACCGGGCCGTGGTCGAGGACCAGACCGAGCTTATCTGCCGCTACAACACGGATAACCAGGTAACCTTCGCCAACGGCGCGTTCGCCCGCTTTTTCGGAGTGGACGAGGACGAGATCGTGGGCACGGAATTTTTTCCGCACGTGGCCATGGATGAGCGGAGGGACCTTCGTTCCTGGCTCCGGGACGCGGGCCCGGACAACCCTGTCTTCGATCGCGAGCAGCACGTGCGGCGCCACGACGGCGAGGCCCGGTGGATCCTGTGGACCAACCGGACTATCCTGGACTACCGGGGAAACATCATCGAAATCCAGGCCGTGGGGCGGGACATCACCGAGCAGAAGGACGCGGAGCGCGCCCTGGCCCTGGCCACGGAGGAGAAGGAGCAGTACCGCCAGAACCTGGAAGCCATTTTTCGCTCCATCCCGGACGCCATCGTCTCGGTGGACTCCCAGTGCCGGATCATCGCCACCAACAGCGCCGCGGCTTCGCTCCTCGCCGTGGAACGGGAGCGTGCGGTGGGGCTGGACTTCGAGGAGGCCGTCAATGATTCGGGCAACCCCTGTCTCAGCGTCCTGAAGCAGGTGCTCAAGACCAGCAAGGCCGTGCGCGGCTACGAGGCGGAGATCGACCTCGCAGCCCGGGGGCAGCGCATGGTGGAGCTGAACTGCACTCCGCTTATCGACCATGAGAAGCGGCACACCGGCGCGGTGCTCGTGGTGCGGGACGTGTCGCGTATCGCGGATCTGGAGAAACGGTTGCAGGAACGCCACGGCTTTCGCGGGATCATCGGCAGGAGCATGGGGATGCAGGAGATGTACAAGCTGCTGGAGCAGCTCTCTCCCCTGGATTCCATCGTGCTCATCCTGGGCGAATCGGGCACCGGCAAGGAGCTGGTGGCCGAGGCCCTGCACTACGGCGGGCCACGCGCCGGAGCTCCACTGATCAAGGTCAACTGCTCTGCGCTGTCCGAGAGCCTTCTGGAGAGCGAGCTCTTCGGGCACGTACGGGGTGCGTTCACCGGCGCGGTGCGCGACAAGGTGGGCCGCATCCAGGCCGCTCAGGGTGGCACGCTCTTCCTGGACGAAATCGGCGACATCTCGCCGCTCATCCAGCTCAAGCTGCTTCGTTTCCTGGAGCAGAAGGAGTATGAGCGGGTGGGCGAGTCCAAGACCCGCTCCGCCGATGTGAGGATCATCGCGGCGACCAACGTGAACCTGCTCCAGGCGGTCATGAAGGGCACCTTCCGCGAGGACCTCTATTACCGACTCAACGTCATGCCGGTGCAACTGCCGCCGCTGCGGGATCGCCAGGGAGACATCCCGCTGCTGGTAGAGCATTTCCTGGAAATCTTCTCCGGTCAGTTCAACAAGGCCTTCAAGGGGGTCTCCGACGAAGTCATGGATCTGTTCATGAGCTACGCCTGGCCGGGCAACGTCCGGGAACTCCGGCATATCCTGGAGCACGCCTGCATCCTTTCACCCGGCAAGGAGATCGGCATCGAGCACATGCGCGGCGACCTGGTCAGCCAGATGCGCACCCCGGGCTATGCTCCGGCCCCTTCTGCACCCGCACCATGGTCTGCGCCCGGCGTCATGCCCGAGCTGGCGCCTGCCCCGAGCCCCTATGCGCAGGCGTCCGTGCCACCCCACTACGCGCAGGTGCCCGCTCCTCCCGTTTTCCCGCGCAAGGCAGGCCGGGAGGAAGTTCTCGCCGCTCTCGCCCGGTGCGGGTGGAACAAGGCCAGGGCAGCCCGCGAACTCGGCATCCATCGGGCGACTCTCTACCGCAAGCTCAAGGCTTGGGGACTGGACGCCTAGAACCGCTTTCCTCTCCACTGATCCCTCCAGATTATAACGGTTATCATACGTTAACATGATGCAATGGGCCGCTGCTGCTGGTATGGTCTGACAAACACTCAGAAGGACGAGGTTCGGTTTGACGGAAGGAAGCAGGGTACGAACTCTTGAGCCGCAGGCGTTCGACATAGAGTTGCAGAGTGGGCAGGGACCGTGTCTCGTCGCCTTTCTCAAGCGCAACGACCGCTATCGTGATCAGATGAAAATTCTGGAGGAAGCTTCCGCTGCCTATGGCGGGGTGTTTCGCTTTTATCTTTTCGACGCCGATTATCTCGACACCGCGTTGGAACGGTTCAAGGTCAAGGGAACGCCTACATTCCTGCTTTTCAGGGAAGGGCGCGAAGTGAGTCGTCTTATCGGCGAGTCCGACCGGGAGACGCTTGGAGAATTCATCGAGAGCGCTCTTGAGATGGGCTAGGCTTGAGTGTCCCCCGCGGGTGTTCCGCAGGGCCGGGACGGCCGCCCGGTGTGAGCAGATCGGTCGGAAGGGTCGCTCGTGCGCGAAGAGTTCAAGCAGATAACCCGGGAGGCCAACAGGGTCTTCCTCCGTTTTTTCCTCATCTTCGTCCTGGCGGGCGGGGTGTTTGGCGGCATTCTGTTTTTCCTCTTCTTCTACGAATCCGAAGGGTTCATGGGCGAACTCCTGGCCAGGGAGCGCCTTGGAGTCCATCTGCGCAAGGAAATCATAGAACAGGATATGCAGTCCGTCCTGGGAGACTTGCGCTATCTGACGACCCTGGAGGCTCTCAACCGGTTCGTGGGCAGCCGTGATGCCGAAGAACTCGATCCACTGGCCCGGGAATTCCTCGCGTTCGCACAGTCCAGAAGTCAATACGACCAGATTCGCCTGCTGGACGTCTCGGGCATGGAGTTGGTCCGCGTTTCCCGCCGAAATGGACGGCCCGAGATTCTCCCCGAGGCGGACCTCCAGGACAAGGGCAGACGGTACTATTTCAAGGATACCATGATGCTGGAGCGCGGGCGGATTTACGCTTCTCCGTTGGACTTGAATATCGAGCACGGAGAAGTCGAGGTTCCCTTCAAGCCCATGATTCGCTTCGGCACGCCGCTCTATAACGATCGGAACCGGGCCGTTGGCACCCTGATCATAAATTATCGCGCGGACAGGCTGTTCGGCCTGTTGCGCAGGACAGGCATCCTGACCGAGGGACGGACCATGCTCCTCAACCGGGACGGGTATTGGTTGCTGGCCCCCGACAGCGCAGACCAGTGGGGTTTCATGCTCCCCGGCAAGTCCGGCGTGAATTTCGGGGCCCGGCATCCTGGGCCTTGGTCCGAGATCAAGGACACGGACCGGGGACAGATCGTCTCTCTGGATTCCGTGTTCACCTATGTCACGATTCGTCCCCTGTGCAGCGAGGTTGCGTCCAGCTCGGGAACGCCCGCCCCTTTCGGCGACAGCAACGAGATGGTCCGTGGGGATGAGTATTACTGGAAATTGGTTTCATTTGTCCCGGACGTGTCCGGAGGCAAGATCCGCGGCTGGGCCTTTGGTCGGATGTTCGGTATGGGCGCGATGTTGGCCGGCGGTGCCGGTGTGTCGGCCTGGCTCATCGCCTTCTTCTTCGTCAAGAGAAGGCTGTACCGCCGAATGGCCGGTGCCGCGCCGCTTCGGGACGAGGTGACGGGCCTGGTCAAGGGAGTGCTCTACCGGGAGCGCCTCGCGGCCGCGGTGGAGCGGGCCGTGGATACCGGGGTCGGATTTACCCTGGTCCGGGTCCAGGTGGACGAGCTGGCCTCCTTCAATCACACCTATGGCAAGGACGTCGGAGATGGGCTGCTGTTGCAGGTAGCCCTCCGGCTCAAGGCCAATGCCGATTTTTCGGACACCGTAGCCCGCCTCGGCGAGGATGAGTTCGTGGTATTGCGTCTTCGCGTCAACGACCGGACCGCCATGGACGAAGCCGTGCATGAAACGCGGGAGATGCTCAAGGAGCCGTTCAAGCTGTATGAGAGCCTCGTGCCTGTCGGGGTCATTGTGACCGCGGGGCTGTTCCCCAACGACGCCCCCACGCCGGAAAAGCTCTTGTCGCGCCTACGCCGGGTTTAGACCGTCCCTCCCTGAGTCCCGACGTGGCCGTGCTGCGGCTGCGAATCGTTTTCCCCATCATTCCGGGCAGAGACATTTCCCGGCATTTGCCGAGGCGCTCCAACATCAATACGCCTTGGACGCTTCTCCTGCCCGCTCAGAATTCCCTGTTCATCTTTTCCAGCGCAGAGGCCAGGGCTCGGCGTTCACGCTCAGTAAGTTTGGCGGTGATGTCCCGGGTCAACTGATTGTGCAGTTCGTCGTGCTGCTCAAAGATGGTCCGGCCCGAATCCGTGAGCTCCACCAGGATGGACCGCCGGTCCTCCTCGTGAGGCTTGCGTCGGACCATCCCGGCCTTTTCCAGCCGGTCGGCCAGCACGGTCAGAGTGCCCGTGGTCACCCCCATCTTTTCCGCCAGCTCCTTCATGCGCAGGGCCTCGTGGGTGCCCAGGATTTCCAGGGCGTGTACCTGGGGGAGCGTCAGGCCCTGGTCACGGACCACGCAGTGCTCCCATGAGGAGAGTTTTTCATAGAATTCCACTATCCGTTGCGTCAGTTCGCTGGTGTCCGGCATGGGTGCTTCCATCAGGCTGGCACGAAGTCCAGGTAAAGGGTGTAGACGCCGAAGCCCACGGTAAGCACGCCAGCGGTGCGCATGACCAGGGGTTCGATCCATGGCTTTGACAGGTCTCTGATCAGGCCGGTGACCTTATATATGGCAAAAATGACCCCGGCAAGGGCGACGCCCGTACCCAGCGCGTAGCTGGCGAAGACCGATACGGCCCGCAGTGCACTCCCCGACTCCAGGGCGTAAGAGTACATGATGGCCACGGTGGGGCAGGGCACTATCATGTTTACGAAACCAAGGGTGGCAAGTCCCCATACCGTGCTTCGCTTGGCGGACAGGGGCGTATGGGAATGGTCGTGCGTGTGGTCGTGATGGCCGCAGCAGCCGTGTTCTCCGTGATCATGCCGGCACTCGTCGTGCCCGTGCTCATGGGCGTGCCCGCCGCACTCGCAGTCATGCTCGTGGGCATGGTCGTGATCATGGCTGTGCAGGAGGTGTGGGCGCCAGATCAGGATGGCGCCCAGAGCGATGATAACCGCGGCTGTTATCATGTCGGTCACATAGCGGATGGAGTCCGGCAGCCCGGCGGACAGGGTGCCCAGCGCGAGGCCTATGGCCAGGCAGCCAGCCGTTGTCCCGGCGATGAAGGCTGCGGTCAGGCTGAATACCCGGGCGCCGCTTCTGTCTCCCGCCACGAACGGGGCGAGCACCACCCAGGAGTGGCCGCAGGGGTTGATGCCGTGAATGAGCCCCAGGAAGAGGCTTGATTGCAGGGCGACGAGAAAGAGGGAATCCATATGGTTTGTGCTCCTTATTGTTTGACGCTCAAAATGATTTAGCGGGAGATATTTTGAGTGTCAAGACAAAAAGGAGCGGTTTTCCCCGGAACGGGAGGGGGGAGGTCGACCAATGCATGTGGCGCGGGCGGGAATACCTCCTCGGGAATTCTCCACCCGCGCCATGACACGTGGACGGACCTGGGTTTGCGGACGGTCGCCACGAGGTTGAGGGGCCTTTTCTATGCGGCTTCATCATAGCGCATCGGGTGAGGCTGGCAAGGGATCGTGATCGATTATAACGCGCATTGGATAAGGCCGGATTAGCTGGAAAATCAGGGCGTCCAGCGTTATAATTCCCGACTGGTTAGGTAGGGAATATCAAGTGGTTGCGTGTAATTTTCGGGGTATTCATATTTACCTTTCATATAATCTGTGCAATGGTGTCGTGTCGCTGATTCGGCATGGTGATGCCGTCTTGCGGGGGTTTGGTTTGAATGGGAAGCCGACCCGTGGATCACCTGGTTGAAACAGCGTTTCTGCTGAAGACAGCAATGAATTTGAGGTTGTCTCCGTCAGAAGTATGGAATGCGCGATGAGTGTCGGCCCGGATGATCCGCCGGGACGTTTTTTCCTGCTTCGGCAATGAGCCTCAAGGCCATGGGTGTCCATGCCGCCAATCCAGGCGGAGCGGAATCAACGTGACGCGGGTGCGAATCCAAGGCATCGGTCGAACCGACCAAGCGGTCGGCCCAAGCCTCGCCCGCTCGCGGAGTTTCGTCTCGTCCTGGCGGTAATGCGTCCGTGATGACGAACAGTTCGCCAAAATGGCGAACACGCAACCCAAGGGGGTGTTATGGGTTTGAAATCCAACTGGGACTGGGAGGTCGGCCAGAAAACGGTCGTCGAATCCCTTTCCCCTATGCAAGGGCATGGCTGGCAGGAAGAACCGTACGTCTCGGACGACGGTGAAACGCTGGCCGCGATCGTTCAGGTGGACGAGGGTGAATTTTCCATCCGCACCAACGATACGGTCTGGGAAAACACTTTCGAAAAAATCTGGTTCCCGCGATTTTCGCCCGATGGCCGACTGACCGCACTGTGTCAGCAGGACATGGAATGGGCGCTGGCCGTGGACGGTGAGCTTGTGGGCGAGACCACCGACTACGTCTGGCAGACCAAATTCAGCAAGGACGGCTCGGTCATCGCCACCATGTACAAGTCCATGGAACAGTACGCTGTGGCCATCAACGGCGAGCCGTGGGAAGAACTCTACGAGAACGTCAACCAGTACACGATCACCAGTGACGGCGCGCACAGCGCTGGCGTGGCCCAGGTCGTGTCCCTGGACCAGGCGGACGTCGAAGGGTTCAAGAAAGGCGTTTACTCCGTCGTCGTGGACGGCAAGACGTGGGAGGAGAAATTCCTCAACGTCTGGACTCCGACCTTCGACGCCGAAGGCAAGCGGGTCGCCGCCCAGGTCCGCACCAGCCCGTACGACTACACCATCGCCGTGGACGGCAAGCCCTGGTCCACCGTGTACAACCAGGTGTGGGAGCCGGTCTTCCATCCCACCGATGGCTCCGTGGCCGCTCCTGCTCGCCAGGCGGGCAAGTGGGGCGTGGCCAAGGACGGCCAGATGCTGTGGGAACCCCGTTACCTCCAGTGTCTCGAACTCCAGTACTCCGCTGACGGCAGCAAGCTGTGGGCCGTCGTGGCCACCAGCTACGGCCAGTTCACGGCCTGCTGCAACAACGCGCCCTGGGGAGAGACCTGGGACGTGGCCTACGACCTGGTGGTCAGCCCCGACGGAAAGCGGGCCGGCCTGCTGGTCAACAAGGACAACGCCGATTTCCGCATCGTGATCGACGGCACTGCCTGGCAGGGCGTCTACGACATGGCCTGGCCGGTAGTCTTCTCCGACGACTCCAAGAATGTGGCCGCCATGGTCGAGAAGGGCGGTCGGTACAAGATCCTGGTCAACGGCAAGCCCTTTGAGCGCGATTTCGATCACGCCTGGCCGCCGATCTTCTCCGAGGACGGCACCAAGATTCTCATCCGTGCCATCGAAAACAACAGCTATGTCCGCATCGTGGCGGATGTAGCCCAGTTCTAGGAGGGGGAGACGCAATGACTGAAATATACACCTTCGTCAGCGGCCCCCTTGCCTGGGTGGCGTTCGGCATCTTCATTATCGGTTCCATATACCGGCTGGTTTCCATGTATGCCCTGGCCAAGGCCAAGGACGGTTCGTCCCTGGCGTACATGAGCCTGCCCTTCGGGCTCCGTTCCATCCTCAACTGGATGATCCCCTTCAACACCATGGGGTGGAAAGGCGATCCGCTCATGACCGTCGCCACCTTCGTGTTCCACATCGGCTTCCTGGTGGTCGCCGTCTTCCTGGGCGCGCACGTGGTCCTCTGGGATACCAACTTCGGCATCTCCATCCCGAGCCTGCCCGACGTGGCCGGCGACATCGTCAGCTTCGCGGTCATCGCGGCCTGCGCGATCTTCGCCTACCGCCGCATCGCGCTGCCCCACGTCAAGGGTGTCACCCGGGGCAAAGACTGGTTCGCCCTCATCATCGTGGCTCTGCCGTTCATCACCGGCGTGCTGGCCTACCACCAGGTGGGTCCGGTTCTCCTGATGACCATCCTGCACGTCCTCGCGGCTGAACTCCTGCTGGCGCTGATTCCGTTCACGCGCCTCAGCCACGCCCTGTTCGTTCTCTTCACCAGAGCGTACATGGGTTCGGAATTCGGCGGCGTCCGCAACGCCAGAGACTGGTAGACCACAACCAAAAGAACACGAGGTACGAACAATGAGTCAAATTGCTGATAGAATCATATCAGATCCCGGGCTCGAGAACGGCGTCGCAGGATTGACCACAGAGAAAATCCAGAAAGTGGTCAACCGGATGCTTGAGGGCGAAACCGGGGCGAAACTGAAGGCTTACCGGGAAACGTGCATGCGCTGCGGCCTTTGCTCCCAGGCATGTCACTTCTACGTGTCCCATGACAACGATCCCAGCTACTCGCCGGTCAACAAGGCCACCGAGACCATGTATGAGCTGATGGACAAGAAGGGCAAGGTGGAGCCCCAGCGCATCTACGAGATGGCGCAGATGGCCTACACCGAATGCAACCTTTGCAAGCGTTGCGCCCACTACTGTCCCGTCGGCATCGACACCGGCTACATCATGTCCATGGTGCGCCGCATCTGTTACCTGCTCGATGTGGTGCCCCAGTATATCCGCGACACCGCCCACTCCCACGCCTCCACCATGAACCAGATGTGGGTCAAGGACGACGAGTGGATCGACTCCCTGCAGTGGCAGGAGGACGAGGCTCGCGACGAGTTCCCGGGTCTGCGCATCCCCCTCGACAAGGAAGGGGCCGACGTCTACTACTCGGTCATCGCGCCGGAACCCAAGTTCCGCACCCAGCTCATCTACCAGGCCGCAGCCATCATGAACGCGGCTGGAATCGACTGGACCATGCCCTCAGAGCCCGGTTGGGACAACTCGGACATGTGCATGTTCGTGGGTGACTTCGAGAACATGGGCCGCCTGAAGCGCGCCCACTACGAATCGGCCCAGAAGCTGCGCGTCAAGCGCATCGTCATGGGCGAATGCGGCCACGCCTTCCGCTCTGTCTACGACATGGGCAACCGCTGGCTCGGCCACAAGAAGATGCCCGTACCGGTCATCCACGCCGTGGAATTCTACCACGAGCTGATGACCCAGGGTAAGCTCAAGATCACTCACAAGTACGAAAAGCCGGTCACCATCCAGGACCCGTGCAACATCATCCGAGGCAAGGGCCTCATGGACAAGCTGCGCGACGTGGTCCACTTCCTCTGCGAAGAGGTGGTCGAGATGACCCCCAACCGCGAGCACAACTACTGCTGCTGCGCGGGCGGCGGCGTCATCAACTGCGGTCCGCCGTTCAAGAACACCCGCATGACGGGCAACCGCATCAAGGCCGATCAGCTCAGGGCCACCGGCGTCAAGGACGTTGTCATCCCGTGTCATAACTGCCACGGCGGACTCGAAGACATCATCGGTTACTATGATCTCGGCATGCACGGTAAGTTCATCGGCGACATCATCTATGAACTGATGGAAAAGCCGGAGATGTAAGGAGGTCATCATGAAAAGGAAACACACTGTTCAACTCCTGGCATCCCTGGCGGCCATCGCCGCCCTGGTCGTTCTCTACATGGTTCCCCTGGCGTTCGCCCAGGACGACATGACCGAGGTTCCGGCGGACGGCTTCGCCACGCTGCAGCGTCCCCGGGTCGCTTTTGAGCATGACGCCCACAACGAAAAGGCGGAACTGGAGGACTGCGTAATCTGTCACCACTCCAAAACCGAAGACGGCAAGCAGGACCTGGAAAATTCCAGCGAAGGCGAGCCCTGCTCCTCCTGTCACGCCGAGACGCGTACGGACGGCGGCACGCCGCTCATGCGCGCCTACCACAAGCAGTGCATCGGCTGTCACAAGGAAAAGGCCAAGGGCCCCGTTGCCTGCGGCGAGTGTCACGCGAAGTAACACCCCCATTCAGATAATATCAGGAAGGGGATGGACCGACGGTCCATCCCCTTCTTGCTTTCAGGCCGGTTGAGATTCTTCTCCGGGCCGGCTGAGGAGCCGGTTGCCTCCGAACCGTCGCAAGCCTCCTGATTCAAATGCGCAGAAGACCGTTCCGGTGGAACGTGTCGGTCCGCCGTGTCGCGTCCGGCAAGGCGGCGGTTGTGAGCTGCTTGAGAAAAGGCGGCAATCCATATAAATCCCCCTTGCCGCGCCTATTGTACAAACGGGCCCAAAAGGTATACTGTGCGCGCGGCCTTGAAACAAATTTCCTGCTCCGGTCCCCATTTCATACGCAGTCGATCGGCCGGAGCGCACACTACACATCACAGGTTTTACTTATGGAAGAAAACAACACTCCCGAAGCCGTACAGGAAGAGACGGCCCCTGATTCCAGCACCCCGACAATGACATTCGAAGAATTGCCCGATGCCCTGCGGGCCGCTTGCGAGCGGGCCGGATGGGACCGGCTCATGCCCGTTCAGGAGAAGGCGCTGCCTTTCGTCATGAACGACAAGGACGTCATGGTCCAGGCCCGGACCGGTTCCGGCAAGACCGGCGCTTTCGTGCTGCCGCTGCTGCACAAGCTCGACCCGTCCAAGGCAGAGTGCCAGGCTCTGGTCATGGTCCCCACCCGCGAACTGGCCCAGCAGGTCGCCCAGGAGGCGCGCATGCTGGCCGGCGACGACGGCATCAACGTGGTCGCCGTGTACGGCGGCGTGGGCTACAAGGCCCAGCTCGACGCCTTCCGCGAGGGCGCGCAGCTGGTGGTCGGAACTCCCGGCCGCATTCTGGACCACCTGGTCCGGCGCAGCCTGAGCCTGGACAGCCTCAAGGTCATCATTTTCGACGAGGCTGACCGAATGCTGTCCGTGGGGTTCTACCCGGACATGATCGAGGTCAAGCGGTATCTCCCGCGCCGCCTGGAAGGCAGCTACATGTTCTCGGCCACATTCCCGCAGTCGGTCCTCCGACTGGCCGAGGAGTTCATGGTCAAGCCGGAGTTCCTGAGCCTTTCCAGCGACGAGACCAATGTCTCGGCTATCGCCCACCAGTTTGTCGAGGTCCAGGCCATGGGCAAGGAGCGCAAGCTCCTCAAGCTCATCGAACTGGAGAATCCCGCTTCGGCCATCATTTTTTGCAATACCAAGCGCAATGTGGAGTTCATCGCCGCGGTCCTCTCCCAGTTCGGTTTCGACGCCGAGGGGTTGACCTCGGACCTGACCCAGAACAAGCGCGAACAGCTCATGGCCCGCATCAAGGAAGGCAAGCTGCGTTTCCTGGTGGCCACGGATGTGGCCGCGCGCGGCATCGACATCCCGGAACTCTCCCATGTCTTCATGATGGAGCCGCCGGAAGACCCGGAGTCCTACGTTCACCGGGCGGGCCGCACGGGTCGCGCCGGAGCCACGGGCACGGCCATCACCCTGGTCGACGTCATCCAGAAGATGGAGCTGGAGCGTATCGCCACGCGGTTCAAGATCACCTTCGAGGAGATCAAGGACCCCACCGAAGAGGACGTGGCGGCCATCATTGAGGAGCGTCTCACCGCATTGCTGGAAAAGAAATTCCGCAAGCTCACCCCGCTGCAGCGGGAGCGGGCGTCCCGCTTCCTGCCGCTGGTGGAGAAGTACGCCTCGGACGCGGATTCCATGGGACTCATTGCCATGCTCCTGGACGAGCTTTACCAGTACACCCTGCACGGCAAGCCCGCCGAGCCAGTATCCACCGGTCAGCCTAAACGTGATCGAGCCGATCGGGAGCAACCCCGTGAGGACAAGCCGAAGAAGAGCCGCCCGCGGAAGCGCAAGCCCAGGAACGGTGGCGGTCAGCAGGATTCGGAAGGCGGCAGCAGGGATCGTTCGCCCAGGAATCGGCAGGACTCGCCCGCCGAGGAGAGAGCCGAGCCCCGGCGCGAACGACGCGAAGCGCCCAAGGAACCCCGTCGTGAAAAGAGCGAAGCCCCCAAGGAGCCTCGCCGCGAGCCCGCAACCCGCAGTGAAGCCGAGTCCGGTGAGAGCGGAGGCGAGGCCAAGCCCCGCCCGCGTCGCCGTCGTCCCAGGCGCAGAAGGCGTTAGCCAGTCTTGACGGAAACCGCCTGCATATTTGGTCTGGCCGCAGGTTACCACTATGGTGACGTGCGGCCTTTCCTGCTTTCCCTGGAGAAATCCGGCTATACGGGAGAGTGCGTGCTGTTTGTCTCCGAGACCACGCGCGACCTGGAGCGCATGGGCGGGCACGGCGCGACCCTTGTCCCTTTTGAGCGTTCGTCCGGTCTGGCTCATCTCCCCATCAACGCGTTACGCTATTTCCTCTATCTTGATTTCCTGCGCGCTTTTCCCGGCGAGTACGGCAGAGTCCTGATAACGGACGTTCGCGACGTCATCTTTCAGCGCGACCCCCTGTCCTTTGACTGGACCGAGGGGCTCAACGTTACTCTGGAGGACAGGCGAATGACCCTGGGGGCATGTCCGTACAACAGCCATTGGATTCGTTCCCATTTGGGGGAGGAGGCCCTGCAGTCCGTGTCCCATGCCCCCATTTCCTGTTCCGGGACCACCGTGGGCGGACACCAGGCCATGCTCGGCTACCTTGAGGCCATGACCTCGCTGCTCGTCCCCTTTGCCGAAGGCGAACAAAAGGCAGGCTACGACCAGGGAGTGCACAATTACCTCATACATACGGGACGGATTCCCGATCTGACCCTGCACGACAACGCGGGGCCGATCCTGACCCTGGGCTACACCGAGGGCGAGCCTCCGTACGACAGCCGGGGCTACGTGCTCAACGAGCTCGGCGAGCGCGCGCACCTGGTTCATCAGTATGATCGCAAGCCGGAACTGTTCAAGGCCGTGCGCCAGCACTACGCGTAGACGCGCCCGTTGATTTCAGCCATTATCTCCTCATGACCACTGCCAGCATCCCCATCGATCAACCCGCCGTGCTACCCATGTCCCGCCGCGAGATGGACGCGCTCGGCTGGGACGAGTTGGATATCCTGCTCGTCACCGGCGACGCCTATGTGGACCACCCCTCCTTTGGGGCGGCGTTGCTCGGACGCTGGCTGGTGCGCCATGGATACCGGGTTGGCATCGTGGCCCAGCCCCGCTGGGACCGGCCCGATGACGTGGCAGCCATGGGCAGGCCCACACTCTTTGCCGGGGTGACCGCCGGTTCCCTCGATTCCATGCTCGCCCATTACACCGCGTTCCGGAAAAAGCGCAGCGACGACGCCTACACGCCGGGCGGCAAGGCCGGGGCGCGGCCCAACAGGGCGGTAATCGCCTACACCAACGCGGTCCAGCGGGCCTTTCCCGGCCTGCCTGTGATCCTGGGCGGCATCGAGGCCTCCCTCAGGCGCGTGTCCCACTACGATTTCTGGGCTGATTCCATCCGCCGGTCCGTGTTGCTCGATGCCAAGGCCACGGCCATTACCTATGGTATGGCAGAGAACTCCATCGTGGCGGTGGCCGAGGCCATCCGGGATGCGGAGGACCGTTCGATCAAAGGGCTCAGGCCTTTGCTGGCGACCATCCCGGGCCTGGCAGTGGCCGGTGCGCGCAAGGACATTCCCGATAGTTTCCCGGTCATGGAGCTGCCCTCGCACGAGGCTATCCTGGCCGATCCGCAGGCGCTGATCCAGGCCACGTTGCTGCTGGAGCAGCAGGTGCACCAGAACAGGGAGATGGCAATTCAGGAGTGCGGCGGCAGGATAGTCATGGTCACGCCGCCCGGCCCACCCCTGGACTGCGCCGGTCTGGACGAGCTTGCCGGACTGGGCTTTTCCCGAATGCCCCACCCGAGCTACACCGAGCGCATCCCGGCTGCGGACATGATCAAGACCTCCATCAACGCCCATCGGGGCTGTGCTGGCGGCTGCTCCTTCTGCACCTTGGCCCTGCACCAGGGGCGGCGTATCCGGTCTCGTTCCAGGGCGTCGATCCTGAACGAGGTGGAGGCCGTCACCCGGACGCCGGGCTGGACCGGATCCATCAGCGATGTGGGCGGACCCAGCGCCAACATGTGGGGTGCAGTTTGCGATACGGATCAATCAAAGTGCAAACGTTCCAGCTGTTTGGCGCCAGCTGTTTGTAAACACTTCAAGGTCTCCCAGCAGGACTTTGTCGGGCTGCTGGACGCCATTTCCGACATGCCGTCGGTCAAGCATGTGCGCGTGGCCTCGGGTTGGCGCATCGACCTCGGACTGACGGACATGCCAGCCCTGGGTTGCCTGGTTCGCAATTATGTGGGTGGCCAGGCCAAGGTGGCGCCGGAGCATCGCTCGGACCATGTCCTCAAGCTCATGCGCAAGCCGAAGTTCGCGGCCTTCGAGAAGTTCCTCGACCTCTTTGACCGGGAGTCCCGCAAGGCGGGCAAGCGCCAGTACGTGATCCCCTACCTCATGAGCGCCTTCCCCGGATGTACTGACGAGGACATGCGCGAACTCGGCGAGTGGCTCCGTTCCCGGGGCTGGAAGCCGGAGCAGGTGCAGTGTTTCATTCCTCTGCCGGGCACGGCTGCCGCGGCCATGTTCCACGCAGGGACCGACTTGGATGGGAACCCCATTCCGGTAGCCAAGACCGATGCCGAGCGTCTTCGCCAGCACGGCATGCTCATGCCCACGCGCGGCAAGCCGCCGAAGGGCGGCAAGGGCCGCAAGCCGGAACCCAGGACGAAATCCTTTCCCGCGAAAAAGCGTCGCAACCGCCGTTAGCCCGAGCAGCGCTTCGGGCTCTCCCTTCTTCTTTTCTTTCTGAATCATTTCGATTCGCTCCACACCGCAGGATGGCGGCAGCTTGCCGTCCGTTTGTTGCCGAATTGTAACGTCCAATTGTTACAATTTTTTCTTCATCGTGCTTAATGTGCTGAATCTCAAGAATGCTGAAATCAATCATTACAGGCGGTTATTATGATTGCTCTAGGGTTCCAAAGCAAGCTTACCATTGCCTCGGTGTGCATCGTCCTTCTGACCATCGTCTGCATGACCGGAGTGAACTTCATCAATTCACGCAGCGAATATCTCGAAAACGGCGTAACCTCCCTCAACGACATCTCGGCGACCCTGGCCGAGACCGTGACCATGCAGGACCGCTTGGCGCGGAAAAAGATCATCTCGGATCTGAACATTTTCAAGTCGGCCATGGGCGTCAGTGGGCTGCCCATGTTTGAGATGCTCTACGACGTGGACATGACCATCACCAATCAGGCGACAGGCGCATCCGAGGACGTCACCATCCCGGCCTTCAAGCTCGGAACCAAGTACCTGCACGAGTCCACCGACCTGGTGGATTCCATGGCCGAGACTTCCGGGGCGGTCTGTTCGGTGCTCCAACTGAACGGTGAGCGGCTCATCCGGGTGACCACGACCATGCCCGGGCCGGACGGCAAATCCGCCAAAGGCAGCTATATCCCGGCGGACAACCCGGCTTACGCTGCGATCCTGGCCGGGAAGCGCTACGAGGGGCTGCTCTCCCTGGATGGAGGGTGGTACGTGGTGGCCTATGAGGCGGTCCGCGATTTCGATGACAAGGTGATGGGCGCGCTTGAGGTGGCGCGGCCGGTGATCTCCGCTGATTTTGCTTCCTTCATAGGCAAGGTGAACGTGGGCGGGAAAGGGTATTCCTATGTGTTCCTCCACGGCGGGCAGGAGTCGGTCAAGGCAGAGGATGAGCATGCTGCGGCAGCCGTCCGCGACAAGGTTTTGGGCGACGAGACCCTGT
The DNA here is from genome assembly GCF_009762795.1 of Pseudodesulfovibrio cashew. Lineage (NCBI taxonomy): Bacteria > Pseudomonadati > Thermodesulfobacteriota > Desulfovibrionia > Desulfovibrionales > Desulfovibrionaceae > Pseudodesulfovibrio > Pseudodesulfovibrio cashew. Next base: position 129,805 of record NZ_CP046400.1, on the reverse strand, counting down.
CCTCCCGGGGCGGCACCTTCGCCGTGCAGGCGGACGGGAGCGAAGTCTGGTCTTGCGTGGTCCGGTTCGAGCCCTGGGACGCCTATCTGGTGACCAGCGTAAAGACCTCGGATCTGCTCTCGGGCGTGGACAGGCGTATCCTGATCAGCGCTGCCGAGGCTGCGGCGCTCCCTCTGGGGCTCGCCCTGCTGATCATCTGGTTCGTCAGCCGCCAACTGGTGGCCCCCATGAACAAGCTGGCGGCCACAGCCCAGGCAGTGGGCCAGGGCAACTTCGAGTGCGATTTCGATTACGGCGCGGACGACGCCATCGGCCGGACCATGGCTTCGGTCAAGGAGATGGTCCGCGAGATGAAAACACGGCTCGGCTTCAGCCGGGGCGTGCTGGCCGGGGTGACAATTCCCTGTGGTGTGGTCGATCTGGAGAACCGGGTCACGCACCTCAACCAGGCGGCCGTGGATATTTTGGGCAAGCGCAAGACACCGGACAAGTATTTCGGGGAGTTGTTCAACGAGGTGGTCTACCACGACCTGAAGCGGGAGACGCTCACTCAGGTTGCCATGCGCAGGCGCAAGCAGGTCGAATGGGAGCTTGAACTGGACAGGGACATCGACGGCGTCAAGGTCATCCTGCAGGTGGTGGCAACGCCCATCTATGACTTGGACGGAGAGCTCATGGGCGCCATCACCATCTGGGTGGACCTGACCGAGGAGCGGCGGCAGAAAGAAGCCGTCGAGAACAAAAACGCGCTCATTGAAGCCGCCGCGGACGAGGCCACGGAGATCGCCCGGGCGGTGTCCGCCTCCGCCAGGGACCTGGCCGAGAAGATCCGAACCGCCAGCGACGGGGCCATGGAGCAGAGCAACCGAGCAATGGAGGCATCCTCGGCAATGGATGAGATGAACAGCTCGGTCACCGAGGTGGCTCGGAACGCCTCGTCCACGGCCTCCATGTCCGAGGAGACCAGCGAACTGGCCCGCTCCGGGGCCGAGATCGTGGGCCGGTCCGTGGAGATGATGCGCGCCGTGCACGAGCAGTCCGAGGGCTTGCGCGCCCAGATGGACGATCTGGGCGAGCATGCCAAGGGTATCGGCGCGATTATGGGCGTGATTACGGACATCGCCGACCAGACCAATCTGCTTGCGCTCAACGCCGCCATCGAAGCGGCCAGGGCCGGCGAGGCCGGGCGCGGTTTCGCGGTGGTTGCCGACGAGGTGCGCAAGCTGGCCGAGAAGACCATGGACGCCACCCACGAGGTGGGCGAGTACATCCATTCCATTCAGGAGAGCGCTTCAAACAATATTCGGTCCACCGAGGATTCGGCAGAAGCGTTGCGCGAGTGCCGCCGGATGATCGAACAGTCCGGCGAATCGCTCAATCTCATCGTGGCCAAGGCTGACGAGGCCGCAGTGCAGGTTCAGTCCATTGCCTCTGCGGCCGAGGAGCAGTCCGCCACCAGTGAGCAGATCAACGCAGCCACGGACACCGTAAACCGCATCGCCGGAGAGACCGCCGATTCCATGCGCGAGTCCGCAGCCGCCATCGAAAGGCTCAACGGTCTGGCCGGGGAATTGCGGAGGGCTATCGACAAGATGCAGGGTTGAACATCTGGGCACTTGTGCAGATAAATAAAGTAGAGCTGGTATGTGGACAACATCCCATGGCTACTTTACATTATCCGTTCGTGAGGGTGTCCATGAAATGGTATTTTCCTTTTTTCGTTCTGGTTAGCCTGCTTTTGCCCCTCGGTGCTTTTGCCGAGGAGATCAACATGCAGGTCATTATCTATCCGCCGCTCGCCTATGAGGTGAACGGGGAGTTGCTTGGCGTCGCCCCTGAGGTGGTCAAGCAAATCCAGGCCCGGGTCGGGGACATCAACCCTATCCGGTCCGCGCCCTGGCTCCGCGCCTATGAGCAGGCGGTCAGCTCGCCCGGGCAGGCCCTGTTCGCCATTGTCCGCATCCCCGAGCGCGAGAAGCTGTTCAAGTGGGTGGGGCCCATCTTCAGCGAGGGCGACTATTTCTTTTGCCGCAAGGGCAGCGACGTCAGGGTCGCCGACCTGGAGGAAGCCAAGCGGGTGACTCGGATCGCCGTGCGCAAGGACGGCTATACGCATCAGGCCCTGGCTGCGGCGGGGTTCCGAAATCTCGACATCAGCCCGAGCTACGACTCCAGCTACAAGAAACTGGAGGAGGGGCGTGTCGACCTGGTGCTCATGGGTGAGAGGACTTACGCCTACATGGTCTCCAAGGCGGGCCTGGACCCTTCGCTCTTCGAGCGCACCCAGTGCAAGTTCGCCGAGTCCTCGGCGTGGCTCGCTTTTTCCCGTGACGTCCCGGATACGACCATAGCCCGATGGCAGCAGGCGCTCGATGAGCTCAAGTCCAGCGGTGAATACGACAAGATCATGGAGCATAATTTCAGCCGGTAGAGACCGGCGCGCCGAAACAGTGCTGAAAGCCCGCCCCGCATCCTGCGGGGCGGGCTTTTTCATTTTGGGAGATATTCCCGGATTGCCCCGGCGGGTGGACGCATGGACCTGAAAATCGTATGGGATATACTGAGGTGTATATTTCATGGGACGATTGAAGGGGCCAATGCTCTCCCTGCTCTGGGTGGCAATGCTTGCGGGAGCCGCCGTGTATCTGGTCGACCCCGGAGGCCCGCCCGAGCCGCCCGCCGGATGGAAGGTCTGGCGTGATATCGGCGGCATCCGGGCCTTGGCCCCGTTCGGGGACGGCGTCTACGCCGGTGGGCTCGTCGGCCTGTTTCGGCTGGACGACAACGGCGGAGCCGCGCTGGTGGAGATCCCGGGCCAGGAGTCCAATCTGCTGGTTAACGCCCTGTTGGACGATGGCTCCGGAAGGCTGTGGGTGGCTCACGCGGGCGGCTTGTCCGTGCTGGAAGGCAAGCGGTGGCGTTCCTTCACCATGGAAGAGGGGTTGCCCGGCGTGTTCGCCACCGGGCTGTGCCGCGAGCCGGGCGGGGCGGTTTGGGCGTCGTTCTACGGCGGCCTGGCCCGATTGCCCGCAGGGTGGAACGGTGACCCAAGCGCGGTGCGCCGTTTCACGAGCCGGGACGGGCTTCCCCACGACAAGGTGCAGGTCGTGGCCCTGGATCAGGCGGGCAATGTCTGGGCCGGGTCCTATGCCGCCCCCATGGGAGGAGTGGCCCGGTTCGACGGCAGCCGTTGGCAGGTCTGGAACGGGCGCGACGGGCTTCCCCACCCCAACGTGACCTCCATCCTGGCTGTCTCCGCACGGGAGGTCTGGGTCGGCTTTGGATATTTTCAGGAAGGGGGCGCGGCCAGGTTCGGTTCGGACGGCGGTGAGTGGCGGCTGGCGGAGACGGTTCCGGCAGCGTTGTTGGCCGGTCCCAAGGTGCGCAGCCTGTTTAGGGACGATGCCGGACGGCTGTGGCTGGGGCATGAATACGACGGTATTACGGTCCTCGAGGATGGGGCGGCGGTGCGCCGCCTGACCATGGACGACGGCCTCCCTGCCAGGGAGGTCATGACCATGCGCCGGGAGAGGAGCGGAGGGATGTGGCTCGGCACGCTCGGAGGCGTGGTCAGGATCGGGCCGGAAGCCGTGGAGCGGTTATTCGCGGATGACGTGACAGGGAGTTCGCCATGAACAGGAAGAAGATCGAGAAAGAATATGCCAAGCTGGCGAAGCAGTACCGTAAGGGCAAGCTGGACAGGGAATTTTTCGAACAGGCGGTCCTGAACATGCATTGGCGGGACGGTGACGGCAACGAGCACTGCCTAGACCCGGACTCCGGCCAATGGACGACCCCCGGCGAACTGCCGAGCAGGCAAGACGCTCGGACCGACGTGGCTGAAGGCATGACGGCAGAGTCGGGTTCCACCGCTTCGCCGACTGACGCCATCAAAGGCGAGCGCACCTCGCGCTCCACGATGCCGCCTCCCAGACGTCCCGGCGGAGAAGGCTCGGGCCCCGTCCCGGACAGCGAGGCGTCCGTTCCCCGATTCTGGCCCTTGTTCAGACAGATTCTTGCCATGACGTGGCACAACTTCCGGCGCAGGCTGCCCCTGACCCTGCTCATCATGCTCGCCACAGGGGCGGTCTATTTTTATTTCGTGATCGTCCGCTGGGGCGGCTATGGGAGTCCCAGCATACCGCCGGGTAATTTCGCCTGGCTGGAGAGGGCGCTGGCGAGCCTGCTGGGCGTGAACAACGATTATCTGACCGGGTTTTCCTCGGGCCTGTCCGGGGCCGTGGTGCTGGGCGTGGGGGTGCCCTTGCTGTTCGGGTTCCTGCGCAACCTGTTCACGAGGGGGCCTGTGGCCGCTGTGGGCGACATCGTGTCCATCCCCGGTCAACTTGGGGGCTATTTCCACCAGGCTGGCGGCCTGGCTCTGGCCGGACTGGCCGGAGGCGCGGGCATGGCCCTGGTGGCGGGCGCGTTCGTGGGCGGTTGGGCCAACGTCATGCTCGCCGTTGGCGTGGGCGCGGCGATCTCCTCGCGTATGGGACAGATGCTCTGCCTGCTGTTTCGTTCCTTCTGGACGGCCACCTACGGCATGGCCCAGGGGGGCAGGGGACGCGAGTTTTCCCAGGCGGCGGGCTACGTGGCTCTGTTCGGCGGCTCGTTCGCCTTTCTGCTCCGCACCGTGCTGTCCCCCGAGGTTGCCCTCTACGGCGGGCTGGCCATGCTGTTGACGGCTCTGCTTCTGGCCCGGACTTCGGGCCCTTCGCCGTCGGTTCCGGCCTCTCTGCTGTTCGGCCTGGTCTCCTCGGCAATGGCTCTGGCCGCCTTGAACGGCTGGGCAGACGACGGTGGTTGGAAGGAGGCTCTCAGGCCCGGCCAGTCGCCGCCGCTGCTGGAACATTTTCTTTTGTGGCTTCTTTCGGACGGAGGTTTTCAGGGGTTCGCCAATACTCTTATTCCCGGGCTGGGGGCCATGCTTGGCCCATCGTTCTATACGGCCCTGAGCCAGGCGCTGGCGAACGGGGCGTATCCGGGAGGCCCGGCTTCTTCGGGTGCGGGCGGCGTGTCGCCCGGCCCTGTCATCTATGACGCGGACGGGGAACCCCTCATTGTCCAGGACGGCACCTACGAGGGCGGCAAGCCAGGCCAGGTATGGTACGACGGCGAGTGGATGGACCCGTCCGAGGCCCAGAAATGGATCGACGAACGCAAGCAGCAGTTGCGCGATCGGGACCGGGAGCGCGATCAGTTCTGGCGCGACGTGGAAAAGGACAAGGATCGGCAGCGGGCCGAGCGCGAGGCCGACCTCCAGGCTCAGGGCTACACATGGGATGCCGACCGTCAGGCCTGGGTGGCCCCGGATCGCAAACCCGGGGACTACGGCAACGACAAGCTCAACGAAATTTATCACCGGCGTGACTGGATAGACGAGCACATCCATACGTTCACCCCGGAACAGCAGGCTGCGGCCCAGCGTATCCTTGACCGCATCGGTGCGGATGCCACCGGGGTCAACCCGGATGACCTCACCGACGACGATATGCGGGATCTCAGGCGGTTGACCCATGCCCTCGGCAATATCGATACCGCCAAACACGACGCCGAAGCGGCCCATCACATGAATAGGGAAGTGGACCTTGCCATCGCGCAGTTCGGTTTCCAGACAGCGGCCCAGGTCGGGCAGGTGGCGGCCTCGCGCATCGACCCCTCCGGGGGGATAGTTGCCAATGCCGTTTTCGGAGCGGCCCAGAACTGGGACAAGGGACTCAAGGGCGCGGCAACCCATGCGGCTGTCAACGCCATAGGCGGATTGGTGGATAAGAAGATCGGCGGCCTGGCTCCGGAGAATATCCTCCTCAACACGTTGTCCGGCGGCACGACCAACGCGGTTCAGACCCTGGTAACGGGCGGGACCAAGGAGGAGGTCAAGCAGGCCTTCGCCATCGGTGGTTTTGCCGGAGGACTGGGCGCGGCGGGCACGCGGCTGGATCGCTGGCTGGGCGACCGCAAGCTGCCGCATATCCAGGCCGGCAACGATCCTACGCTGGCTCAGGGCTCCCACGGTATAGGCTCCAATGATCCCATCAGCGGTCCCAAGTCGCACTATGCCTCGCCCTCCGCAGGTAATCGGGTGCGCATGGGCGACGTGGACGTCCAGGCTCCCCCGGCCAGCCCGCCCCCACGCGGCTTTGACCAGCCTTCGGGCGTGAAGCCCGCTGATGCGGGCGACGGCGTGGGCACCTCCTATTCTACTCCGTCCAAGGGCCCTCAGGTCCGCACCGCGGATGGCGATGTACCCATGGGCACTCGGGGCGCGGCTCCTGATACGGACGCTTCTGCGGGCATGTCCCGAACCGGCGGAACGGACGAAGGGAGCGCGGGAGCCATGCGTTCCGGCGACTCTGATCCTTCACGCCTCGACAACGACTCAGTGCGTCCGGCTGACGCGCCTTCCGCCGATGATCCGAACATTGTCTCCACGCGTGATCTGTTTGACGGGGACGGGGCCACAGCAGGCGGTGCAAGGAGCGGCGACGCCGACGGTGGAATGGTGCGCTCCGGCGAGCCCGAGCCTTCGCGGTTGCAGGACGACTCGGTGCGCCCTGCGGACGCGCCGGATCAGGACGGCGACAACATCTTCACCTACGACCAGGTGTTCAACGACTCCGGGGCGGGTCCGACTCATGGCGGTGAACCCGATACGGGCAGATTCCAGGACGACTCGGTGCGTCCGGCTGACGCGCCTTCCGCCGATGATCCGAACATTGTCTCCACGCGTGATCTGTTTGACGGGGACGGGACCACAACAGGCGGCGCAAGGAGCGGCGACGCCGACGGTGGAATAGTGCGCTCCGGCGAGCCCGAGCCCTCGCGGTTGCAGGACGACTCGGTGCGCCCTGCTGACGCTCCCGGCGAGGGCGATCCGAACATCGTCTCTACGCGCGACCTCTTCGGCGAAGGTGGCGGAGGAGCCCGGACGGACGAGGGCGGGGCTGATTTCGAAGGGCTCAACCGCCCCGAGGCGGATGCTCAGGCTTCGTCCGGCACGGCAAAGACCGGCGAAGGCAGCGATCCCTGGTCGGAAATCGACGAAGCCACCGGACTCAGGCGGAGCCAGGCCTGGGAGGAACCGGAGAATTGGCACGTCAGCGGCGATCCCGATGCATCCTCGGGCAGCCCGCCCGAGCGGCTTGGCGACACGCCCGGCGAGCGGGACCTGGTCGATTCCATCCGCGACGATGTGGCCGGAGACGCCAGGACTCAGCGCGCGGAAGCCGCTGCGGACAAGTTGCGGAATGGTCAGGACCCGGGACTGGACCCTGACCGTGACATTCCGTTCTCACAGAAGGAATGGAAGGCGCAGGACGCGGCCCAGGGCGGCCCCCGCGAGCCCGTGGTAGACCCGGGCATCACCCCGTCGGCCGAGGTCAAGCAGTTCATCGACGACAACTCGGCCAAGTATCCCTGGCTCAAGAGTACTGATCAGGAGATACGGGATGCCTGGCGGCTGGCCGGGGGTGGCACCGATCCTCACTCCTGGGTGAAGTTCCAGGGCGAGATCGACGTCAAGATCAAGAACGGCGACTTGCGTCCGCACGACTATGAGCGTTGGTATCAGGTCATGAACGAAGGCGGGTTGCAGCGTTCGCCCATGCAGGCCGCAGAGACCGGCGCGGGCAGCGGCGGCGGCAGGGCGGACGGCGGGACCTTTGTGCCGGGCGGCACCAAACCAGGCAAGTAGCCGGGGAGAGACTCATGTTGGAAACGCTTGAATTGACTTCGGGCCAGGTGCGGGCGGTTTTTGACGCCCTGAGCATGGTCACGGCCCCGCACAGCCCGCTTCATCCCTTTGCCTCGGAGCGGGCCGAGCCCGTGGCGGCTCCCGGGGGCATATGGCGTGAGGCATTCGAAATCCTGGCCGACCCCCTGCTGGAGGTCCGGTTGCTGGAGGGAACTCCGGAGGGCGTCCTGCCCCGGCTCTATTACCGGGGGAATGATCCCCGCTCGCCGCTGGTGCGCGTGGATGGGGTGGACCAGGGAGTCCGGCTCACGGCTGGGTATGACTCCGAAGCCGTGACCGGGGATCTGGCGGGAATGCTCTGGGCCGGAAGCGGACCCGAGGGCGTGGACTATCGTGCGTCGCTGAGTCCGGCCGGGCTGGCCGCTTGGGCCGCGTGCCTGGACCACCTGCGCGCCCAGCTTTGCGTTTCCCTGCTGCACCGGGCTCCGGGCATGGACCTGACCCTGAGCCTGGAGGAGCTGGATCACAACCTGGCCGTGGGCCTGGAAGCGGGTGACGGGCGGTGGATGGTGACCCTGCTGAACTTCCTCGCCCCCAATGGCCTCCTGGCTGCGGACGCTGCCGAACGAGGCGCGCGGGAATTGGAACGGCTCGGGCTGTTGCGACCCTCGTCGGGAGGGTGGCTACCCTCGGGCGAGATGCTTTTCATGGGCGCCTCCCTTCAGCCTGTGCTGCCTGCAGCAGCCTGCGTGCTGACCCGCTTCGGACGGGACAAGGCGGAGGTCAACTATTCTGTGGCTCTGACGGGGGCTGGCAGATACCTGTGGACTCTGGGCTTCGAGGAGCGCGGCGGTGGAGACGTCGAGATCACTCTGGCCTCATGCTCCGGCGGCGAACTCGCGGACTGGATGAAGCGGCAGGTGTCGGACGCGCCCGGCAGGCGAGCCGGTTCGGGCGAGGCTTCGGGCTCCCGCTGCGTGTCCTGTGGCGCAGAGCTCAAACCGGGGGCGGCCTTCTGCTCCTCTTGCGGCCATCAGGTGGAAGAGGCCCACAAGCAGGGCAAGTGTATTTCCTGCGGCGCGGCGCTCAAGCCGGACGCCGCTTTTTGCTCCCGGTGCGGAGCAAAGCAAGGCTGATCTGTTGCAAGGAGGCGGATATGGCGGCTGATAAATTCTGTTCCCGGTGTGGCTCTGCTCTGGAGCCCGGCGACAAGTTTTGCGCGTCCTGCGGGGCTCCCGTTGAGGCTGTAGCGCCGCCACCGCCGGAGCCGGAGCCGGAAGCTCCGGCCCCTTCGCCCCCTGCGTCAGAGCCGGAACCTGTTCCAGAGCCTGAGCAAGCGGTCGAGCCTGAACCTGCTGCTGAACCTCCCCAGGAACCGGAGCCCGAACCGCAATCGCCACCGCCACCGCCGCCCCTCGACGCGGACGGAGCCGGAAAGAAACGCTCGGGCGGCGGCAAATCCAAGGGACGAAAATGGTTTCTCCGCATCGCCGTGCTGATCGTGGTTTTGGGGCTCGGCGCGGCCTATTGGTTCGTGGTTGTGGAGCCCGCCCTTGCGGAACGGGAGGAGATGCTGCTTTACCTGAATCGGGTCGAGGGGCTCGCCTTTTCCCCGGACGGCGGGCGGCTGGCCGTGGGCACCGACATGGGCGACATGGGCATCCTGGACCTGACCGGCGGGCAATTCCTGACCGTGTTCCCCTCCACCCATCCCGCAGGCGGCTTCCAGTCCGTGGCATGGGGAGACAAGGGGATGATGGCCTGCGGCTATCGGGATGGCTCCCGGGGCATCATCGAATTGTGGCGGCTGAAAGGCCAGGGCATAACGCGGGAGAAGCTCAAGGCGCTTTCCTGGAAACCCAAGTCCAATGACCGGCTTCAGGAGGTGGCTTCCTTTCTCGGCTTCACGCCCAACGGGAAATACTTGGTGGTTTTTGACGCCACGGACAACATGGTTCGCGTCTGGAACGCCTCGGGGAAGTACGGCGCGCACAAGCCCAATCCCATCGCAATCGGGACGGAAGTCAAGGCCACATCCCTGGACATCGGCGGTTACCGAATCCTGGCAGCCGTGACCCGGAAGGGGTCGGTGCTGCTCTGGGGTAAGAATAAATTCAAGCCCAAGTCGGGCACGGCGCTCGTCCGCCGCTCCGGTGACAACTGGACCGGGGCGAGCAATGTGGTGGTCGCCCCGGACGGCTCCTGGCTGGCCTACGACACTCCCACCTACGGAGACGAGTGGAACCGCTCGCTGATCTTCCATCCGGTCAAGGGCGGCAGCGAGCGGGTGGTGGCACTGAACGAGTTCGGCAACAAGCTGCGCAGCGCGTGCGTCAGCCCGGACGGAAAGCTGGTCGCGGTCTCTTTTGACAACCGTGTCCGGGTGCTGGATGCCGCCACCGGCAATGCAGTGTATACCGGCGAGGTTGTCTTCCGCACGGCTGGTTCGCCATTGGACTACATCATCCAGGCGACGTTCAGGCTGATTGATCTATAGGAGAGTCTTCAAGCCTGCCCTGCCGCATGATCAGAACCGGCGCATCCCATAGGGCGGCCTCTTCCCGGTCGTGGGTGACGCAGAGAACGGTGGCCCCGATTTCATGGGCAAAGGCGCGGGTGACGCCGAGCAGCGCGAGTGCGGCCTCTCGGTCCAGGTTGGTGAAGGGTTCGTCCAGGAGCAGCAGTTTGGGCCGGACCGCCAGGGCGCGGGCCAGAGCCACCCGCCGTGCCTGTCCTCCTGACAGAGTGCCGGGGCAGAGGTCGAGCATGTCGTTCACGCCCAAGGCTGTCAGCAGGTCCAAGTCCGGTTGCCTTTGGTTCTCAAGACCGAAAGCGATGTTTTCCTCCACTGTCATGTGCGGCCACAGGGCCGATTCCTGAAACACGAAACCGATGTTCCGTTTCCATGGTGGAAGACCGGCGGCGTCCCTTTCGCCAAGAAAGACGCTGCCTTGGTCCGGGGATTCCAACCCGGCTATGATCCGCAGCAGGGTGGTCTTGCCGCAGCCGGACGGACCGAACAGGATCCGGCGCTCTCCCGGGGGAATATTCAGGGAGACGCCTTCCACTGCGGCGGTGGCGCCGAAGCGTTTGCTTACGTCCGTCAGGTTCAGCATGAAGGCCTCCTCCCGATTTTGTCCCCAAAGGCCATCCGCTGGGCGAAGAGCATTCCTCCCAGCACCAGCCCGAGGGTGGCCAGGCAGAGTCCGGCCACGGCGTCGAATGTCCCGGCATGCAGGTAGTTGTAGATCTTCATGGTCACCGTGCCCCGGCCCGGCGGACAGACCATCAGGGTCGCGCCCAGTTCGCCCAGGGCCAGGGCGAAGACCAGGAGTAGAGCGGCGGCCAGGCCCGGAGCCAGCAGGGGAAGAAAGATCTTCCGGGCAAAGCGGCTTTCGTTTCCCGCGAAGACCAGGCCCGCCTCCAACCGGTCCTCGGGAAGGTGCGACAGGGCGGCGGCCAGGATCAGAGCGGCGGCGGGCATGAATCGGCAGGCCGAGGCAAGGGCCGGGAGCAGGTCGCTCCCCATGAGCGGGGTGCCGCGAAACAGGGCAATGAGCCCGGCTCCCGTCAACGGAGCGGGGATGGCCAGCGCCACCAGGGGCAGAAGCCAGCGGAGGCTGCCGCCTCGTTGCATGACGCGGGCGTAGCCGAGGGCCGGGAGCAGGGCCAGGAGTGCGGCGGCTGCGGACACGGCCAGGGAGTAAACCAGCTCGCCCAATGAGCCGAGCACGGTGGAGCCACCCGTCGTCCCCTTTGACAGCCCCAGGACCAGCACCGTCAGGGGGACGGCGGCTTGGACAAGGGCGATGGCCGAGCCCAGGAGGCGGAGCGGTCGCCACGCTACCGGCCAAGGGGGAAGAAACGCTCCCTCCGTCTTTCGGGATGGGGCGAGCAGGACCTTGCGCAGCCCCCGGTGGGTGGCGGCCAGGACCGCTCCCGACGGCACGAGCAGGGCCAGCGAGAGCGCCAGAGGGCGGGCTGCCTGTCCGCTGGCGCTGAATTCGGCGAATATCTCCATTGCGTAAGTATTTACCTGGAACAGGGACGGGATGCCGTAGTCCACCAGAGAGAGGACAAAGGCGAGGCCGACTCCGGCCAGCAGCATGGGCGTGGCCTGGGGCAGGACTATGGAGCGCCAGACCGCTCCGGGTTCGGCCATGGTCAGGCCCGTCTCAATGCCGGCGCGGTCGAGATGGGCCAGGGCCAGGGCCGCCAGGCCCGCGCCGAGCGGCAGCAGATGCATGGTCTGGACCCATGCTGCGGCGGGCAGGCCGTTTGCCAGGGGTAGGCCGAAAAGGGAGGCTGTCCAGTGGAAGAGGCGGGACCAGGCCAGGGAATGGATGTGTGGCGGGACCAGAAACAGGGCCGGGAAGAGGAGCTTGAGACGTGTCGGGAGCCTGCCCGGCGTGAGCATGGCGATGCCGGTGAGCGCGCCCAGAAGCGTGGTCAGGGCGGCGGTGAGCGCGGCCAGGGAGAGGCTGTTCAGGAGCAGGGCTCCCTTGCGGCCCGTGGGCAGCGACAGTCTAAGTGTCTCGATCAGGGAATCGCCGTCGAGGGCCGAGGCGAACATCGGGGCGAGGACCAGGAGCAGGAAGCAGGCTGCGCCAGCGCGCGTTATCCTGGTGGCTGTTGGTGATGCGTACCCCATGGCGTCCATCCGTTATTGCAGGAAGATCCGCCTGAGATCTTCGTGCGACGTTTTCATCTGGCGCAGGGTGTCCTCGAAGGTGACGTCCATGGTTTTGATGCCCTCCCATCTGCCCGGAGTCGGATTGCCGTGGGCGCTGAGCTGGCTGAAGCCGGACCTGATGAGCATGGCTTCGGCCTTGGTCCCTACGAGGTAATCGATGAGCCAGCGTCCCTGTTCCGTGTTGGGGCCGCCTTTGATCAGGCCGACGGTATACGGTATGACCAGGGTGCCCAGACCGTTTTGGTCAGGGAGGATTATCTTGACGGGAGCGCCCCGTTTTACGGCCCCGTATGCGTCGTCCGTGTCGGTCAGGCCCCAGGCCATGCGGCCGTCGGCCACCATGTCGCGGACCTCGGAGTTGCCGTTGACCACGAGCACTCCCTTGTCGCGAAGGCGGGAGAAGAATTCTTCGGCCCTATCCGGTCCCCAGATGGCATAGAGCGCGGCGGCGTGGGTGGCCGTGGTGCCGAACAGGGGCATGGCGATGCCCATGGTCTTTGGGTCGGTGCCCGGGGCGAGGAAATCCTCCAGGCCCGAGGGCATGCTGCCTTTGTCGAGCCTGTCGGTGTTGGCGATGATCACCCGCGCTCGCCCTCCGGCCCCGTGCCAGTATCCGTCGGGGTCGCGGTAGGTGTTGGAGAGCGAACGGGTCGCGGGACAGTCGTAGGACGCGAGCACGCCGCGTTCCTTGAGCCGCATGGTCTGGACTATCTCGCCGTTCCAGAAGACGTCGGCAACTGGGGCCTCACGCTCCTGGATGAGCCGGTTTACCAGGCCCGTGACCTTGGCCGCCTCCACGTCGTATACCGCCTTGACCCTCACGCCGGTTTGCTTCTCGTACGCCACGAGGACCGGCTCGGCATGTTGGCGGTCCACGGAAACGTATACCACCACCTCGTCCTTGGGCGCGTCAGAGCAGCCGCCAAAGGCGAAGATCGCCGCAAGGCAGAGCGCAGGAATACAGAGGAGGGCGTATCGGAATACTGGCATATCTTCCCCCTAGCATGGAATCCCGAAGAACGGCAATCGCCTGAAGAATTGTCCCGATTCCGGCCAGTCTTGCCCGCACCTCCAGGGGGTGCTAGTCTGTGTCGGAATTTGCGAAAGGAGGGAGCATGGGCGAAAGCGGCTCACAGAATGAATTGGTACTATGCCACGGCAAGGATGGCTTGCCCAAGCTGGGTGGCTGGCTTTTGCTGCTCGCCGCCGGTCAGCTCCTGACCATCGGGGTGCGGGCCTGGGACATCTCAGGTCTGATGGAGACCATCCGCCACGTGGACCCCGCCGCCATGGACCTGGTGCTTCCCATCTTTCGTTTCGAGATCGGGGTGGCCGTCAGCCAGATAGTGCTCTCGGCGGGGCTGCTGTTCCTGCTGCTGACCAAGCGACGGCTGTTTGTCCGGGCCTACATAGTGGCGATGATCGCCATGCACCTGATGAATATCGTTGATCTGCTCTGGCTCCGCTCCATGGTTTATCTCATGTTCAACGAGATGGCCATGATGCTAGGCAGGATCGCGGCGGGCGTTGTCGCCTCCGGCCTGTGGATATGGTATCTGCTCGTGTCTCGTCGGGTGAAGTTGACCCTGATCCGTTGAGCCTTTTCAGCTGCTATTCCAACATCTGGTAGATGTAGCGGTGCCCCAGTTCGTAGGCCAGGTCCTTGGCCGTCTTGCCGCCGTTGTCCCGAAGGGTCTTGTCCGCGCCAGCCTTGAGCAGGGCCTTTGCCAGCCTGCCGTCGTTCCAGATCGTCACCGTTATGAGCGGCGTGGCGCCGGAATGGCCCCTCTCGTTCAGGTCGGCCCCGGCTTCGGCCAGGGCGGCCAGCACGGCGTCCAGGTCCGGCGCGTTGTCGATTTCCTCCTGCCCGGCTCCCGGGATGGAGGGCTGGAGCGGTCCCCGCTCGTGGGCGGCGGCCAGTGCGGTCATGAGCGGTGTGGCGTTGTCCCAACCCAGTTCTTCGGGATTCACTCCCTTTGCCGCGTAGAGCCTGATCAGGGCCGGGGCGTCGCGTTTGCTCACTGCGTAGTGCAGCAGGGTGCCGCCATCCTTGTCCCTTGCCATGGGGTCGGCACCGTATTGCAGCAGCAGGTTGGCCATGGGCTCGGTCTCGGTGACCATCAATGGCGTCAGTCCGCCGCCGGGCAGACGGTTGGGGTCAGCCCCCCTGTCCAGCAGCCGTTTGGCCTCTTCCAGGTCGTCCATGCCCAAGGCGAGCTGGAGCCGTCCCTGCAACTCCCCGGCTGTGGGAAACTCGCCCCGCCCGGCCACGTTGGGCTCCTTGTATCCCCTTTCCGTCTTGGCCGCTCCGAGTTCCTCCAGGGAGATGATGGACGAGGGACGTTCACTCTCTGGGAGCGGTTCCTTGCCCCGCAGCCTCGGGGTGATCGTATCGACTGATCCGGGCTTGATCCGGACTCGGCCGATGCCGTAGAGGAGCCGCTCGGGCTCCTCTCTGATAATTCTTTCCAGTTCCGGGGTCATGGTTGTCATGGAGGTGATGACTCCGCCGTTATCTCTGACCGTGACGAAGACTCGCCGATTGGCATGAGGATAGAAATAGATGTCGCCGCCGACCATCAGGTTGGCTTTTTGTTCCGCTGTTTCCACGGACTCGCAAATTCCGGTGAAGGGATCGGCCCCCTCGGCCCCCAGGAAAAATTCCGGCTTGAAAGTGACCGACTTTGTTGTGGCGCGTTTGCCGATGCGGAGGGTTCTGACCGCCGTGATGGTGGCGATGGCCTTGATGCGCGACTGCTGCGACGCCTTGGCATAGACCTCGGGCGGCATGATCGCGCCGGCCGGTGAGGTGGCGAGCAGGATGGTTGCGAAGGTTAGGAGCAGGGCGAGGGGAAACGGAGCATGGGGTGTGCATTTTCGGGTCTCAGTGCGCATTCTGTGGCCTCCTTTCGTTGCGTTGAATTGGGGGGAACCGTCGTTATCCTGACGGGTTGCCGGATCATGGTGAGCGGCTATCCAGTCGGGTCACCCCCTCTGTTGCAAACGGTATTCCGCCTTAGCCGCTACTTTCGCACATGACCTGGAGCGTGGCAATGCGTTCCGCAAAAACAAAGACCCGGCCCGGGCGAGCGCCCGGGTCGGGTAGGAAAGCAATGTAGGGGATGCCGTCCCTGATGGTACGGTTATTCCGTGACGGGGAGCAGGCCCATGAGGGTGTAGGCAAGCTGGGCCGCCGCAAAGTCCGAGGCGTGGTCGCCGGGGGCCGGGGCGAGTTCCACCACGTCCGCACCAATCAGCGTCCTGCCGTCAAGCACCCGCTCCAGCAGGGTCAGTGCATCCTGCCAGCCGATGCCGCCCGGGACGGGGGTGCCCGTGGCCCGGATGACCGAGGGGTCCAGGCCGTCCACGTCGAAGGTCACGTAGATCCGGTCCGGGAAATCCATGGGGAGGATCTTCTTGGGGATGCCGGAGAGGTGCAGGGCCCGGGCGTCCAGGTGGGGAATCTCACTTTCCTTGCGGAAGTCCGCCTCGTCGGCGCTCAGGGCGCGTACCCCTATCTGGAAGAGGGGCAGGCCGAGGTCTTCCACGGCCCGGCGCATGACGCAGGCGTGGCTGTAGGGCGAGCCTTCGTAGGTGTTGCGCAGGTCGGCGTGGGCGTCGATCTGGACCACGCCGAAGCGGTACCGCTGCTTCAGGGCCCGGAGCGCTCCCAGGGTGACGGTGTGCTCGCCGCCGAGGACCAGGGGCAGGGCGTCGCACTCCACGGCAAAGGCCACGGCGTCCTCAATGCGGTCCAGGACCTTGTGCACCGGGCCGTCGCAGTTGATCGGGGGCATGGTGTGGATGCCGAGTTCGGCGGGAATACCCTTGCCGTCCCACAGTTCCAGCTGGGTCGAGGCTCCGATGATCGCCTCAGGTCCCTTCGCCGTGCCGCCGCCATAGGAGACCGAAGCCTCCAGGGGTACGGGGATGACGTGGATGCCCGCCTCTTCGGGCGTGGCGTTACGGATTTCTCCGTCGAGAAAATGCGCGGCCATGGTTGATCTCCTTACGAGAGCCGGTTCTTGAAGTCCTCGTAGCCGAAGGAGCGGACAAGGGCGAGGGCGTTGGTTTCCGGGTTGTAGCGGTGAATGGACGGCAGGGGGATGCCGTTGAATGTGTTGTTCTTGACCATGGTATAGATGGCCATGTCCGTGAAAATGAGCTTGTCTCCCAACTTGAGAGGGCGGTCGAAGGAATACTCCCCGGCCACGTCTCCGGCCAGGCAGGAGGGGCCGCCGATGCGGCAGGTCCACGCCTTTTCCCCGGCCTTGCCCGAGCCGACGATGTGCGGCCGGTAGGGCATCTCGATGACGTCGGGCATGTGGCAGGGTACGGCCGAGTCCATGACCGCCAGGGGCATGTCCGCCTGGGTCACGTCCAGGACCGAGGCCACCAGGTAGCCCGCGTTGAGGGCCACGGCCTCGCCTGGCTCCAGGTAGACCTCCACGCCCCACTTCTTTTTGAAGCGGACGATCAGGTCCACCAGAAGGTCCACATCGTAGTCGGATCGGGTGATGTGGTGGCCGCCGCCGAAGTTGACGTAGCGCATGCGCGGCAGCACGTCGGCGAAGTTGGCCTCCACCGCCGCGATGGTCCGTTCCAGGCAGTCGGCGTCCTGCTCGCACAGGTTGTGCCAGTGCAGCCCGGTGACGCCGTCCAGGTTGTCCCTGTCGAAATGTGCGTTGCGCACGCCCAGGCGCGAGCCCGGTGAGCAGGGATCGTACAGCGGTACGGCCCCTTCCGAGTGCTCTGGGTTGATGCGCACGCCGAGTTCGATCTCGCGTCCGTGTTTCGCGGCCAGCTCCCGCACCAGGGGCCGGAACCGGTCCAGCTGGGCAAAGGAGTTGAACACGATGTGCCCGCTGGTTTCGCACAGGTCGCGGATGTCCGCCTCGGAGTATCCGGCGGCGAAGGTGTGGACCTCGCGCCCGAACTCCTCGTGGCCCAGCCGCGCCTCATGGGGCGAGCTGGCGCAGACGCCGTCCAGGGTCTCGGCCAGCATGGGGAAGACCGCGTGCATGGCGAAGCACTTGAGAGCGAGCAGGATCTTGCACCCGGCCCGCTCGCGCACCGAGGCGAGCACGGCCAGGTTGTCCCGCAGCAGCCCCTCGTCCACCACGTAGGCGGGCGTTGGGACCGCTTCGGGATCGAAACGGTATTCCAGGGCGCCGTTCATTACAGTTCCACTTCGTGCCAGGGCAGGCCGTGCTTGTTCAGGGCTTCCATGAACGGGTCGGGGTCGAACTGCTCCATGTGGAAGACGCCCTTGCCGGACCACTTGCCGGTGAGCAGCATCATGGCCCCGATCATGGCCGGGACGCCGGTGGTGTAGGATATGGCCTGGGAGCCGACCTCTTCGTAGGCGTCTTCGTGGCTGCATATGTTGTAGACGTAGAGCTTCTTCTCCTTGCCGTCCTTGATGCCGGTCATGACGTTGCCGATGCAGGTCCGGCCCTTGGTCAGCGGACCGAGGGACCCCGGCTCGGGCAGCACGGCCTTGAGAAACTGGAGGGGCTGGATTTGCTGCCCCTTGTAGTCGATGGGCTCGATGGAGGTCATGCCGATGCCCTCAAGCACGCGCAGGTGAGTGAGGTACTGGTCGCCGAAGGTCATCCAGAAGCGGGCGCGCTTCAGGCCCTTGATGTGCATGACCAGAGACTCCAGCTCCTCATGGTACATGAGGTAGCACTTCTTGTGTCCGATGCCCTCGGGGAACTCGTAGTCCATGGACCAGGACAGCGGATCGGTCTCCACCCACTCTCCGCGTTCCCAGTAGCGGCCGCGCTGGGTGATCTCCCGGATGTTGATCTCCGGGTTGAAGTTGGTGGCGAAAGCCTGGCCGTGGTCGCCCGCGTTGCAGTCGATGATGTCCAGGACGTGGATTTCGTCGAAATGGTGCTTCATGGCGTGGGCCGCGAACACGTTGGTCACGCCCGGGTCGAAGCCGGAGCCCAGCAGGGCCGTGAGCCCGGCCTGCTCGAAGCGCTCGCGGTAGGCCCACTGCCACTTGTATTCGAACTTGGCCTCTTCCGGCGGTTCGTAGTTGGCGGTGTCCATGTAGTTGACCCCGGCCTCCAGGCAGGCGTCCATGAGCGGCAGGTCCTGGTAAGGCAGGGCCAGGTTGACCAACAGGTCGGGTTTGATCTGCTTGAGCAGGGTCACGGTTTCGGCCACGTTATCCGCGTCCACCTGATAGGTGGACACGTCCACGCCGGTACGTTCCTTCACGGACGCGGCGATGGCGTCGCATTTGGACTTGGTCCGGCTGGCCAGATGGATTTCGGAGAAGACTTCGGGAACCTGGGCGCACTTGTGCACCGCCACGCTGCCGACACCGCCGGCGCCGATGATCAGAACCTTGGACATGGTAGTACCCTCACAGGCGGCCCTCCACCAGGGAGAGCGGTAAGTTTATCTTTCGAAGTAGGTGTAGCCCTGCAGCCCGTTCTTGTAGGCCTGGAGCGTTTCCTTTCGCTGGACCGGAGTGATCCGGCCTTCCCGCACGGCGTTCTCCGCTGTCTCGCGGAAACGATTGAAGAGCATCCGGGTGTCGTACTCCACGTAGGAGAGGATGTCCTCCACCGTATCGCCTTCCAATTCGCCGACAAAGTCGAACCCGCCGCCTTCGCGAATCCTGATGGTGACCACGTTGGTGTCGCCGAGCAGGTTGTGCAGGTCGCCGAGGGTCTCCTGGTACGCGCCCACGAGGAAGGCCCCGAGGTAATATTCCTCGGAATCCTTGAGCTCGTGCAGGGGCATGGTCCGTTTGACGCCATGGCTGTCGATGAAGCGGTCGATCTTGCCGTCGCAGTCGCAGGTTATGTCCGCCAGCAGCCCCTCGCGGGTGGGCCGCTCCTCCAGCCGATGCACTGGCATGACCGGGAAGAGCTGTCCTATGGCCCAGGCGTCGGGGAGTGACTGGAACACGCTGAAGTTGCAGTAATAGATATCCGAAAGGGCCTGGGTGATGCCTTCCAGCTCGTGGGGCAGGCTGGGCAGGTCCTTGGCCAGCAAGGCGATGCGGTTGACGGTCTCCCAGAATACCCGGTCACCCAGGGCGCGTTCGCGGAACGACATGTTGCCCTGACTGAACGCCTGGCGGATCTCGTCGCGGTAGTACAGGGCGTCGTTGAAGCACTCCTGTATGTTGCGCAGGTTCAGGGTTTGCAGGGTCTCGAAGATGTGCCGGATGTGGATGTTGGTTTCTTCGGGCAGGGCATCCGGAAGGGGCTCCACCTCGAAGCGGGCCGATTCCAGCACGTTGAAGAGCAGCATGGAGTAGTAGGCCACCAGGGCGCGGCCAGACTCGGTGATGATGGTCGGGTGCTCCACTCCCTGCTCGTCGAGCACGGTCATGACGCCCTCGACCACATCCACGCAGTATTCGTCGGTGGTGTAGTTGCGGCTGCTCATGAAGTTGGTCTGGGTGCCGTCGTAGTCCACGGCCAGGCCGCCGCCCAGGTCGAGGTAGCGCATGCCCGCGCCCTCGTGGGTCAGGCCTGCGTAAACGCGGCTGGCCTCGGCCACGGCATTGCGGATCTCCCGAATGTTGGGGATCTGCGAGCCCAGGTGGTAGTGCAGCAGCTGCAGGCAGTCGAGCATCTCCGCGTCCTTGAGCGTGTCGATGACTTCGATGATCTGCGCGGCGTTGAGCCCGAAGATGGAGCGGTCGCCGCCGGACTCCGCCCAAAGGCCATTGGCCTGGGAGGAGAGCTTGACGCGCACGCCGAGGTTCGGCTTGATGCCGAGCTCTTTGGACCGGCTGATGATGGTCGGCAGCTCGCCGGGCATCTCGATGACCATGATGCACTTGAAGCCGAGCTGGGTGGCGTGCAGGCCGAGGTCGATGAACTCCTCGTCCTTGTAGCCATTGCAGACCAGCACCGCTTCGGTGTCCCGAAGCATGCCCATGGCCGCGATGAGCTCGGCCTTGCTGCCTGCTTCCAGTCCGTGATGGTAGGCCTTGCCGTGACGGGTCACGGCCTCCACCACCTGCTGTTGCTGATTGACTTTGATGGGGTACGCGCCGAGATAGGAGCCCTTGTAGTCAAGGCTCTCGATGGCGGACCGGAAATTGTCGTTGAGCAGGGAAATCTGGGTGTCGAGGATATTCTCGATGCGCAGGAGCACCGGCATGTCCAGGCCGCGCGCCTGGATGCCCTCGATCACTTCGGGTATGCTGACCGCGTGCTCGAAGGAGCCGGGCTTGGCGGTTACCTGAAGTTCGCCAGAATCGGAAACGCCGAAAAAGCCGGCTCCCCATTCACGAACGCCGTACAGTTCTCTGGACCGTTCAACGGTCCATCTCTCCAGGGTAGGGGTCACTCATACATCCTCCATCCAGGTAAGATTCCGGCATGATACCGGTACGGCGCGGAATCGGACAGGGCTCCGTCCGCGAACCGAATGCGGAAGTAGTTTTTCATAACCGCAAAGTCAATACGAATATGCACCTGAGTGGCAAAAAAAACCATACCCCTGAGGGCTTGGAAAAGCCTCACAGGGGTATTTTGTTGTATCTGCCTTTAATAATTGTATATAAAATTGAGTAAGTCTAGGCGAAAACTGGGCGTTCGAGCCCGAGTCTGAGCACTTTTCCGCACGGTGTTTCCGTGGTTTCCCTGCCGTGGACCACGCTCCCGTTGACCATGACCAGTTCGATGCCCGATGGGTGCCTCGCCGGGTTGGTGTAGGTCCCCTTGTCGCGCACGGTTTTCGGGTCAAAGATCACCACGTCGGCGAAGTTACCGGGCTTGAGAATGCCGCGTTTCTCGATGGCGAAGGTCTCGGCGGGCTTGCCGGTCATCTTGCGGACCGCCTCCTCCAGGGACATGACCTTCTCCTCCCGGACGTATTTGCCCAGGATGCGCGGAAAGGCCCCGAAGGTGCGCGGGTGGGGCGTGCCGCCCAGCAGGCCGTCGGTGCAGGCGTTCATCTCCGGGCGGGACATTATCGCCATGACGTGCTCCTCCAGGCCGTAGAAATCGACCATGCCAACGGCGTTCTCCTCCTGGAGCATTAGGTCCAGGGCGGCTTCCAGGCCGGGCTTGCCGCGCATGGCCCCGATCTCGGTCAGGGTTTTGCCGATGGTGTCCGCGTTGGCCTCGGTGCGCACGCTGGTGACGAAGATGCCGTCCAGCCCGGCAAAGGCCACGAAGTTGTCCCAGCCGTCAATGCCGTGCTTGATGTCGTGCAGCATCCGGGCGCGGGCTTCGGAGTCCGCAAGCCGCTCCAGGAGCCGCTCGGTGCCCCCGGCGTGGGCCCAGGGCGGGAGAATGGCCCCGAGCATGGTCGAGCCCGCCACGTAGGGGTACTGGTCGAAGGTGACCCGGAGTCCCTCTGCCGCCGCCTGATCCAGCAGCGCCATGACCGGCTCGAATTTGTCCGCGTTGTTCTTGCCGCAGACCTTGAAATGGGAAAAGTGAACGTGCACGCCGGTCTTGCGCCCGATGTCCAGGACTTCGGCCATGGACTCCAGGATGGTGTCGGCCTCGCTGCGCTGGTGGATGACCAGCGGACGGCCGTACTCGGCGGCCACGGTGCACAGGGCCTCCATTTCACGTTTGTCCGCGTAGGTGCACGGCGGATAGATGAGCCCGGTGGACAGGCCGAAGCCCCCAGCCTCGAACTCGCGGCGCAGGATGTCGCCCATGGTTTCGAGGTCCGCGTCCGAAGCCTTGCGGTCATCCAGTCCCATGGCCTCCATGCGCACGTTTCCGTGGGGCACGAGGTAGGCCATGTTGGTCCCGACGCCGCTTCGCTCCAGGGCATCCAGGTAGCCGCCGGTGGTGGCGTAGCGCCAGTCCAGGGTGTCGGACTCGCCTTCCAGCCCGGCCAGGTTCTTGCGCCAGGCCGGGATGTGCGCCTCTGGCAGCGGGGCCATGGATATGCCGTCCTGACCGAGGATCTCGGTGGTCACGCCCTGGCGGATTTTGGGCCAGATGAAGGGCTGTTCCATGACCACCAGGTCGGAGTGGCTGTGGGTGTCGATGAAGCCGGGGCAGACCACGTTCCCTCCGGCGTCGATGACCCGGGCGGCCTCGGCTCTGACGTCGCCCACGGCGATGATGAGTTCGCCCTCGATGAGGATGCTGCCGGGGTATGCGGGAGCGCCGGTGCCGTCGATGATCTGTGCGTTGTCTATGCGGATGCTCATGGGCGGAAGGCGCGCCCGGCGCGGGGCTGGGCGCGGCGGGTTAGTCTGTTTTCAGCAGGGCCTCGATGATGGCCTTGTAGCCGAGGGTGGCCTTTTCGAGCTGTTCGATTTCCACGTGCTCGTCGATGGTGTGGGCCAGATTTTCGCGCGAGGGGCCGTAGCCCAGGGTGCGGATGCCAGCTTCCCCGGCGTAGTGGCTGCCGTTGGTGCAGAAGGCGTAGTGGGATATCTCGGGGGTGAGCCCGGCCTGTTTCAGGCCGTCCAGCACGCCGCTGACAAAGGGCTCGTCCTCGCCGTAAAGCCAGCCCGGGAAGAAGCGTTCCCCGGCGATGTCCTTGCCGGTGTAGCAGGACTCCTTGCCCTTGGCGAAGTAAGCCTTGGCCTTGAAGTCAGGGTCGCTCTCCGACAGTTTGCCGATCATCTCGTTGATGGGAGCCAGCACGCTCTCCGGGGTCTCGCCCACCAGCAGGCGGCGGTCATAGGTGACGCGGCAGCCGCTGGGCACCACGGACGCGCCGGGGTAGGGGGTGGACTTGATGTCGGTGAGCACGCAGATCCCCTTGCCGAGCACGTCCTGCTCAGGCGCTTCGATGGTCTCGATGGCCCGTGTCAGGTCGTTCATCTTGTGTACGGCGTTGACGCCCTTTTCCGGGTTGGCCGAGTGGGCCGGGACCCCGAAGGTCTCGACCACGATTTCGGCCCGGCCGCGCTGGCCTATCTTGAGATTGAGCTCCGAGGCCTCGCCGATGACCACGAAGTCGGGCTTGATGGCGGCGGATATCTCGCGGGCGGCGATGCCCTCGAACATCTCCTCATGGACCACGCCCGCCACGCACACCTGCCCGGCGAAGTCGCGGCCCTTCTCGTCGGCGAACCAGGCCGCGGCACCGACCATGGCGGCCAGGGCGCCCTTCATGTCCGAGGTGCCGCGTCCGTAGATCTTGTTGCCCACGACGTCGCCGCCGAACGGGTCCTGGGACCAGACCGACGGGTCGGGCACGGGCACGGTGTCCATGTGGCCGTCGAGGAGAATGCAGGGACCGGGGCGGTTGCCGAGGATGCGGCCCACCACGTTGCCGTAGCGGTCCACGTCCACTCGGTCGAAGCCGTTGGCGTGCATGGCTGCGGACAGGGCCTTGGCCACATCGCCCTCGTCACCGGAGAGGCTGGGAATGGAGACCAGTTCCTGGCAGAGGGTGACGCTCAGGCGGGTGTATTCGGTCTTGTTGCCCATGCTACGCCTCCATTTCCTCGAGCAGGCCGGTGCGCCGGTTGAATTCGTTGATCAGCTCGTCCACCTTGGGGGCCAGCTTCTGGACGTTCTCCCAATAGGACTCGTCGTACCACTGGGCCTGGATGTCCTCGAAGGCCATGCCCTGCTGTTCGATCCAGGTGTAGTACTTGAGGTTGTGGATGCGCTTGCGGTCGTAGTAGCCGAGCTCCTGCATGTTGTCGACGGTGACGCTGTCCAGCACGGCGCGGGAGTAGGCCGCGTCGGTCACGGCGTATTCGCCGCGCTCGGCGGTCAGCTCGGCCAGACGGCTCTGATACATGCCCATGGAGTCCGTGGCCACGGACAGGACCACGTCGTCCTCGCCCAGCTCGTAGTATTTGGCGAACTTGATGGCCGAGACCATGTTGGCCACCGAGGAGATGCCGAGGAGGTGCAGGTTATCCGCGATCTCCGCCGGGACGCCGTTGTCCTTGAGGGCCTGGACGCCTGCAGGCTCGTTGAACAGGCGGATCAGGTTCATGGGCACCTCGTCGTCAACGGCGATGACCATGTCCGTGTTGCGGACGTTGTGTACCCAGGGCACGTGCTTGTCGCCGATGCCCTCGATGCGGTGGTCGCCGAAGCCGTTGTTGAGCAGAGTGGGGCACTGGAGCGCCTCGCAGGCACCGATCTTGACGCCGTGGAAGCGCTGCTTGAGGTAGTCGCCCGAGGCCAGGGTGCCTCCCGAGCCGGTGGAAAGGATCACGCCCTTGAAGCGCTTCTGCGCGTCTTCGGTGAGGCCGTTGACCAGTTCCTCCATGGCGCGGCCCGTGACCGTGTAGTGCCACAGGTAGTTGCCCATGTCGTCGAACTGGTTGAAGATCATGATGTCGTCGCCGGACTGGCGCAGCTCCCAGCATTTGTCGAAGATTTCCTTGACGTTGGACTCGGAACCAGGGGTCTTGATGACTTCGCCGGCCACGGCGGCGAGCCAGTCGAAACGCTCCTGGCTCATGCCCTCGGGCAGGATGGCGATGGACTCGCAGCCGAGCAGGTTGGAGTCGTAGGCGCCGCCCCGGCAGTAGTTGCCGGTGGAAGGCCAGACAGCCTTCTGGCTGGTGGGGTCGAACTGGCCGGTGACCAGGCGGGGAGCCAGGCAGCCGAAGGCCGCGCCTACCTTGTGCGCGCCGGTGGGGAACCACTTGCCCACCAGCATGACGATGCGCGCGGGCACACCGGTCAGGGAGGAGGGCAGCTCGATGTGGTTGACCCCGGCGTAGGCGCCGCCGGTTTCCTTGTCCTCGTTCTTCCAGGTGATGCGGAAGAGGTTGAGCGGGTCGAGGTCCCACAGGCCCAGGGAGCCGAGCTTCTCCTTGACGGCGGCGGGGATCTTCTCCGGGTCGCACATCTGCTCCAGGGTGGGGATGATGATATTTTTTTCGCGGGCGCATGCCACGGCCTTTTCCAGGCCCTGTTCGTTGATGGTCAGATCAAGCATGTCGGTTTGTCCTTGTAACTACTGGTTATGGTGAAAATTCGTTTTGCCTAAAGCTTGGGCATGGCCGCGCGGACCGCGTCGAGGCTCGGGGCCACGGTGGTGGGCTTCGTGTCGCAGGCCCGGATGGTGGCGTCCACGTCCTTGAGGCCGCTGCCCGTGACCACGAGCACGGCGGTCTCGTCCGGGGACATGTCGCCGTCTGCCAGGGCGCGGCGCAGTCCGGCCAGGGGCGAGGCGCCAGCCGGTTCGGCGAAGACACCGGTGGTCCGGGCCAGCTCCGGGATGGCGTCGAGGATGGCCTGGTCCGGTACGCGGACGAATCCGCCGCCGGTCTCGACCACGCTGTTCAGGGCCTTGCGCCGGTCGCGCGGCAGCCCGGCGGAGATGCTGTCGGCCACGGTCTCGGCCTGAATGGGCGGGAAGGTGACCGGGTCGGCCCCGGCCTTCCACACCTGGTGGAGAAAGTCGCTGCCCTCGGCCTGCACGCCCATGAGTTTGGGCGTCCTCTTGATCCAGCCCAGCCGGGTCATGTCGCGGAATCCCTTGTGCACGCCCGAGATGATGCAGCCGTCGCCCACGCCCACGAAGATCCGATCCGGCACCTTCCAGCCGAGCTGTTCGGCGATCTCGAAGGCCACGGTCTTCTTGCCCTCGGCCATGTATGGGTTGTAGCCGGTGTTGCGATTGTACCAGCCGAACTCGGCGGCGGCCTCCAGGCAGAGCTCGAAGGCGTCGTCGTAGCTGCCTTCCACCAGATAGACATGGGCTCCGTAGGCCAGCAGCTGGGCTACCTTGGCCCTGGGCGCGGTATGGGGCACGAAGATGACGCAGGGCATGCCGTCCGCCGCGCACATGCCCGCCAGGGCGGCGGCAGCGTTGCCGGTGCTGGCCGTGGTGATGACCGAGGCTCCTGCCTCGCGGGCCTTCATGACGGCCAGGGCGCTGGCACGGTCCTTGAGCGAGCCCGTGGGCTGGCGCGAGTCGTCCTTGATCCACAGGGAGCGCATGCCGAGCGCCTTTGCCAGGCGCGGGGCCTCGTAGAGCGGGGTCCAGCCCACGGCCAGGGGCGGGACAGGGGTGTCCTGCAGCACAGGGAGCAGGGGGCGGTATCGCCACTGGCTCCAGGTCCTGTTCTCGGAGAGCAGACGGGGGGAAATTTCCTGCCGGATGCGTTCGTAGTCGTATTCGACGTCGAGGATGCCCTCGTTGCCGTGGTCGGGGCAGATGTAAGGGTGCTCTCCGGGCAGGTAGGCCTTGCCGCAGATCGTGCACCGCATTCGGGTGATGTGTTCCGGCTGTCTGGTTGTCTGCATTGTCTTTGTTGTGCTGCGTTTTTTGGAAAGGCCGGGCGGCGGGGTTGTCCCGCCGCCCGGCTGTTGGAATCGGGTTACTTGGAAGCCGCTTTGATGGCGTCCAGGAAGGAGGCCAGCATGGCCTTGCCTTCGTCGCCGAAGGCGCCTTCCAGGTACTCCTTGACCACGGGCAGGGAAGCGGCGCGGAAGCGCTCCTTCTCGGCTTCGGGCAGGGTGTACACTTCCATCTTCTCGGAGAGGAAGGGCAGGCCACGGTCGGAGGCCTCGATGGCGTTGGCGATACCGCGGCTGACCACGATGGCGGTCTTGGCGGCGCTCTCCACGACGGCGCGCTCGGCGTCGGTCAGGGAGCCGTAGAAGTCGGCGTTCATCAGCCAGACGTGCGGGGCGAACAGGTGATTGGAGATGGTCAGGTACTTCTGGACCTCATACAGCTTGGCGAACTCGACGATGGGCACCGGGTTCATCTGGCCGTCGGCAACGCCGGTCTGCAGGGAGGTGTATACCTCGGACCAGGCGATGGACACAGGCTGGCCGCCCAGGCTGGCGACGAGCTTCTTGTGGGTCTCCAGACCCATGGTGCGGATCTTCAACCCCTTCATGTCCTCGAGGGTCTTGATGGGGCGCTTGGAGTTGGTGAACTGGAAGAAGCCGCCGGAGTCGCTGAAGCCCAGGCACTTGAGGCCGGTCTTGGCGGTGATGTCAGCGCCCAGCTTCTGGCCGAAGGGACCGTCCAGGACCTCATAGGCCACGGCGTGGTTGGGGAAGGCAAAGGGCACGTCGAGCACGGAGATCATGGGGTAGACGCTGCCCACGCCGCCCACGGAGTGGACGCCGAGCTGGATGATGCCGGCCTTGACCTGCTGGACCACTTCGGCGTCCTTGCCGAGCTGGCCGCTGGGGAAGATCTGGACCTGGACGGAGCCGTTGGTGCCGGATTCGACCAGGTTCTTGAAGACCACGGCGGCGGCCCCGGACGGGTTGTCGAAGGCGCCGTTCTTGTTCAGATGGTGCATCTTGATGACCTTGGCGGCCAGGGCTCCCTGTGCCGAGAACAGCAGCAGGGCGGCGGCGACGAACAGGATGGAAAGTCGTTTTCCAAATTTCATGAGAACCTCTCTCTCTCTTGGTTTGTTCCGCTACATGTCGAGCAGAAGTTTGGGGAAAAACATTGCCAGATCGGTCCAGAAGGTGGTGACGAGCAGGACGCCCACCTCCACGAGGATGAACGGCCACAGGGCCGCGCTGATCTTTTCGATGCGCTCGCCCGTGACCGAGGAGAGCACGAAGATGCAGGCTCCCACTGGCGGGGTCATGAGCGAGATGTTCAGGGTCAGGACGATCATCACGCCCGCGTGCACCGGGTTCATGCCGATGGCGTGGGTCAGGGTGCCGAGCATGGGGGTGAGGATGATCAGGGCCGCGTTGATGTCCATGAACATCCCGATGCCCAGCAGCAGGATGAGGATCATGCCCTTGACCATCCACGGCGTAGTGGACAGGGACAGGAACGCGTCCGCGATCTGCTGGGGGATCTGCATGAAGGTCATCCACCAGCTGAGGATGGAGGCCGAGGCGATGATCAGGAAGACCACGCCGGTAATCCGGGCCGTGCGGATGAGCATCTGCACGATGTCGTCGAAGCGCAGGGTGCGCTCGATGCACAGCCCCACGAACAGGGCGTAGAACACGGCGATGGCCGCCGCTTCCGTGGGAGTGACGATGCCGCCCAGGATGCCGCCCAGGATGATGGCGGGCATGATCAGGGCGAGCAGGCTGCCCCGGAAGGCGTAGAGAATCTCGCGCAGGGAGGGACTTCCCTCCTGCTTGGGCAGGCCGAGCTTGCGGCCAAGGGCCACGATGAGCGCCATGCACACCAGGCAGATGAGCAGGCCCGGCAGAATGCCCGCCGCGAACAGTCCGGCGATGGAGACCCCGGCCAGGGAGCCGTAGATGACCATCAGGTTGGACGGCGGAATGGTTGGGCCGATGATGGACCCGGCGGCGGTGACCGCACAGGCGAAGGGGCGGCTGTAGCCCTTCTTGACCATGGCCGGGACCAGGGTGTTGCCGAAGGCGGCGGCGTCGGACACGGCCGCGCCGGTCATGCCCGCGAAGAGCACCGAGGCGAGCATGTTGGAGTGGGCCAGCCCGCCGCGCATGTAGCCCACCAAAGAGTCGGCCAGACCGGCGATGCGCTGGGTCATGCCCACGCGGTTCATGATCTCGCCCGCAAGGATGAAGAAGGGCATGGCCATGAAGGTGAACAGGTCCAACCCTTCGAAAAAGCGCTTGGGAGCCATGACCAGGAAGTTGTCTCCGCCCACCTGGACCAGGCCGACGACGCCGGCTATGCCGAGGACGAAGCCGATGGGCACGCCGATGAGCAGCAGGCCGAAGAAGATGATGGCGACGGTCAGCATTTGGCTGCCTCCTTTTCCACGAACAGGGGCGTGACCCCGGCGGCCTCGCGGAACATAGTGACCACTATCTGGAATGCCGTGAGCGTGGCGGTCACCGGCACGGAGGTAAAGGGTACGAGCATGGTCATGCCGAAGATGGTCGCGTACTGATGTGCGCCCTGCTTGGCCATGGACAGGCCGTAGAAGGCGAGAAAGAGGAAGAAACAGAGCCCGAGCGAGTCCAGAAGCAGCCGGAGCGGTTTCTGCCAGCTCAGGGGAAAGCGGGAAAAGAGCAGGTCCAGGCCGATATGCTCCCGCCGATAGGCGCAGCAGGGAACGGCCAGGAGCGCGGCCCATATCATGATATATCGGGCCAGTTCTTCGGTCCATGTGGCGCCCAGGGCCAGGGCGTAGCGTTCGGCGATGCCGAACCAGACCACACTGATCATGGCCGCAACCAGCAGCGCACAGATCCGTTCCGTTATGTAGTTGATCCGGTAGGCCAGAGTTTCCAGCTTCCGGGCGGCGCCTTGTAGGGCGGAGGGTGAGTTGTGTTCTTGCATGTCGTTCCAGTGCGTTTGCGTCTGTGAATGGGCTCGATAGAGCACCATCCGTGCCAGTTCTGGGTGCTTCTGTGGACGATTTGATGAAAAAAGTGAAATTAAGATAATTCTAATAATATTAATATGTTAATAGTTATGCTTTTGAGTGTTCGCCCTGTCTTGCCTCATGGTGTCCGAGCTTGAAAATTGCCGCAATTACGTTTATGTGAACCTTGTTTTCAAAATGATACTGACAGTGGGCCCATTGAAAACTTCGAGATATCAACCGTGGTTCCGGGCTCTTCCGTCTACCGTGGAATCGTTTTTGATACAGAGCGGTATCGCTTTGATACCACAATGAGCCGGACCGTACAGGGTAGGAATACTACATGACGCAGAATGTGCCCAAGGATTTATGGAATATCAGCATGGCCGCCGGGAAATACGCGGAGGTCATCTCCAAGGTGTTGCGCGTGGACGTGGAGATCGTGGATAGCCGCCTCTATCGCGTGGCCGGAACCGGGCGGTTCGCCGACATGGTCGGCAAGCGCATGTCTGCGGCCAGCGGCGTCTACCAGCAGGTGATCAGGACCGGTCGCCCCCTGGTCATTCGTGAGCCCGGCTTCTCCGAGTTCTGCGCGGGGTGCCCCAACTGGCACTCCTGCGACGAGACCTTTGAAATGAGCACGCCCATCCTCTACAGCGGCACCGTGGTCGGCATCATCGGGTTCGTCTGTTTCACCGAGGCGCAGAAGGCGCATATTCAGGATAACTTCGAAACATTTTTCGATTTCCTTTCCCAGATGGCCGACCTGCTCGCCTCCAAGGTGGTGGAATCCGTGCAGTACGCCCGCAGTCGCGCCCTGGGCGAGCTGCTCGAAACCGTGGTCGACAAGGTGGACGAGGGCGTTATCCTGCTCTCTCGCGGCGGGCGCATCGTCCGCTCAAACATGGCCGCGCGCCAGATCCTGGATTTCCCGCTGGAGGATCAGGGCTCTCTCGTGGTGGACCTCATCCGGGGCGAGAGCCGCCTGCTGCAATACACCGAGTACACCCTGCTGGTGGACGGGCGCTCCTTCGAGGTGGCGGGCAACGAGTTTCCCCTGCAACACGGCGAGAGCGAGCTCATGTTCATGTTCCGCGACGCCCAGCTCATGCACGACGACGCCCTGCGCCTGGCCTCGTCCCATGAACGGCTCGGCCTGGACGCCATTCTCGGCACCTCCGAGGTCATCGTCGCACTCAAGGAACAGGTGGCGCGCTTCGCAGACTCCTCCGCCTCGGTCCTCGTCACCGGCGAAAGCGGCACCGGCAAGGAGCTGGTGGCCCGCGCCCTGAACGAGGAGGGCGGGCGCAAGGATGGCCCGTTCGTGGCCATCAACTGCGGGGCCATCCCCGAGACACTCCTTGAGAGCGAACTCTTCGGTTACGTGGGCGGGGCCTTCACCGGGGCCAACCCCAAGGGCAAGATGGGACGTTTTGAGCAGGCCAACGGCGGCACTCTCTTCCTTGACGAGATCGGCGACATGCCCTTGCACCTCCAGGCCAAGCTGTTGCGCGCCCTGGAGCAGCGGGAGGTCACCCGGCTGGGCTCCAACACGCCCACCGCCATCGACGTCCGCGTGGTCTCGGCCACCAACCGCAACCTGGAGGAGATGGTCTACAACGGCACCTTCCGCGAGGACCTCTTCTATCGTCTCAACGTCATCCCTATCCACATCCCGCCCCTGCGCGAGCGGCCCCGCGACATCCACCTGCTCTGCAAGGTCTTTCTGGAGCAGAGCCTGGGGCGTCTGGACAAGGAAATCCTGACCATCAAGGAGAGCTTCTGGAGCACGGTGGGCGAATACCACTGGCCCGGCAACGTCCGCGAACTCCAGAATTCCATCGAGTATGTGGCCAACGTGGTCGATTCCCCGGCGGTCATCACGCGCGAGAACCTGCCCCTCAAGGTGCGCTCCGGCGCGCAGGAAACCGAATTCACCGATTACAATCTCGAGAACATGGAGCGCCGCCTCATCCGTCAGGCCCTCAAGGCCTACGGCGGCGAAGAGCCCTCCAAGAGCGCCAAGGAGCTGGCTGCGGACAAGCTTGGCATCGGTATCGCCACGCTGTACCGGAAGATCAAGAAATATGAGTTGGGATAGCCCTTTCGAGGGCCGCCTCGTCGGCGGGGCGTCTATCGCTGCTGTCTTCATCCGTAAAGCCATGACTCGCTAACGGCTGAAGCACAACGGCCATGGAATCCTTTGGAAAGGGTTCCATGCCCCTCCTGAACTCTCTAGGTTGATTCGCCCCTCACCCCTTCGGGGCGATGGCTATCGCCATCGTCCAAATCCGCTGTCCTGCGGATTTGTCACTTTGCTCAGATTCGTGCTGGAGCAGAGGACGGAGAAGAAGCTATACATTGATAAGAATCCGCACCAAAGGTGCGCGAGCGGGGATGCAAGGGGCTCAACCCCTTGCCCGCCGGAGGCGAAATCACCTGACAATTCCGCCGCAGGCGGCTTCCCCTCCTGATTCTATTCCCAAAACTGACCGCAATAAGCCCGCTCAGCTATGGCAGGGCGGGATGCGCTGCCGGGTGGGGCGGGGCACGAACTTGCCTTGCCCGGGCCGGACAGTGACTTCGTTGTTTTCGAAGACCACTTCGCCGCCGAGAATGGTGGCAACGGGCGAGCCGGTGAAGGTCATGCCCTCGAACACGCTGTAGTCGATGGCATGGCGGTGGGTCTTGGCCGAGACGGTGTGCTGTTTTTTCGGGTCCCAGATGACCACGTCGGCGTCGGAGCCGGGGGCGATGATCCCTTTTTGCGGGTGGATGTTGAAGATCTTTGCGGCGTTGGCGGAGGTGACGGCCACGAACTGTTCGGGGGTGAGCCTGCCGGTCTCCACACCCTCGCTCCAGATGATGCGCATGCGATCCTCCAGGCCGGGGGAGCCGTTGGGGATCTTGGTGAAATCGTGCAGGCCCCGGTTGCGATCGGCCTGGGTGAAGGTGCAGTTGTCGCTGGCCGTGGCCTGGATGTGCCCGGCGCGGATGCCTTCCCAGAGGGCTTCGCGGTGTGATTCGCTGCGGTAGGGCGGGCTCATGACGTAGCGTGCCGCCACCTCGGGGTCGTCGTTGTAGTAAACGGAGTCGTCCAGCAACAGGTGTCCGCACAGGCTCTCGGAATAGACCTCCTGGCCGTTTTCGCGGGCTGTAACCACGGCGGCCAACGCCTCGGAGCAGCTCATGTGCATCACGTAGAGCGGTACTCCGGCGATGCGGGCCAGGGCGATGGCGCGGCCCGTGGCTTCGCCTTCGGCGATGGGCGGACGGGAGAGCACGTGCCCCTTGGGGTGGGTGATGCCCTTTTCGAGCAGTTTCTGCTGCAGGTAGACGATAATTTCGTCGTTCTCCGCGTGGACCGTGCACAGGCAGCCCAGTTCCCGGGCCAGGGAGAAGCTTTGCAGCATCTGGTCGGGTTCGAGCATGATGGTGCTTCGGTAGGTGGTGAAATGCTTGAGCGAGTTGACGCCGTGTTTCTCGGTCAGGATGCGGATTTCCTCGGCGGCGTTCTGGTCGAACCATGTCACGGTGACGTGGTAGGAGTAGTGGCAGGTGGCCTTTCGGGCGCGGGCCATGCATTGCTCCCAGGCCTCCAGATAGGACTGGCCCCGGACCGGGTTGACGAAGTCGATGACCATGGTGGTGCCGCCGGAGAGGGCAGCCCTGCCACCGTTCTCGAAGCCGTCAGCCGTATGCAGGTCGCTGCCGCCCACGGGCATCTCCAGGTGGGTGTGCGGGTCGATGCCGCCGGGCATGACCAGCAGGCCCGATGCGTCCAGTATCCGGCACTCGGAAGTGGGGGAGAGGTCGGGCTTCACGGCTTCGATGAGTCCGTTTCTGATGAGGACGTCGGCCTCGCGGCTGTCGTCCGCGTTGACAACGGTGCCTCCCTTTATGAGCAGATCCATTACTATTCCCTCGTTATTCGGGCTGCACGCCTCTGCGGCGCAGCCATTCGCTGATCACGACGACCAGGATATTGAAGAAGACGATGAGCATGGCCAGGGCGTTGAGGCTCGGCGACAGGTGGAAGCGGAAGTCCGAGGCCACAAGCACTGACAGGGGCTGCGCCCGGCCGCTGGTGAAGAACGAGACCGTGTACTCCGCATTGGAGAGCACGAAGGAGATGAAGGAGCCTGCCAGGATGCCGTTTTTCATCAAGGGCAGCGTGACCAGGCGGAAGGTCTGCCATGGCGTGGCCCCGAGGTCCCCGGCGGCCTCCTCCAGCTTCTTGTCCACCCGGAAGAGGACCGAGGCAATGATCACGGTGACGAAGGGCAGGATGATCAGGGCCTGGGAAATCCAGACGGTGTAGAGCCCCTTGCCCACGCCGATGTCGTTCAGGAAGGTGACCTGGGCGATGGCGAAGATGAGCTTGGGCACGAAGAAGGGCAGGACCAGCAGGGCGAGGAACGCAAATTTGCCCTTGAACTTGTGGCGGGTCAGGGCCAGGGCGGCCATGCTGCCGAAGACCGTGGTGATCAGCGTCACCGGGAAGGCCACGGACATGGTGGTCAGCAGGCCGGTGAAGATGCGCGAGTCGTGCAGGATCTGATCGTACCAGTCCAGGGTGAAGCCGGTCAGAGGGAAGGCGATCAGGTCGGACGAGTTCAGCGAGAACAGGCCCATGAGCATGATCGGCAGGTAGACGAAGGCGTAGACAAGGAAGGTGTAGCCGCGCAGGGCGGCCCAGCCGTTGAAGCGCATTATTTGGCTCCCCGGATGCCGCGTCCCCACGGGGACTTGTAGAAGAGCCATGTCACGGCGGTTATGAACAGGGCCATGGCCGTGAGCAGCAGCCAGGCCAGGGCAGAGCCCGTGGGCCAGTCAAAGGCCGCGCCGAACATGTCGTGGATGGCGCTGGTGACGGTCACGCCGGACGACCCGCCGATGAGCTGCGGGGTCAGGTAGTCGCCGACCACCAGGACGAAGACCATCAGGAATCCGGCCACCAGCCCGGCCCCGGTCAGGGGCAGGACCACCTTGAAAAATACGGACAACTGGCGGCAACCGAGGTCCATGGCCGCTTCCAGGTAGGAGTCGTCCATGGCCTCCAGGGCCGCCCACAGGGGCAGGACCATGAAGGGGATGTAGTTGTAGGTCAGGACCACGGTGGTGGCGAAGGGGCTGAACAGCAGCACCCAGATGGGCTCCTTGATGATGCCCAGCCAGAGGAGAAAGGAGTTGAGCACGCCCTCGGCTCCCAGCACCACGCGCCAGGCGAAGATGCGGATCAGGTCGCCCGTGTACAGGGGGATGAGAAGCAGGGTGAGCAGGGCGGCCTTGTACACCCGGACCCGCTTGGCGATGAAGAAGGCCAGGGGGTAGGCGATGGTGGCGCAGATGGCGGCGATGCCGATGCCGTAGAGGAGCGCCTTGAGGATGAGGCCCATGTATGTGCCGTTCTGGAGCACGCGCACGTAGTTGTCCCAGGTGGGGTCGCGGATGATGGCCACGAAGTCCACCTGGAAGAAGCTGTAGCTGAAGAGCACGCCCAGGGGCACGGCGCAGAACAGGGCGATAAAGACGACGTTGGGCCCGATGAGCGCCAGCAGCGAGAGCCGCCGGGCCATGTCGATTCGTTTCAGGCTCATAACGCGCCGCCTCCCTCGGGGGGATTGCCATGCACGATGCGGATACGGTGGTCGGGCACGCCCAGGGTGACGGGATCGCCCACTGCGGTGGGCACGTCATGGCCGAGCCGGGCCACGATCTTCTGGCCGGAGACCTCGACCTCCACCAGCTTGACGCTGCCCTGGAATACCACGTGGGTCACGGCGGCCCTGAAGGCGAGGCTGTACTGGCCGGGATCGTCCACGGGCTGGATGTCCTCTGCCCGGATGCACAGGCTGGCCGGTTCGCCCATTGCCACGGTGTCGCTGCAGTCGGCCTCCACAGGGCCAAGGGCCGTGGTGATGGCGGCTCTCCCCTTGTCCACGCCTGTCACCGCGCCGGGGAGCAGGTTGGCTCCTCCGATGAAGTCGGCCACGTAGGCGTTGGCGGGCCGGTGGTAGATGTCCTCGGGCGAGCCCTGCTGTTCGATGCGTCCGTTGTTCATGACGATGATCAGGTCGCTCAGGGCAAAGGCCTCTTCCTGGTCGTGGGTGACGTAGAGGAAGCTCATGGCCAGACGCTGCTGGAGGTCCTTGAGTTCCACCTGCATGTGGCGACGCATCTTCAGGTCCAGCGCACCCAGAGGTTCGTCCAGGAGCAGGAGTTCCGGCTCGTTGACAAAGGCGCGGGCCAGGGCCACGCGCTGCTGCTGTCCGCCCGAAAGCTGGGAGGGGTAGCGGGACGCCATGGACTGCATCTTGACCGTCTCCAGGGCGCGGTCCACGCGACGGTCCACCTCATCGGCGGGCAGTTTGCGTAGCTTGAGGCCGAAGGCCACGTTGTCGGCCACGCGCAGGTGCGGGAACAGGGCGTAGTTCTGGAAGACGGTGTTGATGGGCCGCTCGTAGGGCATGACGCCCATGAGCGGATCATCCCGCAGGACCAGGCTGCCGCCGCTGACGGACTCGAACCCGCCGATCATGCGCAGGATGGTCGTCTTGCCGCAGCCGGAGGGGCCCAGGATGGTCACGAAACAGTTGTCCGGGATATCGAAGTCCACGCCGTGGACCGCCCGGAACGAACCGTAATCCTTGATGAGGCCCCGGGCCTCCAGCAGTGCGCCGGAGGCCGGGGGTACTTTCGTGTTCGACATGTACTAGCTTGCCTTGACTTCGTTCCAGATGCGGACCCACTTGCCGTAGTCGGTGGGGTTTTCCTTCCACAGGAAGCTGTCCATAATTCCGATGTCCTTGATGAAGACGCGCTCCTGCTGCTCGTCGGTGAGCTTGGCGCGGGCCGTGGAGGTGCTGATGGCGTAGGGGCCGTCCAGGGCGAGCTTGTAGCCGTAGTCCGGGCCGAGCACGTAGTTGATGAGCTCGTGGGCCGCAGCGGCGCTCTCCGGGCTGGCGTCCTTGGGGATGGCGCAGGTGTCGCACCAGCCGATGACGCCCTCCTTGGGCTTGGCCATTCCCATGTCGATGCCCTTGGCGCGCAGGTCGTAGTAGGGCGGGACCCAGGAGAAGGCGCAGACAACCTCGCCGGCGGCGAACAGGTTGGTCAGGTCGGCGATGGAGTTCCAGTAGGTGCGCAGCAGCTTCTTCTGGGCGATGCAGGCCTTTTTGCACTCGGCCAGCTCCTTGTCGTCCATCTTGAAGATGCGGTCGCGGTCGATGCCCACGTACATGGCGGCGATGGCGATGGCCTCCAGGGCGTAGTCGCGCATGGCCAGGCGGCCCTTGTACTTGGTGCCCTCGAAAAGGGTGGACCAATCGGGTTCCTCATCCATGAGGTCGGCACGGTAAACGATGGGGTTGATGCCCCAGTAGAACGGGATGCCGTAGACCTGGCCATCCTTCTTGCCGAGGCTGGTGTTCATGAACGGGGCGTAGCGCTTGGCCGCGTTGGGGATCTTGTCGAGGTCCAGGGGCTGGAGCAGGTCTGCGGCCACGTAGAGCTCCACCTTGTCCAGGCCGGGGGTGATCAGGTCCCAGTCGGCACCGCCGCCCGCCCGGATCTTGGCGAACTGTTCGTCGTCGGAACCGATGAACCCCTTTTGAATATTGATGCCGCTGCTCTTGATGAAATCGGCGATGTACTTGTCGTAGGCCAGGTTCTCCCAGGTCAGCCAGTTGACCTGTTTGGCCGCGCCCGCCATGGACACGCCGGGGAAGCCGCCGATCATGGTGCCCATGGCTCCCATGGCCGCCAGTTTCATGAAATCTCTTCTGCGCATAGTTCCTCCTAGTGAAAAAGTCGGTTAAGCCGGTAGCGGTTGATCTCTGAGGAAACGGAATGAGCAACTTGTATGCCACACACCTGGTGAAATGGTCCTGTTTTGCCAATTTTAGCGTATAATTGGGTCAAAAAAGCTCACTAGAATAGCTTGTTTCCCATTTTTGTTATTTAAAGAAATGCCAGTGGCAGTAAGTGTTTTGTCGGAATCCGGGCTGGATTTGTGTTTTTTGCCTCTTGTGAGGAGACTGAGTGGCTGGTTGGGGCAGTTGAGTGTGACCGCTTGGCTACAGTGGGTATCGTTTTGAGACCGGATTGGGTGGCTGCGCCCGGGGGACGATGTATAGTTTGCCGGAATACCGCCTTTTTCGCGACGTGAAAGGAGGGTTGTGTTGGTTTATCGTTTTGATACTGTGATTGACAAATATGTGTGTAGAGAGGCCCTCGAAAGTGGCCGGGGTGGCCTGTCGGGGCTGGCTCTCTGGTCAAAGCGGGAGGCCGGGCGAGTGGTTGCGGCGCGACACCTGACGAGCCGCCATGGCTCGGAGCTGGAAGAGAGGGGGCTGTGCTGAGGGTGTTGATCCGGTGTTTCCGGAATCAGGAGTGGCTGTGAATGTGTGAGGCGTTGGGGGGGGCAACCTGTCGGCCCCGCAGCGTCGGGTGCTGCGGGGCCGGGGCCGATGGTCGCCGACAGACAGCAGGATAACTGTCGGCGAAATGGAGAAAAGCGCGCCGTGGACTACTGGTAGGCCAGGGCGACCTGTTTGCGCAGCGTTTCAGTGAGGCTGAGCCCGGAATCCGAGATTTCGCGCGCGGAGTGGACGTCGGTGACGCTGCCGTCCCGGTAGACCACAATGGTTTCGGCAAAGGATTCCACCTCGTCCGAGTCATGGGTGACCATGATCAAAGGGATGTTGAAGTTCTCCAGGGCGCTGGCGAGCTCGTCCCGCATGCGCAGGCGCAGAGGCTGGTCCAGTGCGCTGAAGGGCTCGTCGAGCAGGAGCAGGTTGGGCGAGGTGGCGAGCGCCCGGGCCAGGGCAGTGCGCTGCTGCTGGCCTCCCGAAAGGGCGACCGGCTTCTTGGATGCCACCGAGGCCAACCCGAAAACCTGGATCAGTTCCTCCACGCGTTCGGCATCGGCCGGGTGCAGTTTGCCGAACAGCGGTTTGAGACCGAATCCCACATTCTGCCGCACTGTCTGGTGTGGAAACAGGGCGTAGTCCTGGAATACGTAGCCGACATTGCGGTCCCGCGTGGGCACGTTGATGCCCTTGGCCGAGTCAAAGACCACATTGCCGTTGAGCTTGATGTATCCTTCGTCCGGCTTGAGCATCCCCGCGATGGCCCGCAGGGTGAGCGTCTTGCCCGAGCCGGAGGGGCCGAACAGGACCAGGGCCCTGTCCGTGGTGGAAAAGCGCGAGCGGAGGAGAAACTCCTCCCCTCCGCTACGCAGCCGTTTGGTTATGTCGAGTTCGAATTGCATGTATTCCGTTGGTCTTTAGGGTTTCTTGAAGCCGCGGGCTTCCAGCAGGGCGATACCCTCGTCGCTGCGGATGAAGGCGACAAAGGCCTTGGCCAGTGCCGGGTCGGTGGCTTCCTTGAGTGCGGCGATGGGGTAGGTGACCGGCTTCTCGAGAGGAATTTCCTCGATGATGGTCACTTTCTTGCCCGCCTTGACCGCGTCGGTGCCGTAGACGAAGCCGCAGTCCACTTCACCGCGGGAGAGGTAGTCCAGGACCTGGCGCACGGACTCGGCGAAGATCATCTTGGGGGTAAGTGTTCCGTAAAGCTTTTTGGCTGTCAACGCACCCTTGGCATACTGGCCGGCGGGAACGGTCTCGGGGGTGCCGATGCCGATGGACTGGACGGAGCCGCCGGTGAGGTCGGCCAGGGTGGTTACCTTGGCCGGATTGTCGGCCGGGGTGGCCAGGACCAGGGAGTTGCGGGCAAAGATCTGGTCGTCACCCTTGATGACGAAGCCGTTTTCCACGGCCTTTTTCATCCACTTGGGGTTGGCCGAGGCATAGACGTCGGCGGGGGCGCCCTGCTCGATCTGGCGGTAGAGTGCGCCGGAGGAAGCGAAGTTCATGACCACGTCAACGCCGGGGTGGGCTTTTTCAAAGGCGGGTTCGATGTCGCTGAAGGCGTCGGTGAGGCTGGCTGCCGCCGAGACGATCAGTTCCTGGGCCAGTGCGTTTCCCGCAAACCCGATGACAAGGGCGAGGGTGAGCGCGACGGCCGCAAAGAGGGGAGCGCGTTTCATGGGGATTCTCCTTTACTTGGGTTAGAATTGAGGTTTCAGCAATTTGCTGGTTGTCATGAGGATAATCACGCAGACGATGCTGATGATCAGTACGAGGGTGTTGGCCAGGGCGTCGTTGCCTGCCTGGACCGCTGAGTAGACGGCCAGGGAAAGGGTCTGGGTTCTACCCGGGAGGTTGCCCGCCACCATCAGCGTGGCGCCGAACTCTCCCATTGCCCGGGCAAAGGCGAGCATGCCGCCGGAGAGCACGCCGCGAAAGGCCAGAGGCAGCGACACGCGTAGAAATACCGACAGTTCCCCCTGGCCGAGGGTGCGGGCGGCGTTCTCGTATTGTTTGCCGACGCCCTCAAGGGCGGCCCTCGCCGACTTGAAGACCAGTGGGAACGCCACCACCGTGGCCGCGATGGTGGCTCCTTGCCATGTGAACATCAGGCTTACGCCGAAGGTCTGCTGGAGCCATTGTCCGATGATGCCGCGCCTCCCGATGAAGACGAGAAGGTAGTAGCCGAGCACTGTGGGGGGCATCACGATGGGCAATGTGCAGACCGCGTCCACGAAGTCTCTGCCGGGAAAGTCCCAGCGCGCCAGGACATAGGCTGCGGCCACGCCGAGGATCAGCGACCACACGGTGGCCAATGTCGCCACCTTGAGGGTCAGGAGCAGAGGGCTGAGGAAAGAGGGGTTGGTAAAGTCGATCCAAACGATGTTCATGGTCTTCCGGTATGCGGGAGTCGTAATAGCGGCATGGTGTGTCGCGGCCCCGCCGTCCGCTTGTTTTCGCCATGCCCGGTGAGAGATTCTTCACCTCTTGCCGAATTTGCCAGGGAGTATTATGCACACAAAAAGTATGTTGTAAAGCGCATATTAACTGTCACGAATATCCTAAAAAGCGTGACAGTTGGTACTTTCGCCATGATGGTTTCAAGAATTACGCCAACTCACATTGAAGGTATGCCGCATATACTTTCATACTATTTGGGTAGAGTTTGGAATCTCATTGGTAGAGTGGTTTTTTTGTAGCAAGATACAGTAGTGTATCAATGTACAATGTATGTGATACACTTTTGTTGTCTGCAACAATAAGAGATTCGAGATGTGGCGTTCTTTCGCCATGGGCACGCATTATGCTTACAATGACAGGACGGCCCCGCGATTTTTCTCCGGCGCGGAGACCGTAAGTCGGACCTTTGTCCCTCGCAGCAGGGGCGGACGGCACCGGCGCCTGCCGCCCTTCCCGTGACGCCGGATGCGGCCATTGCGACTCATGTTCTCCTATCCATGGGGGCAGTATCCGGTGGGACGCCCCGACCTTGTTCCTTCGGTCGGGGTGTTGAAAGATGAGGCCCGCCCTTTGCGTAAAGGGCGGGCCTCAGAGCTTTTTGAGTGGGGTTGGGGCGCTGTCGGGAGCGGCTCGGTCAGAGCTGGACGGTGTTCAGGACCACGGACATGGCCTTGAACCAGAATTCGACTTCGTCACCCGGTTGCAGCGCGAGTTCTTCGGCGCTCTGGCCGGAGATGAGGGCGCAGACCTCGCTGCCGTCCGGGAGCCTGCCGAGGACTTCCGCGATGACGGGGGATTCGGTCACGCGGAGGACGGAGGCCGAGAGCCGGTTGCGGGCGCTGCCGGTCAGTCCTTTGCCGCCGACGAGCACGTTGACCAGCGGGGCCTTGACTGTGGCGATGACGGGACTGCCTTCCTTGATGCGCAGTTTGTGCAGGCTGTTGGCGGTGATTACGGAGCTGAGCCGGATGCCCGTCCTGGTTTCGAGCATGACCTCGGCCATGACGTCATCGGCCACCACCCCGGTCACGTGTCCCACGAACGAGTTACGGGCACTGGTCCGTTTGCGCATGGACTGGTGCGCGGTGCGCACGATGGAGCGCATGTCGCCTTGGGAAAATTGCTGAAAGTTGGCGGTCAGGTCGAGAGAGGATTGCCCCAGCACGTCCCGCACGATGGTGATGGGCACGCCGTTGCGCAGCATCTCCACGGCCCTGGTGTTGCGGATGGCCTTGGGGCAGACCTGATCCTTGGACAGACCGCACTCCTTGCCCCTGGCGTAGCAGATGCGCCGGAAATAGCCGGGGTCCACCTGGAAGAAGGTACCCCGCAGGCCTGCACCCAGGGGGCCGTCCAGGGTTTTCATGATCAGGGAAAAGGCTTCCTCGGGGATGGGGACCATTCGCTCCCGGTCCTCGCCGCCGAGGCGGACCAGCAGGTCGACCTGGTCGAAGCAGGTCGTGTCGTCCAGGGCCAATATCTCCCCAAGCCGCGCTCCGGTGTATCGGAGCAGCTTGAAGATCAGCCACATGCGGGCGCGCCCGAGAACGCTGTCGGCGCGCTTGGCAGAGTCCTTCCATTTCCCGAAGGCCTCGTCGAGCTCTTGCATCTGATGGGGCTCCAGATAGCTGACGTGCTCCGAGACGTTGAAGAACTCGCGGGGGCAGACCTTATCGGAAGTCCTGGTCTCTTTCATGATTCTGCCTCTTGCCCGCCGGAACGGAGGGCATCGTTGTTCATGTGTCGAATTAGCCAACTCTCTTAGGGGATTTCCAGCCAAGAAACAAGTGCGGCGGGGCGGCGGCCTAAGCCGTCGCCCCGCCGGGGTCGGAATGCTATATCGTGTCTTGCCCGGACGAGTGGCCGTCCTGGGCGAAGCCTTCAGCTAAAAGCGTTCGAAGTCCTCATCGGAGTCGTCTTCCATCCGCATGTCGATGCCCGCGGGTTTTGTCGGCTTGTGATGCTTCGCCCTGGGGAGGGCTGCGGGTGCGCTCCGGGTCACCGCCACGCTTCGATGCTGCTGGACTGGATTTGCCTCCACCTTGAAGAAGGACATGGTCAGTTGCAGTTGCTGGCCCTGTCCGGCCAGTTCCTCGCTGGTGGAGGCCATCTCCTCGGAGGCCGAGGCGTTCTGCTGGATGACCATGTCGAGCTGGTCGATGGCCTTGTTGATCTGCGCGGCTCCGGCGTTCTGCTCGTTGTTGGCCGCGGAGATTTCCTGCACCAGCGTGGCGGTCTTTTCAATGTCCGGCACCAGGGATTCGAGCATGGCCCCGGCCTTTTCCGCCACTTCCACGCTGGAGGAGGAGAGTTCGCTGATCTCGCCCGCGGCCGTGCCCGAGCGCTCGGCCAGCTTGCGCACCTCGGCGGCGACCACCGCGAACCCCTTGCCGTGCTCCCCGGCGCGCGCGGCTTCGATGGCCGCGTTCAGGGCGAGCAGGTTGGTCTGGCGGGCGATCTCCTCGATGATGGAGATCTTTTCAGCGATGCTCTTCATGGCGTCCACC
This sequence comes from Pseudodesulfovibrio cashew, assembly GCF_009762795.1. Lineage (NCBI taxonomy): Bacteria > Pseudomonadati > Thermodesulfobacteriota > Desulfovibrionia > Desulfovibrionales > Desulfovibrionaceae > Pseudodesulfovibrio > Pseudodesulfovibrio cashew. The sequence continues at coordinate 86,901 of NZ_CP046400.1, read as the reverse complement.
GTCTGGCGGACGGCCTCGCCGCTTTGCTTGGCGTCTTTTGCAGCCTTGGTGGCCAGAGCGTCCGTTTCCTCCGCGTTCTGGGCATTCTGGCCGATGTTGGAGGCCATCTGCTCCATGGACGAGGAGACTTCCTCGATGGAGGCGGCCTGTTCGGTTGCGCCTTCTGCAAGGGCCTCGGAGGACGAGGAGAGCTCCTCGCTGCCCGACGCGATGTTGTCGGTGGCGTTGCCCACGTCGGCCACCACCTGCCTGAGCCGGTGGACCATGTTGTTCAGGGCGGCAGCCAGGTTGCCGATCTCGTCCTTCTGGTCGATGTCGAGCGTCCTGGTGAAGTCGCCGCCGGACATGGCCTCGGCGAACCGGACGCCCATGCCCACGGGTTTGGTGATGGCGCGCGTCAGGAAAACCGCTGCCAGCGAGCCCAGGATCAGGGCCAGGGCGGTCATGATCAGGTTGAGCATGTTGGACGTTTCCATTTGGGCCAGCATCTTCTGCTTCTGGTCGGCGCGTGCGGCCCGGCAGACCTCGTCGGCCTTGCGGGCGGCGTCGACCATGGCGGCCTCGGCCTGGGTCTGGGCCTTCATGCTGCCAACGAAACTTTCGAATTCGGCCTGGTAGTTGCGGAGCGCCTCCTCGGCGGAATTCAGTTGAGCCAGGTTGTCCTTGTTGTGAAAGCGCTTTTTGAGGTCGGCCATGAGGGTAAGGATGGAGGCCAGGTTCTCATGATTCTTTTTGAGGTGGCTCTCGTCATGGGTGATGATCAGGTTCTTTTCATCCTTGCGGGCTTCAAGAAACCATTTGATCATCCTGTTGGCGTCATCGGCCTTGGCCAGCTTGTCATTCAATTCGGCCTGCGAGGCGGTTCCGGAAGAAAGCAGTGCCGAGAACTCCGCTTTCTGGTCGGCCCTGAGGGCCTCGGTCTGGCGGAGTGCGGTCTGCGCATTGTTTTGCATCTTGGCCATGGCGTCATTCTTGTCCGCTTCCAGGGATTTGAATTTGCCGAATGCCTGCTCGTATTGCCCAACGGATTGTTTCACCTCGGCCATCTGGGCCTTGTTGGCGGGGTCGGCAAATTTGGCGCTTGTCTGTGCGCCCTGTTCATCAAGCTGCTTGAGCACCTTGGCTTGTGCCGCGGCGCTCTTCTCGTCCTTGCGGAGCATGAAATTCTTTTCCTGAACCCTTGCCTCCAGGATGAAGCGGACGAGGCGGTTGACGTCGTCAGCCTTGTCCACGCGGTCCTGAATCCCGAGCATGGCGCTATAGCCGATGAAGGCGACAACAGCCGTCAGGACGAGCACAAGCGCGAAACCAATACCTAGTTTGACCCCTAAGCGCAGATTGTTAAGCATGTCGACTCCTTGGGAATATGGATCCGGGTATGGCCGGATTTTTGGTCCGCAGCCGGAGCGACGGCATTTTTTCGGTACATGCCTTCGGCAGCGACGGGCTGGATGAGAATGACTTCACCCGTTTGTTGAACGGATGACAACATGTTGGATATGATAACGAGCCCGGACTGGCAATATTCTTGTTAAAAAAATAATGAGTCGATATTGTGTCTTCAGTGGCATAGTGTTGGTCGGCAATACCTGATCGATCCTGCTTCAATTTCTAATGGCGTTTACCTTTTTTCCCTGTGATGCTATTCATGTAATGGATAGTTGATGCCTTTTTCGCCGAGGCGCCGCGAGAGTGCCGCGCTTCGGATGGAGGGCCACACCCAAGGGGAGAATGATGACCGCAAGGCCCCGTATCCTTTTCGTCGATGACGAACCCAACATACTGGCCGCGCTCAAGAGAATGCTCCGTTCCAAGCGCGATGAATGGGAAATGGTTTTTGTCGAGTCCGGGCTCGAAGCGTTGGAAAAGCTGAAGGACGGCATCTTCGACGTGGTGATTTCGGATATCAGAATGCCTGGCATGGACGGCGCGGAGTTGCTGAACAGGGTCAAGGAATCGTATCCGAAAATGATTCGAATCGCGTTGTCCGGCCAAGTGGACCTGAACGAGGTTATTCACAGCATCAGGGCAGTGCACCAGTACATCACCAAGCCCTGCAACGCCGAATACCTTATCGACAAGATCGAGGGGGCGCTTCATTCCAGGCGGGTCCTCACCGATGTGAATCTGCTCCGGCTGGTGACCGAGATTGACGCCCTGCCCGTGGTGCCGCAGGTCTTTCTTGAAATCGAGAAGGAGTTGGCCAAGGAGGAGCCCGACATCAACCGTATTGCGGAGCACATCGCCAAGGACGTCGGGCTGGTGGCCGAGATCATCAAGCTGGTCAACTCCCCCTACTTCGGGCTCCCGGCGCATGTGGATTCCCTGCATAAGGCCATCACTCTGCTCGGTCTGGAGACCATCAAGGCCCTGGTTCTCTCCTCGCACCTCTTCTCCATGTACGACTCCAAGCCCTTGCCGAAGTTCTCGCTGAACAAGCTGTGGGCGCACTGCTTCCGGGTCTCCAACATCGCCTACCTCATCGCCGAGTGCGACGGCGTGGACCGGGAAACACTGTTGCAGTGCCGCATGGCCGGTATCCTACACGACATCGGTAAGCTGATCCTGTGCACCTTCTTCCCTGAGCGGTACGGCCAGGTCCTCGAGACCATGGCGGAGGGCGGGGGCCCCATCTGTACGGTGGAAGAGCGGATTTACGGGACCACCCACGCCGAAGTGGGGGCATACCTCATGGGGCTCTGGGGCATCTCCGGAAACGTGGTGCATGCCATCGGCTTCCATCACGACTACGACCAGATGGACAAAAGCGCGACCATGTATCTGTCCGTGGCCAACGTCATCGACCACCATTGTGTGGTTCTCAACGAAGACTACGTGCGGATCAAGCTCAACGCGAGCCTGGCCCCCCTGGTCCGGGATAGGGAGAGGATGGAGCGGTGGATGCGCTACCTGGGCGAACACTGGTCCGAGTTGGCGGCGTTCAGGCCTCTGGACGCCGATATCGTCACCGAATTGGCCGACGGGGAGTGAGCATGCAAGCAAAGATCCTTCTTGTAGACGATGAACCCAATGTGCTCTCCGGCCTTCGGCGCCAGTTGCGCGACAAGTACGAGATTTCCATGGCGACCGACCCGGTGGAGGCCCTGGAGAGTCTGGACAAAAAGCATCCCTTTGCCGTGGTCATCTCCGACTACCGGATGCCCAAGCTCAATGGCGTTGAGTTTCTTCAAAAGGTCAGGGAACACTCTCCCGACACCACACGGCTGATGCTGACCGGCTACGCCGATCTGGAGAGCGCGATCAGCGCCGTCAACGACGGAAACGTCTTCCGTTTCCTGACCAAGCCATGCGACCGGGAGACCCTGCGCAAGAACGTGGAGGAGGCCGTGAGCCAGTTCGAGCTGCTCACCCTCAAGAAGGACCTCCTGGAGAAGACCCTCAAGGGCAGCGTCGAATTGCTCAGCGAAATCACCTCCATGGTCAACCCCAAGGCCGGAGAGCAGATCAACCGCGTCCGGCGCTATGTCCGTTACCTGGCCGGGAAGATGGGCGTCACCGACTTGTGGCGCTACGACATTGCCACCATGCTCTCGCAGCTGGGGACGTTGATCCTGCCGCCCGGCACCATGGACGCCGTCTTCGCTGGCGAGGAGTTGACACCCGAGCAGGAACAGATTTTCGAGATGCATCCGTTCATCGCCCAGAATCTGCTGTCCAAGCTGCCCCGCATGTCCTCCATCGGCGACATGATCGCCTACCAGCTCAAGGGATTCGACGGCTCGGGAACGCCCCGGGACGCCGTCAAGGAGGACCAGATCCCCCTGGGGGGCAGGGTCCTGCGTCTCGCCCTGGACTACGACCTGGCCCTGCAGACCCGGGAGAATCCGCAACAGGCCTTTCTCAGCCTCGAGCACAACGCGGAATTCTATGATCCGGAGTTGCTCTACTACCTTGAGGGTATGCTCGGAGTGGAGGCCCGTTACGAGATCCGAACCCTGCCGCTGTCCGAATTGACTCCCGGTATGGTCCTGCACGAAGAGGTCGTGTCCGACCAGGGCGCGTTGCTCCTCAGGAAGAGCATTGAACTGGACAAGAACAAGATTGATCGCATCCATCTGTTCGCCGGCAAGGTCGGCATCAAGCCGGAGCTGACGGTTCTCGTTCCGGAAAAGGGGGAAGAGTGACGGAATCAAACGAAACCACCGGCCTCAGGGTTCTCATGGTTGACGATGATAGCAATCTGCTAAACGGCTATCAGCGAGCCCTGCGCGGCAGGTGCGAGGTACACGTCGCCCTTGGCGGCGAGGTCGGGCTGGCCATGCTGGAGGATGAAGGTCCCTTTTCCGTGGTGGTCTCGGACATCAAGATGCCGGTCATGTCGGGCATTGAATTTCTGGGCCGGGTCAGGGAGCTCCATCCCGACACCGTCCGTATGGTCCTGACCGGACACGCGGACCTGGACGTGGCCATCGAGGCCGTCAACAACGGTGACATCTTTCGTTTCCTGACCAAGCCGTGCGACAGAGAGCACCTGCTCGCCGCCATTACCGCCGCCGACAAGCAGCACGGCATGATCATGGCCTCCCGCGAGTTGGCCGCCATGCGCCGCCTTAAAGAGGGGTTCGAAGGAACCTTGCTCGCCTTTGCCCGGCTGGTGGAGTTTCGTGATCCGTATACCGCCGGGCACATGGACCGCGTGGCCCGGATAGCGGAGCTTATAGCCGAGCGGATGGGGATGGATCCGGACCGGGTGGAAGGGCTCCGGCTGGCCGGGCTGGTGCATGACGTCGGCAAGATAGCTGTCCCGGCAGGTATCCTCAACAAACCTGGGATTTTGAGCGATGCCGAGTTTTCCCTGATCAAGGCTCATCCCCTGGTCGGGGAGGAAGTCTTTCGCACTCTGGAGACGGAGTGGCCCATTGCCAGGATCATTGTCGAGCACCATGAGCGCATCGACGGAAGCGGCTACCCGCACGGGCTGACCGCCGACGAGCTGCTGGAGGAATCCAAGATTCTGTCAGTGGCCGACGTGATAGACGCGGTCATGTCGCATCGGCCCTACCGGCAGAAGCTGGGGGGGCAGAGCGCCATCGACGTACTCAAGGAAGGCCGGGGGACCCGTTTCGACCCCGCCGTGGCCGCCGTGGGGATCGCCATGCTGAGCAGCGGCGAGATTGAGGAGAAGGTCCTCTCCTAGGTTCTGTCAGCTGCGGCTCGTTTCATTTCCGATTCCAACCAGCCTCGTGACCAGTGGCAGATGCGGCTTGACGTGGTTGAAGCCATGCCTGCATCCACTTTCCCTTTGTCCTGTCGTCGCGGCCATACGCACAACGCGCGACGGGCATTTCTTGGCGACACATTCCGCTGCGCCCCGGCAACCGCCTATGCTTCGTCTTCCGGCTCTTCCGTGCCGTCGGCCTCCAGGGGCAACTTGACGATGAAGGTGCTCCCCTTGCCCTCTTGGGTGACCACGTCGACCTTTCCCTGGTGCATGTTGACGATGGCGTTATAGGTGATGGCCAGCCCCTGGCCGGTCCCCTTGCCCACCTCCTTGGTGGTGAAGAACGGATCGAAGATTTTGCCGACGATCTCCTTGGGGATGCCCGTTCCTGTATCGGATACCTCCAGGACGGCATATCCCTCATCCTCATATGTCTTCAGGGTGATGGTGCCCCTGTCTTCGGGGGCCTTCCTGGCTGCGTCGATGGCATGGGCGCCGTTGACGATGAGGTTGAGCACCACTTGGCCGATCTCGCCCTTGAGGCAGTTTATCCTGGGCATACTCTCGTCGAGTTCATAGACCACGTCGGCCATGTACTTCCACTCGTTGGTGGAGACCGTGGCGGCGTCGCGCACGATGGTGTTCAGATCGTGGAAGGATTTCCGGACCTCGCCGGGATGGGCGAGCTGCTTTACGGATTGGACGATGTTGGTGATCCGCTTTAGCCCCTCGGCGGATTCCGTCAGGGCGTTGGGCACGTCTTCGGAGAGGTATTCCAGTTCCTTGTCGTCCAGTACGTCGGATACGGCCCGGCGGAGGACATCATCCACGCAGTCGTATTCCTTGCTCTTGAGCTTCTCCAGGAAGGCCCGGGCCCCCTCCAGCATGTTCGCATAGGTGATGAATGCCTCCTCCAGGAACTGGAGGTTGGAGGTCACGTATTGGGTGGGCGTATTGATTTCATGAGCGATGCCCGCAGCCAACTCGCCGATGGATTCGAGCTTCTGTGACTGGCGCAGTTGCGCTTCCACCACCAGTTGATCGCTGATGTCGCGCGACACGCTCACGTAGCCGATGTTTTTACCCGAATCGTCCCGGATGGGAGCTATGGTTGATTCCTGGGTATAACGCCGTCCGTTCTTGTGCTTGTTGATGAAGCGGCCCTTCCATATCTTGCCGTGGCCGATGGTGTCCCAGAGGTCTCGGTAAAAGGCTTCGTCCTGCTCGCCGCTCTTGAGGATGTTCGTTTTTTTGCCCAGCACGCTGAGCCGGGAATGGCCGGTGGTTTCCTCGAAGGCCGGGTTGACGTAGGTGATCCTGGCATCCAGGTCGGTGATGATGATCATCTCGGCAGCCTGGTTGATGGCTGCGGTCAGGCGTCTCTGGGCGAGCTCCGCTTCCTTGGTGGGAGTGATGTCGGTGAAGGTGATGATGTCGCCGTAGATTTCGTCCTTGGAATTGGTCAGGGCCACAATCTGCCCCAGCACCCAGAGGGCGTCGCCGTCCTTGGAGATGAGCCTGAACTCCCGCCTGCCGCGATTCCCCGGTCTCGTGCCGAACCATTGCTGTTGCAGCTCGGGCTTGTCTTCGGGGTGAATCCTCTCGAACCATCCCCTGCCCACGAGGTCTGTGGCCGAGGTCTTGGTCAGGGTGTGCATGCGCTCGTTGGCGTATGTCAGGTTGCCTGTCGGGTCAGTGATCACGATGCCCACGGGCGACGCCTTGGCGATGCCGCGGAACCGCTCTTCGATTTCCTTTTGAGACTCGTTGACGAGGTGGGTGCGGGTGACGTCGTTGCCGATGCACAGCAGCTCGATCAGTTCGCCTTGCTCGTATATTGGCTTGGTCGTCCATGATACCCAGCCTATATTTCCGTCAGCTTTGGAAACCGGGACTTCGGTGCCGAAATGCTTTTCGCCCACCCGTTCCACGAGTTCTTCCAGGGAGAGGGCGTCAGGCAGCTCCATGATGAAGGAGGAGAATCGTTTGCCCGTGACCGAGTCGTCGTCATGCCCGAACAGGGATTCCGCGAAGCCGTTGGCAAAGGTTATCACCCCCCGCCTGTTGACCCTGATGATGATGACGTTAAGTCCTTCAACCAGGTCCCTGTATTTTCTTTCGCTGATCTGCATGTCCCGGATGATCGGCTCGCTGATCTTGAAAAAGATCATGAGGCAGATGACCGTGAGAGTGATGCCCATGGCCATGATCTTGAAATTGGCCTCGATGAACGGTGTCCGGATCTCGTCGATGTCGATCTTCGCGACCAGGCCGAGCGGGGCGGTCCCCAGTTTCAGAGGGGAGTAGGCTGCGAGTACCGTGTTCCCCTTGTAATCCCTGGCCACGATGGTCCCGGTCTTGCCCTCGAGAGCCAGCTTGGCCGGTTCGGTGAGGGGGCTGTCTAGCGGAATGGCCGGCGACCAATGGTTTTCGTCCGTGCCGTGGTCGTCCATGAGGAGCATGCGGATTCCATCCCCCCTGCGTTCAGCCACTACGAACTCGCCGCTGTCGCTTCCCAGCATGAATTGTTTGTGTGAATGGCTCAGGTGGTGGAGGATGACGTGCTGCGAGACCTTGGGGCCGCCGGAAATTTGCAGCTGCAGGGCCAGCCAGCCCATCTCGGATACGAGCGCCGCCTGGCTTTGCACCAGCTCGGAAAGGCGCTTTTCCTGCTCATTCAGTGCCGTGTTGTAGAGAAGTCTGGTGCTGAATGCGGCCATGGCTCCCACCAGCAGGACCATGAGCGAAGCGAGGATGACGAATCGTTTTTTCCGGGCGATCATGCTGCCGATCCTTCCGTTTCTGAAGGTTGTCAGTCGTGCTGCAGGCGGCGACAGGTTTCGTGCCTGCATAAAGGCTCAAGCCGAACCTAGCATGATAACTCGGAAAGGTTCCATGATTTTCCCTGGATGCCCGGGTTTACTCATGGCTTGTGTTCAGGGTGTGCCCTCGAGGAAAGCGAACCCGTCGCCATTGGCATCGAGGTAATCGCCCAAGGTGTCACTGCCGATGAGCGGGACGGGCGAGAGGGGGAGCGGCCGAACCCGGTGGCTGGAGAGGAGCGAAGAACCCCCGTCCCAAGCTGCTCCTTCCGCCACCTTGTTCATGATCACATTGGCCAGCTCCATGCCCATCTCGCCCATGGCCGTGTCGATCCGCTCGGCCTCGGCAAAGGAAAGTCGGTCGGGATTGACCACCAGGTTGACCGAGCATCGGTCCGGCGACCGGAACAGGCCGCGGAGCTCCGTGAAGAATTCGTTCTGCTGGGTCAGCCGGGAGGCCACCTTGTCGCATTCGATCTCTTTTTTGCCCAATTTGATCTTGGTGATGAGCTCCTTCTTCCTGATGATCTCGGAGCGCAGGTCCTGGAGGTGCTCAAGCCAGATGAGCGAGAGCTGGGGCAGGTTGAAGAACTTGGTGGTCAGGGCCGTGGGCGGCATGTCGAAGATGATTGCGTCCGCTTCGGGGAACTGTTTGCGGTAGTGCTGGAAGGCCAGGAGCAGCCCGTATTCCTCGATGCCCGGCGAGTGTTTGACCACGCTCAGGTGCTTTTCCAGGTTGAAGGCGGTCTGGTAGGTGTAGTTGGCCTTGATCTGGGTTTCCACGCCCTTGAGGTATTCTCTCACCCAGCGGTCGATGTCCGCCTGGGCCACGCGCAGGTTCGGGGCCACTCGTTTCGGGTCTCCGGTGAAAGGGGTGTCGAAGATGTCGGTCTGGTTATGGGCCGGGTCCAGAGAGACCAGCAGAACCTCGCGCCCGGTCCGGGCAAGGTGCATGGCAGAGAGGGACGAGGTGGTCGATTTGCCGACTCCGCCCTTGCCCGCGTGGAAATAGTAGTGTTGTTCCGGCATGGTCATCCTTGTGCCTACAGGGCGTCGAACATGGAGAAGAGGTCGGCCAGGGGATCCCTGGACACGCAGACGCGGTTGGTCATGTAGACCAGCTCCTGCTCCATGTCCGGGAGCAGCTCCAGGGAAATATGCATGGGCGGGGCCTGCATGCCCACGAACGCGCCCAGGGTGAGCAGGGCGAAGATGTTCTCCAGTTCCCGGGTTTCCCACTCCAGCCTCTCCGTGGCCTTGGACCGGTGGAGTTCGTCCATGAAACGCCAGCCGTTCTTGACCGCCCGGACGATTCGCTTGCATCCGTTCTTCATGTATCAACCCTTCCCGCCTGCCGTGGGCACGCGGAAGAGGCGCATTTCCTGGGCCACCCGCTTCTGGGACGGGAAATAGTAATAGGCGCCGTACAATGCGGCCAGGAACGCGCCGGAAAAATGGAAAGTGGATACGCCCGCCATGTACCCGGCAGCCGCCGCATAGGGGGCGAGCAGGGCCAGGGACGTGAGGGAGAGCTGGAAGGCGGTGAACGTCTCCGCCTCCACGTGCGGGCTCCCCTCCACCCGCTTGACGAAGCGGATGCGGTAGAGCAGGGGCGCGGCCACGGCCAGGACGATGGCCGCAATGAATGCGGCGGGACCGACGAGGTCGGTGAGCGCCTTGTCCGATGCGGGGACAAGCCCGGCCTGGCGGCAGGCCGCCCACGCGGCAAACAGGATGGCCGCTGGAGTGAGCATGAGCAGGTAGCGGCGGAAGAGTGTTTTCCGGACGGCGTCGATGGCCTGTGCGTCTGCCATTTGATTTCCTTGTTGTCCCCCGGCCGGAGCCTGTCCGGCCGGGGGGATAGGGTTTGGGTTAGCTTGCTTCCGTTGCCGGAGTTCCGGCTTCGGTCTTGAGGAACTTGATGATGGCCTCCGCCGCGACCCACAGGGAGACGCAGAGCACCAGGAGGTTCAGGGAGGACAGTAACATGTTGCCTTTCTCCATGTACATGCCCTGGTTGATCAGGATGGCCCACACGGTCATGGCCCCGAGGAAGATCGCCGGGATGCCGGAGATGATCCAGCTCAGGCCGCCGCGCTGCTTGAGGTAGACGGTCACGGTGGTCAGCACCAGGGCCGCCAGGATCTGGTTGATACAGCCGAACAGCGGCCACAGGGACAGGGCTCCCTTGCCGTCGCCGCCGGACGAGAAGGCCAGGCAACCGGCCAGGAACACGGCCACGGCGGTGGACACGTACTTGTTCTCGAAGATGCGGATCGGGCTGTTGCTGAACAGCTCGGTCAGAGCGTAGCGCTCGATACGTGTGGCAGTGTCCATGGTCGTCCCCGCGAAGGAGGCCACGAACACACCCATGATGGCCAGGGCCACGGCGTGCGGGATGCCGGCGGCCTCGATCATGTTGGCGGCGCCGTAGACAAATGCGGCGATCTTGGAACCCAGCCCCTTGGCCGCGGCCCAGGAGGAGTAGTGGGTGGACCATGCGTCGATGCCGGTCAGGGTAGCGCCTTCGCCGGTGTGATAGCCCAGGCCGATGCCCGCAGCCACGGCCACGATGACCAGGGTGGAGAGCACGGCTTCGGTCAGCATGCTGCCGTAGCCCACGAACAGGGAGTCGTTTTCGCTCTCGACCTGCTTGGCCGTGGTTCCGGACGAGACCAGGGAGTGGAAGCCGGAGATGGCGCCGCAGGCAATGGTGATGAACAGGAAGGGCAGCATGGGCGGCGCGCCTTCGGGAGCGGCCTGCACTGCCGGGGCCACGATGTGCAGCTGGGAGCCTGAGAAGGTGGCGGCGAACACGCCGATGACCATCAGGGCCAGGGCCACCAGGAGCTGGTGGGAGTTGATGAAGTCGCGCGGCTGGAGCAGCGTGGTCACGGGCAGGGTGGACGCGATGAAGGCGTAGACCAGCAGGGCCACAGTCCAGATGCCGGTGGGCGGCAGGCCGCCGATGGCCGACAGTTTGATGGGCAGGTAGGTGCCGAGGACCACGGTGGCGTACATGAGCACCAGGGCGACGATGGACCAGGTCAGGGCGTTGGCCCCGCGGCGGTAGATCATGAAGCCGAGCCACATGGCGATGGGCACTTCAAGCCAGACCGGGAGCACCGAGGCCGGATACATGTTGAAGATGACCGCGATGACCAGGCCGAAGATGGCGGTGATGATCAGCAGGTCGAGGAAGACCACCACGAAGAAGAACAGCTTGGTGCGCGGGTTGATATACTTGGAGGTGATCTCCGAGACGGATTTGCCCTGGTTGCGCATGGACAGGATCAGCGCGCCGAAGTCGTGCACGGCGCCCATCATGATCGAGCCCACGAAGATCCAGATCATGGCCGGGACCCAGCCCCAGATGACGGCGATGGCCGGTCCCACGATGGGGCCGGTTCCCGCGATTGAGGTGAAGTGGTGGCCGAAGATGATTTCCTTTTTGGTCGGCACGTAGTCGACCCCGTCTTCCATTTCCTTGGCAGGCACGGGGGCCTGGCCCGACAGGGCGAAGATTTTCCTTCCGATGTAGCGGCCGTAGAGCTGGTACATGACGATGTACCCGGCAAAGGCCGCCAGCATCATGAGCATGGCATCCATACGTAACTCCTTCGTCTAAAAAGCGGTATGGCGCCCCCTCCCCCCCAAGGAAGGGGGCGCACGCGTCCTGAGACGCCTCCTCTCACAACATCGAAAGGAATAGCTCCAGAGCCGGAAAAAATCTCGGCGCAGGACAGGAATTGCGATTTTGGGGATTGAACTGCGGAAAACCGCGTCTGAAGCGTTGGCGGTTACGCGGCCGCCGAGGCGTACGGAATGGTGAACGAGACGCGTGTGCCCCGGTCCGGCTGGCTGGCGATGGAGAGGGTATGGGCCGGGCCGTAAATCTGCTGCAGCCGCTGGTTGCAGTTGCGTACGCCGATGTGGTCCTCGTCGGCGAATTCCCCCTCGCTCAGGAGCACCTGGCGCAGGGTGTCAGGGCTCATGCCCACGCCGTCGTCGGCTATCTCCACCATGAGCAAGCCGTTGTCCCTGGCGATGCGGATGGCGATGGTGCCGCCCTCGTCACGCCCGAGGATGCCGTGCTTGACTCCGTTCTCCACCAGGGGCTGGATGATCAGGGACGGGATCTCGATGTCCTCCACGCCCTCGTCCAGGCTCCACTCGCTGCGCACGCGGTCTCCGAACCGGGCCTGCTCGATCTTGAGGTAGGAGCGGATCTGGTCCAGCTCGGACCCTATGCGGGTGAAGCCGTCCTCGGCGTCCAGGTTGCGGCGCATGTACATGGCCAGCTCGGCCAGCAGGGCGCGCGCCTTGTCCGGGTTGGTCCTGGTGAAGGAGCCTATGGTGTTCAGGGAGTTGAACAGGAAGTGCGGGTTGATCTGGGTCTGGAGACGGCGGATCTCCGCACTGGCAAGAAGCTGGTTCTTGGTCTGGATGTCCTGGAGCTCCAGCTGGGTGGAGAAGAGCGCCCCCAGCCCCTTGGCCAGCTCGAAGTGGACCTTGTGCAGCTTGATGTCCTCGGTGCCGTAGAGCTTGAGGCAGCCCACGATCTGCTCCCCCTTGCGCAGGGGCACGATGACCGCCGACTGGAGCGGGCAGTCCGGGTGATCGCAGCCGATGGCTTTGGGCGAGCGCAGGAACACGGGTTCGCCGGTCTGCATTACCTTCAGGGTCGCCTTGGTGCGCAGGGGCTGGCCCTGGACATGGTGGTCGTCACCCGCGCCGAGGTGCGCCAGGACGCGGTCCTGCCCGGCAATGTCCACGGCGGCCACGGGCACGCGGTCCCAGATGATTCGCGCCGTCTCCAGGGCGGACTGTTCGTTCAGGCCGAAGCGCAGGTGGGACACGGTCTGGCTGGCGATGTCCATGACCTGGCTGATGCGGCTGGAGTCGCGCCGGGAGCGGTACTCGAAGAGCAGGTACAGGGTCTGGATGAAGAGCACCGCGCCGAAGGTGTTTACCGCGATCATGGGCAGTGCAATGACCTTGACCAGCTCCACGGCCTGCTCGAAGGGCTTGGCCATGGTCAGGACCATCATCTGGTGGATGGACTCGCCCACCAGCGCCACCACGAAGGCGGCCTTCCAGTTGAGGTTGTTTTCCTTGAGGTGCAGGGAGACGTAGCCCGCCGCGATGCCCTCCAGGAAGGTGGCCAGGCTGCACGGGATGGTGCTGAACCCGCCGATGTCGATGAGGAAGCGGTGGCCCCCGGCGATGAGCCCGGCGAGGAAGCCCACCAGCGGGCCGCCGAGCAGGCCGCCGGTGATGACGTAGACCCCGCGCAGGTTGGCGTACGAGTCGAAGACGATGTCGCCGCCGTAGGTGCCCATGATGCCCAGGAAGCCGAAGAGCAGGCCGAGCAGCCAGCGGTATTGCCGCTCGGGCCGCCGGTTGACCCCGAGCTTGCCGATGGGGGCCAGGGTGAGCACGAAGAGGCCGATGGCGAGCATGGCCCCGAAACGGCCCACCAGGGTCATCAGCAGCGTGAGGATGTATTCGAACATGGGGTCCCCGCCGTGTTTCCTAGAGCCCGAGACGCTGCTTGAAGTCCTTGACCCGGCCCCGGCTGAGGGTCAGTTCCGTGGACCCGTCGTCATCCAGGATCAGGTTGTACTTGCCGCCGGTCCAGGGAGAGAACTCCTTGACCCGGTTGAGGTTGACCACGGCGCTGCGGTTGATACGCAGGAATGGCGCGCCCCCCACGCGGGCCTCCAGATCGTCCAGGGTGGCCAGACCATGGCAGGGAAAGCTCCCGTCAAAGGTGTTGACCACGATCTTGCGCTCCACCAGCTCGAAATAGACGATGTCTTCGTAATCGATGAGCTGGAGCCGCCCGTTGCGCTCCACGGTCAGGCGGGGCAGGGGAGCGCTCTCGGGCCTGGCGGCCAGGAGAGTGTTCAACTCCGGCTGCGGGTCGGCCCCGGGCTCCCTGCCGCCTAGCAGGTCTCGGACCCGCTCCACGCTGACCTTGAGCCGCTCCGAGGTCAGGGGCTTGAGCAGGTAGTCCACGGCGTTCTTCTCAAAGGCGCGGATGGCATACTGGTCATAGGCGGTGACGAAGACGAAGAGGGGCGGATCAGGCAGGCAACGCGCCTCCCGGAGCACGTCGAAACCGTCCCTTCCCGGCATCTGGATGTCGAGGAAGACCAGATCGGGCGAGTCGTTTCGGATCAGCTCCAGGGCCTGCCGTGCGGTTCCGGCTTCACGGCACTCTATGTCCGGGAAGCTTGTCAGCAGGTAGGCGAGTTCGTTGCGGGCCGGGGCCTCGTCGTCGACTATGAGCGTGCGTATTTTCATCATGCTGCGGTTTGTCTTGGATTTTAGTCCAGTTAAGCCAGCCTTACTCCCGGCGTCACCCCCGTGTCAATTCCGACCCGGAAGATCCCGGGAGCCGTCTTTTCGAATTCGTTTTCGCTACCGTCTTCCCATGAGGCTCCGAAATATCGAGTCACTCCGACCCGGTCCGTTCCCCCCGTTCGGGTCACTCTGACACGATTCGGAGAACGCTCGCCGAGGCCTGTGGCACCGTTTTTCCTACCCATTAAAATTTTTGTAAATTTTCACAACATGCCGGATTTTCGAATCTAGTATTATGCCCAAATCGTGCAATTTTAATCCGGCCCCGGAGGCCTCCGCCGTGCTGGTCCTGGATTTGCTCAAAAGAGGGCATGCGATTCAATGCGTAACTCAACAGGAGGCCTTTGTGAGCACTACCAACCAACTGAAAAGCCCGGCTCCGGTCACGGAGGAGGCTGCCAGGCAAGAACTGGCGATGGAAGAGACGTCCCTGCCCGAGAAGACGGGGATTTCACGACGCAAGATGCTGGGGTTCCTCGGCGTCCAGGTCGTGGCCGGAACCCTCGCCACCGCGGCCATCGCCGCGCCCAAGAACTTCAAGCCCGAGCACTACAACAGGGGCATTACGCCGGACCAGCTTCCGGGCACCCGCGCCTGGCTCGTGTCGGACCCGACCACCTGCGTTGGCTGCCGGACCTGCGAGATAGTCTGCTCCCTGGGGCATGACGATGCCTGTCAGCCTTCCCTGGCCCGGATTCACACCATCTATGATCCACAGCACACCCTGGCGAAGCTGGCGGTCATGCCCGACGTCTGCCGCCAGTGCAACATGGCCGACTGCTACCTGGCCTGCGAATACGATGCGCTGATCCTGGACCCCAAGACCGGTGCCCGCATCATCGACCCGGCCAAGTGCGAAGGGTGCGGCGAGTGCTTCGCGGCGTGCCCGTACGACATGATCATCGAGAACGAGGAGAGGGGAATCTTCTCCAAGTGCGACCTCTGCGGCGGCGATCCGCAGTGCGTCAAGTACTGCCCGGCCGACGCCCTCAAGTTCATCGAACTGGGCTAATCACAATATGCAAGGAGACAGCACAATGTATGGATGGGCTGGAAAGATTCTGCGAGTCAACCTGGACGACGGCTCCATAAAGACGGAAGATACGTCCAAGTATATCAAGTACACCGGAGGAATCGGCATCGGCTACAAGGTCATCTACGATGAGGCCCCCGCCGTCGATCCCTTCAGTCCGGAGAACCGGATCGTCTTTGCCGTGGGCCCGCTTACCGGGTCCCTGGCACCTTCCACGGGACGTTCCGAGGTCATCTCCATCTCTCCCCACGTCTACGCGCCCGGGTCCAAGCGTCCGCTAGTGACCCGGAGCGGCTTCGGCGGCTACTGGGGCGCCGAGCTGAAGTTCGCCGGCTACGACGCCATCGTGGTCCACGGCAAGGCCAAGAAGCCCGTGTTCATCAATGTGAACAACGACGAGGTCACCATCGAGGACGCCCAGCCCATGTGGGGCAAGGACACCTTCGAAACCCAGGACATGATCAAGGCCAAGGTCGGCGACGAAAAGGTCCAGATCGCGGTCATCGGTCCCTCGGGCGAGAACCTGGTCCGCATTTCCCCCATCATCCACCGCATCGGGAACGCGGCGGGTCAGGGCGGTTTCGGTGCGGTCATGGGGTCCAAGAACCTCAAGGCCATCGCCGTGCGCGGCACCAAGGGCGTGAAGGTGGCGGACAAGAAGAACCTGGTCAAGTACGTGAAGAGCGTGCGCGAGTTCCAGCCCGGTCCGTTGGGCTCCACGCCGCTTTCCACCGGTCCGCTGAGCTGGACCGAGAAGCACATCGACCCCAAGGACATCAACAAGCAGGCCTTGCGCTTCGACCAGACCGAGAGCTGCGCACCCTGGCTGAACAAGTACCATATCAAGTCCCAGTCCTGTTACTCCTGCCCCCAGGGCTGTTACTCGTACATGAACGTGGACGGCATGGGCGGCGGTGCGGTGAGCTGCACCCAGTGGTTCTATTCCTGGATGGGCAACCGCGACAAGGCCACCTTCCTGGCCAACCAGCTGGCCAACAAGCTGGGCATCGACACCTTCGAGATGTTCCCCATGATCCAGTTCGTCTGGCACCTGCAGGACGAGGAGATCGACGGCAAGAGCCTGCTCCGGCACCTCAACGCCCACAAGCTGGTCAGCAATGACAATATGAAGGGTTTGGAAAAGGGCCACTACCCGCCCAAGGGCGACCTGAGCACCGTGGGCCTTGAGACCCTGATGAACATGATCACCTTCCGCACGGACTTCCTGGGCGACGCACTGGCGGAAGGCTTCCGCCGGGCCGTGGACATCATCGCCGCCAAGTTCGAGTCCCTGCACATGAAGGAGGCCGCCAAGCGGGTCCTCTACTTCGAGAACATGGAAGGCATCATGGGCGGCGTCGTCGGCGGCAACGGCGGCTGGGGCATGTCGGCCCACTATGACCCGAGAACCTTCGGCTACTACTGGGCGGTCAACTTCGCGGTGGAGAACCGCGACCCCAACCGTCACTCCATGACCAACCTGCTGGAGTGGACCGGCTTGACCTTTGAACAGGCCCTGCCCGTGGCAACCCGCCACTGGGGACGCGAGATCGCGGAGAACGGCCTGAGCGACCTGCACCGCGATCGCAACGAGCCCCTGACCTGGAACGGGGACAAGTCGGCCAAGGCCAATGCCTACCTGGGGCAGTTCATTCATTATCGGGCTTGCGTCAAGGACAGCATCACGGTCTGCGACTGGGTCTTCCCGATCATGACCAGCGGGCGCAAGGACCGCGACTACGCCGGGGACATCTCCGTGGAATACAAGTTGTTCGAGCTGGTTACCGGGGAAAAGATGACCCAGCAATCGCTCGACGACAAGGCCGCGAGGATCTGGGTCCTGCACCGTCTGCTGACCGCCATAGAATGGGGCGGCGGCAGAAAGGTCAACCTTCGCAAGGAACACGACCAGTTGCCTCCGCACTTCTTCGCAGCCGTGGAGACGCGATTGCTGCCGCCTTACCCACCGGCGGAACACCCGCATCCGCCGCTCGTCCGCGAGAACTTCGAAGCGGTGAAGGACGAGTACTACAAACTCATGGGCTGGGATGGAGAGACGGGGCTCCCGACCAGAAAGACCATGAAGCGGCTCGGCATGGAGGACGTGATCGCCTCCTTCGAAAAGAAGGCGTTCCGTCTCCCCTCGTGATGATGGATCAATGTTCCTGAGACACCTCCTCACATAGGAACAAAACAAGCCCCCGGCTTCCCCTTCACCGTGCGCCTCGCGGGGAAGCCGGGGCGATTCATGGCACAAACGAAGCATCTCGGCCAACTGGAGGTGGGTTGGAATTCCGACCGAGCCCGTGCTCTACCAGGAGGTTTTTCGCATGAAAGTGTTGTTGCTGACTCCGCCCGCGCCCAAACTGCGTAATCCGGCCACGGCCGAAGTGGACCTGTTGCCTCCCAAGACCTGGGTGCCGCTGGGCATCGCCTATCTGGCCGGCGCGCTCCGCATGGACGGGATAGAGGCCCATTGCTACGACCTCCACTCGTATACCTGGATGGCGGCGGCCGAGCTGCTGGAGCGCGAGCAGCCCGACGTGGTGGGCATCAGTTGCTTCACCCTGGGGCGCGCCCACGCCCTGCGTCTGGCAACCCTGGCGCGGATGGTCCTGCCCGAGGCCCGCATCGTCATGGGCGGACCTCACGCCACGTTCTTCCCCGGCCACATGCTCAGGAACAAGGCCGTGGACGTGGTGGCCCTGGGAGAGGGCGAGGAGACCATCGTTGAGCTGGTCCGTTGCTTCGAGCAGGGGGGCGACGTGCATCGCGTGCGCGGGCTGGCCCTTCGGGCCGGGAATTCGTTCGTCAGGACGCCGCCCCGCAAGCGGGGCACCGTGCTCAACGGCCTGGCCCTGCCGGTCTACGATACCTTCGATCTCTCCGAGTACAAATCCCCGGAGATTCCCCCCCAGTACCAGGGACTGACCGGCACGCACATCCTGACCTCCAGGGGGTGTCCGTTCCAGTGCAACTTCTGCTCGGTGCATAGCTTTTTCGACGGACGGTGGGCCTCCCGGTCGCCCCTCAACGTCATCGGCGAGATCGAGATGCTCATGGAGCGGTTCGACGTGCGCCACATCTATTTTTCCGACGACCTCTTTTCCCTGAACCGGGAGCGGGTCATCTCCCTGTGCCGGGAGATCATCGACCGCAAGCTGGAGTTCCTCTGGATGGCGGAGACCCGGGTGGATCTGGTGGACGAGGAACTCCTTGCCTGGATGCGCCGGGCCGGGTGCTATCGCATCTACTACGGCGTGGAGTCCGGCAGTCCCCGTGTCCTGAAGACCGCCAACAAGGGGTTTACTCCGGACCAGGTGCGGGACGCCTTTCGCTTCACCCATCAGGCCGGCATGGAGCCCTGCTGTTTCCTCATGGTCGGCAACCCCGGTGAAACCATGGACACCATCGGGGAGACCGTGGAGCTCATCCGCGACATTCGTCCCGCCACCATGCCCATCCTGGGCATCAACACGATTCTGCCCGCCTCGGCCCAGTATTCACGGGCCAAGGAGTTGCGGCTCATCTCAGACGAGTACTGGCTCTCGGACGAGGCCCCGCCGCTCTATACGGCAGAGCACGACGTGGATGACCTGATCTACATGCAGATGATGCTGACCAAGGGCATCGCACCCGAGGTCTATGCACACATGTGCGAGATGGGATTTGACGAGAAATACTTTCTCATGCGGCGCATGGCCAGGGATTTCGCCGCCCGGACGTAGGGATACAGGGCACGGTTCATTGCGATTTTTTCGCAATTATCCTTGCCAGTTTCCCCTAGTCGGGAGAATATGGACCGGAAAGGTCTCGGCTTCGCGCCGAGGCACAGGAGCTTTTCGGAGCGGAGGGAACGGGACGGGCCGGTGTGGTGAAGCAAAAGGAAACGAGTGTGGATGTATTCAAGTTTGCGACGCCGGAATTCATTTTCGGCCGGGGGAGCCTTCAGTATGCCAGCATCTGCGCCAAGCGGCTGGGCGCGTCGAAGATTTTCGTCGTTTCCGACCCGGGCGTGGAGGAAGCCGGATGGGTGGAGAAGCTGTTGGACGTTCTCAGGGCCGAGGACCTCGATTTCGTCTACTACTGCGACGTGTCGCCCAACCCGAGGGATTTCCAGGTCCGCAAGGGGGTGGAGCTCTACCAGCGGGAAGAGGCCGACGTCATCATGGCCCTGGGGGGCGGGAGCCCCATGGACACGGCCAAGGGCATTGCCCTGATCGTCAGCAACGGCGGTGACATCCGGGACTACGAAGGGGCCAATCAGGTTCGCAATCCCTTGCCGCCCATGGTGTTCATACCCACCACCATGGGCAGCGAGTCGAACATCTCCCAGTTCACGGTGATCACCGACTTGGAGCGCCGGGTCAAAATGACCCTGATCAGCCGGACTCTGGTGCCCAATATCTCCATCTCCGACCCGTTGCTTCTGGGCACACTGACCCGCGAGCTGCTCATTCCGCCCCTGTACGACTCGCTGGCCCACGCCGTCGAGTCCTACGTCTCGCCCATTGCCAACCCGTTCACCGAGGTCTGGAGCCTCAAGGGGCTGGACCTGCTGATCCGGCACATCCGCCCGGCTCTGGAGCACCTGCATATCGACGACCTGGAGCAATTGGCCATCGCCGGGTCTTCCTCGGGCATGGCTTTCACCAACGCCAGCGTGGGGCTGGGGCACGCTCTGGCCCACTCCCTCGGCGGCATGTTCGACGTGGTACACGGCACGGCCCATTCCCTACTGCTGCCCGTGGTGATGCGCTACAACCTGCCGGCATGCAAGGAGAAGATGGCGAAGATTGGTGAAATTATCACCGGCAAGCGCTACGGGAGCGACGAGGAGACGGCCATGGCCGGCATCGCGGCCCTGGAGGAACTGCGCGAGGAGTTGGGAATCCCGTGCCGTCTGCGCGAGATCCTGCCCGACAGGACCATGCTGTCCCAGGCCAGCCACAACGCGGTCAAGGACATCTGCATGCTGACCAACCCGCGCGAGGCCACGTGGAAGGACATCCTCAACCTGTACTACGAGGCGTGGTGATATGACACGGCACGGATCGGACGAAGGGGGCGGACGCGGCAGGAAGGCGGGTATCGAGGACATCATCGGAATCGACTCCATCAAGCTCGGGTTCTTCAAGGAAGTCCAGAAGACCATCAACGAGCTCAAGGCATCGAACATTGAACTTGAGCAGAAGCGGCGCGACGTTCAGGACATTCTCAACGGCATCCCGGACGTGGTGGCCGTGGTCTCGCCGGACTACCGGCTGCTCTCGGTCAACAACGCTTTTTTCGAGACGTACCGGAGCCCGGACGATCCGTTGGGCGAGCCCTGCTACAAGGTCTTCAAGGGCGCGGACGGGCCGTGCTCGCCGTGCCCCCTGCTCATGGCCCGCAAGGAGGGCAAGAAGGTCTGCCGCCAGTTGCAGATCATGCAGGTGGACGGCGAGAACCGGCAGATCGAGTGCTCCGCCGCGCTCATGTCCGGGACCGAGGGCAATCCGGACAAGGTCCTGCTCCTGCACCGCGACGTGACCATGGAGAAGCAGTATCAGGCCAAGTATTTTCAGGCCGAACGCATGGCGACCATCGGCGTGCTTGCCGAGGGCGTTGCCCATGAGATCAACAACCCGCTGACGAGCATCAGGGGGTTTGCCGAGGCCCTGTCCGGGTACATGGGACGGCTCGGCTCCTGCCTGCGCGAGGGTGAGGAGTGCACCGACCTGCTGGAAGTCTTCGCCGAGTATCTCGACATCGTGCTCAAGGAGTGCAACCGCTGCTCCGAGATCGTCCAGAACCTGCTCTCTTTCGGGCACCGCGACGTGCGGGCCATGACCATCGTCAACGTCAACAACATCATCCTCAACTGCCTGAAGCTGCTGCATCCCAGGCTCTCGGCCCTGCCGCCCGGGATCATCTCGCTCTCCCTCTCAGATGAAGAACCGTGCGTCATGGGACACCCCGGCGAGCTCATGCAGGTGGCGCTCAACCTGATTCTCAACGCCCTGTACGCGGTGCGGGAGTCGGGCTCCATCACCATCGATAGCGAGGTGGAGGGGAGCATGGTCCTGCTTCGGGTCATCGACACCGGCCATGGCATCGCCCAGGAGAACATCGACAAGCTGTTCGAGCCGTTCTTCACCACCAAGCCGCCGGGGCAGGGCATCGGCGTCGGTCTTTCGACCTGCTACAACATCATCAAAAAGCACGGCGGCGAGATCACGGCTTCGAGCGAAGAGGGCGAGGGCGCGGTCTTCGAGGTCATTCTGCCTTTCTTCAGCGAATAGGGGTGTGCCATGGAAAAGACGAAATCCATACGCGTCCTGGTTGTCGACGACGAATTCTTCATCCGCAAGCTTGCCGAACGGGAGCTGGCCCTGCCGGGCCGCGAGGTGACCACGGCGGACAACGCGGTCCAGGCCATGAAGCTCGCCGCAAAGCAGGACTTCGACGTGGTCCTGCTGGACGTCCGGCTGCCCGACGGCAACGGCATCCGCCTGCTGGAGCATTTCCGCGAGAACCTGGCTGACGTGGAGGTGATCATGATCACCGGCTACTCCGAGGTGGACAGCGCCGTGGAGGCCATGAAGATGGGGGCCTACGACTATGTGACCAAGCCCTTCTCCCTGGACCGTATGAACATGCTCATCGACCGGGCCTACCAGCGCAAGCTCATGCAGCGTGAGCTGCGCCAGTTGCGCAGGCGCAAGGGCGGCGAGATCATGCACCGGATCATCGGCTCCTCGTCGGCCATGCGCCATGTCGAATATCTGGTGGACAAGGTCGCGCCCACCGAGGCCCCGGTGCTCATCACCGGCGAGTCCGGCGTGGGCAAGAACGTGGTGGTCAACGTCCTGCACTCGCGCAGCCTGCGCGCGGACATGCCGCTCATCATCAAGAACTGTGGTTCGTTCAACAAGGACCTGCTGCGCAGTGAGCTATTTGGTTACTGCAAGGGAGCCTTCACCGGCGCGGAGCACTCCCAGGAGGGCGTCCTGGCCCAGGCGGACAAGGGGACCATCTTCTTCGACGAGGTGGGCGAACTGCCCCTGGAGGTCCAGGCCATGCTTCTGCGCGTGTTCGAATCCCAGAAGTACCGGCGCGTGGGCGACCGCGAGGAGCGCTCCGTGGACGTGCGCTTCCTTTTCGCCACCAACCGGGACCTCTCCGTGGAAGTGGAGGAGGGGCGCTTTCACGAGGCGCTCTATCACCGCCTCAACGTGTTCAGCATCGCCATCCCCCCGCTGCGGGAGCGCAAGGAGGACATCCCCACCCTGTTGGAGCATTTTCTGGAGAAGCTCTATCCGGACCGTCCGCCCTACCGCATGTCCAAGCGGGCCAAGGAGTGCATGATCGCCTACGACTGGCCGGGCAACGTCCGCGAGCTGCGCAACGTCATCGAGCGGGGCATCATCCTGGCAGAAAACGATTTGATTACGGCCAAGTGCCTGCCTCTGGATATCGCCGACTCCCCGGAGGAGGGCGAGTGCTGCGCGCTTCCGACCCTGGCTCAGCACGAGCGGCAGTACATCCTGCGTGTCATGGAACACACGGGGCACAATCGCACCAAGGCGGCCGGGATTCTCGGCATCGGGCGAAAGACGCTTTACCGCAAGCTCCAGTCCTTCGGTGTGGTCTGAGTCTGTCGATTTTCCTTATTCAATTACCGTGAACCGGACCGAGTTCGTCCGGCCCTGGCTGTCCGTGACGGATGCGGCGTGCTCGCCCGGCACCATGGGCAGGAAGAGCGGCGCGCCGGGCTTTGCGCTGCCCGCAAAATCGCCGTCCACATACCACCATAAAGGCTGGTCCGGGTCGGCAGTCTCGGCGCGCAGGGCGATCTGCTGGAAGCGGGCCGGGGCGTCGTGGCGCATTACGTAGGGTGTCCTGGCCGAGGGTGAGAGGATGTTCGGGCCGCTCCCCTCGGGCACGTCGGTGCAGGCCGGGCTGAGCGCGGGCAGGGCCGGGACCGGCTTTCCCTGCGCCTTGAGCCAGGCGGCCAGCTCCGGGGGCACGGTTGCTGCCACGCGGGATACGGCGGGCCTGAGGGCCAGGCAGCTCCCCTGGAGCCTAAGGCCGGTCTTCCGGTCAGCCATGTATCGCTTGTGGGCGGTGCAGCGTGGCAGGATCATTTTCGGTCCGGCCATGGCCGTGATCGTCTCCGGGCAGTCCGGCCCGGCGGGCATGCGGCTGAAGGCGCACAGCCGGACCTTTCGCAGGTCGGGCGCATCCGGCAGGCGCAGGTCGCGCGAGGGGGACTCCAGAGCGTGCAAGATATCAAAAAAGAGTGGGCCGGCGTGGGTTGCGCCAGAAATACCCTTGACCGGCGTACCGTCCGGGTTGCCCACCCATACGCCTACGGCCAGGGTGGGGCCGAAGCCCACGGCCCAGGCGTCGCGATGGCCGAAGGAGGTGCCCGTCTTCCACGCCGCTGCGGGCCTGTCCCGTGTCAGCCGCCAGGACTCAGGCATGTCCGGCCGGGTCACGGTGGTCAGGATGTCGGCAACGGAGCGTGCGGCCTCGGTCGAGAACAACGGCGTGCCCGTTTTCTGCTCACCGGGGGTGATGCGCCAGGGGCGGTGGGTCCCGCCCTGGGCCAGGGTGGCGTACAGGTTCACCAGGTCCACGAGCCGGACTTCGCATGCGCCGAGGACCAGGGGCAGGCCGTAGCTGGCCGCCGGGCGGTCCACGGTCTCCAGTCCGCCGGTTCGGAGCAGGGCGTGAAACTCCTTGAGCCCGGTGCGGGCCAACAGGCGCACCGCCGGGACGTTGAGGGAGCGGGCCAGGGCCTCGGACGCGGTGACCTGGCCGGAAAAGGTTCCTGAGTAATTCTCCGGCGCGTAGCCCGCGTAGTCCGTGGGGACGTCGAGCAGCCGGGACTCGGGGATGGCCAGTCCCTTGTCAAAGGCCAGGGCGTAGAGAAACGGCTTGAGGGCCGAACCCGGCGAGCGCGGGGCCAGCCCGTTGTTGACCTGCCCCTGGCGCTGGTCGTCGAAGAAGTCGGCGGACCCGGCCATGGCCAGCACCTGGCGCGTGCGCCTGTCGAGGACCACGACCGCCCCGTTGGAAATGCCCTGCTGCCTTACGCGGGCAATATGCCGGGCCAGCAGGTGCTCCACGGTGTGTTGGGCTGCGAGGTCCAGCGAGGTCCGCAGCTCCGTCTCCGCGCCCAGACGCTGCCTCGCCAGCAGGGTGAAGTGGGGGGCGAGCATGGGCGAGGGGCGGCGGTGGGCCACCATGGGCTGGCGCATGGCCCGGCGGGCTTCCTCCGCATCCACCGCGCCGCGTTCAGCCAGTTGCTTGAGGACGCGGTCTCTCACGCGCATGGCCGCCTCGGGGTGGCGGGCCGGGTCATACCGGTTGGGCGAGCGCGGCAGCACGGCCAGCAGGGCGCATTCACCCAGGGAGAGGCGGTCCGGCGGCCTGCCAAAGTAGAGGCGCGAGGCCGCGTCCACGCCCACGATGTTGCCGCCGAAGGGCGCGGTGTTCAGGTAGATTCCGAGCAGCTCCTTCTTGGAGTGGGTCAGGCTCAGTTGCAGGGCGCGGAAGGCCTCGGCCAGCTTGGCAGCGAGAGTTCGCTCGCTGGGTTCGGTCATTCGGGCGATCTGCATGGGGATGGTCGACGCCCCGGAGACCACGCGCCCGGCCAGGAGATTGCCCCAGGCGGCGCGGAGCACGGCCAGGGGGTTCACGCCCGGATGGACGTAAAACCACCGGTCCTCGGACTCGATCAGGGCCTCGATCAGTTGCGGCGAGACCCGGTCCAGAGTGACCGGAAAGCGCCACATGGTATCGGACGCCGGAAAGCGGCGCAGCTCCGTGCCATTGCGGTCCAGCACCCGCATGCCGGACGGCGGGTAAAGCCGCTCCTCCGGGAACGGGAAGAGCGCGTTCAAGGCCATGAAGACCAGCAGCGCGGCCATGAGGCCCGATGCAAGCCCGAGCCCCAAGCTTGAAAGCCGCTTCACTTCAGCCTACCTCCGGGTCACGTCCATGCGCCCGGTCTCGCCTCGGGCCATGATGGCCGGATCGTACATGGCCTCGGCCTGGGCCGGAGGCAGGGCGAAGGAGCCCGGCGTCACGGCCCGAAGTTGCGTGTATCCGGCGTGCCAGCCGGTGCGGCGCAGGTCCGTGAAGAACAGGATGCGGTCGTCCCGCATGTCCTGGTGGCCGGAGATGGCGCGCTCGCCCTTGGGCGCGAACGCGGCGGTCTCCGTGGTCGCCAGGCGTTGGTTCTCCACCTCCAGCCCGGCGGGCAGCAGTAGCTGTGCCACCACGTTTTCCACGGCGGTGCCCGTTGCCCGAAGTTCGGTCTTCATGATCACCAGGTCGCCCTGCCGCAGGCTGGTCGCCTTGAGCGGGTTGCCTTCCCGGTCGAGGAAGGTGCGGCGGATCTCCAGGCCGTTGGAGACCGGTTTGACGGTCTCCGGTTCGGGCACGCCGCGCGTGGTCGCTGACCAGTAGACCGTGGCGTTGTCCGAGGCCATGGCCGCCCGGATCGGGCCGCCGGACGGGATGTCCCGCTTGGAGAAGGTGGGCACGTCATCGAAGCGATATTCGGTGTCGCCGGATACCAGCATGCCGCTGAACGGACCGGGGTCGGCCGTGTCCAGGGTCTTGCCCAGAGCGGTGAAGGCCAGGGCGTTCTCCTGGGTGGTGCCCCAGCGGCTGACGTGCATGAGGCGCGAAACCTTTGCCGCCAGCTCGGGCACCAGCCTGTCATCCGGCGCGGCGTCGGCCAGGGTGATGAGCATGAGCGCGGCGTCGCGCAACCCCGAGCCCATGCCTCCTCCGTGCTCCCTGCCTTCGGGCAGTTCTGGCAGCTTGGCCAGCAGCGCATTGAAGGAGTCCGGGTCGCCGGACAACGCGTAGGCGCAGGCCAGCAGGGTGCGGCCCGCTGCCGAGAGCTTGTCCGCGTGTTTGTCTCGCAGCTCGTCCATGGCCCCCCGCTCGGGTTCGCCCGCCTTGGCCAGGTCGAAGAGGGCGTAGGACACAGTATCAAGGTTCCTGTTCCGTGTGGAGGGCAGGACGCGCAGGTAGTTCAGGGCGCGCGGCAACATGAAGTCCGCGCCGAAGCCGGCCTGGGAGGCCTCCAGCAGGAAGTGCGCGACGTAGGCGCTGACCCACGGGTTGGCCTCGCGTCCGCCCGGCCAGAAGGCGAAGCCGCCGCTGTCCGTCTGCATGGCGGACAACCGCGACAGGGCCGCCTGGACCATGAAGGGGGCACCCGTCTCGCCCAGCAGGTCCGGGGCAAAGGCCCGGGCCAGGGCGTTGAAGCGGATCAGGGGGAATGCCTTGGACGTGGTCTGCTCGGCGCAGCCGTAGGGGTAGCGCAGCAGGTATTCGAGCTTCCCGGCGAAACCGGAGATGGGCAGCGCGCCCAGGGTCACGGTGCGGGTGACGGTGCCGGGCACGAAGCCTTCGGGAGCCGGGAGCAGTTCGCCCTCCTTGTCCTTGAGCACGCCGAAGGCGGCGTCCCTGCGGTAGGGCAGGGCGGGGCGCACGGGCAGGTCCACCACGATGCGGCGGGATTCGTCCCCGCTGGTGGCGTGGATGGTGATTTTGGCCGCGCCGCCAGCGCCGGGTTTGGCCTTCAGCGGCACGTAGACCGTGGTCTCGTTGCCGTCGGCGATATCCCTGGTTATGGGCTGGGCGTCCGTTTCCACGGCTCCCTCCGCCGTGACGTCCATGGTCACGGCGCCGTCCCTGCCCAGATCATTGCGCAGGGTGACCGGCATCTCCATGGTGTCTCCCGCCGCCAGGAAGCGCGGCAGGGTCGGGGTCACTGCCAATGGGGAGCGGACCCGGGTCATGGACCGGCTCAGGCCGAACCGCTTGCCGTCGAGGCCCACGGCCACCAGCCGGAGCGCGCCCTGGAAATCGGGCAGGCGCACGGTATACGAAACGTCGCCCTTCGCGTCGGCCTTGAGCGGGCCGGACCAGAAGGAGACAGGCTTGACCCGCAGGATGCTGCCGGTGCGCATGAACTGGCTCTCGGCCATCATGGCCATGCCGCCGCCCGCCTTGGCGTGGCCCATGACGCGGGCCATGTCCGGGTAGAGCATGGCGAAGGTGTCGTAGCTGTGCACGCCCAGCGCCCGGCGGGCGTAGAAGAAGCCGAACGGGTCGGGGTCATTGCTGCCCGAGAGTTGCAGGATGCCCTCGTCCACGGCGGCGACGGTGACCACCGCGCCGGGGTCGGCCTTGATCCGGACCGTGAGTTCGGACTCGGGGCGAATCTCCTCGGGGGCGTCGATTTGCAGCGCCATTTTGTTGGAGAGGTTGTCCACCAGCAGGGGGACGGCGCCGAAGGCCCGGCCCACCGAGCCTTCGTCCACATCAGCGGCCTTGCGCACCAGCAGGGCGGTGACGTGTGCGTTGGGCGCGTAAGCCTGTTTGACCGGCAGACGGACTTCGCCGGTGTTGCCTTCGAGGTCAACGATTTGCGTGTCGTGGACGGTGTCTCCCTCCACGGCCACCAGGACCCGGCCCGGGAACGGAGCGCGGATCTGGACCACGGCGGTTTCACCCGGCTGGTACTGGTCCTTGTCCGTGGCCAGCTCCAGCCGCGCCGGGTTTTTCAACGCCCAGGGCGAGTAGCCCCAGCCGCCGCAATAGAATGCCGTTGCGGATGACGCGCCGGAATCGGCGGCGGCGATGGTTACGCGGTAGCTGCCGTAGCTTGGCGGGGTGAACATCACCTCGCCCTTGCCCTCGCCCGGAGGTATGGTCGAGGAATCGACCAGTTGCGGGTCGTTGACGGACTCGTAGCGGAACCCGCCCGAGGGGGCCTGGCGGACCACTGTGCGCCACCGGTCGCGATACAGCTTGGCCGTCAGTTCGCCGTGGGCGCAGACATTGCCGCCCGGTGCGGCGGCCACGTAGCGGAAGGAGATGGGCTTGCCCGGATCAAGGCCGTTGCGCTCAAGCCTGCCGAGGCCGAGGTAATAGGCGTAGGGGTGGACCAGAACGGTTTTTCCGGCGGTCACGCCGCGTCCTCCGGCCTCGCTTACCCGTCCGTAAAGGACGGCTTCGAGTGCGGCGGGGGGGGTGAGCCCCTCGGGCACCGGCAGGGAGCCGGAGAGAGTGCCGTTGGCGTCCAGGGTGCCGTCCGAGGCGTAGAACTCCTGGGCCTGGAACTCGCGTTCCGGATCGCCGAAGACGTAGTCCTCAAGCCCGGTGGGCGCAAAGGGTGCGGCCCGCAGCACGCCGCGCAGGGTCACCGGCAGGTTGGCGGCGGGCGGCCCGAACAGATAGCTGCTCCTGACGTTAAGCCCGATGGCCTGGCCGGGTTCATAGGCGGTCTTGCCGGTCAGCAGCTCCACCTTGATGCGGTCCGGGATGAACTCCTCGACCTTGAACCGGTAGGTGCCGATGACTGTTTTTCCGGCCATCAGGGCCAGGGAGTGGGTGCCGGTCAGGGCGTAGGCGGGCAGGGCCAGTGTGAAGTCCGCCGTGCCGTCCTTGCCTGTGGTCAACCGTATCTTGCGGGCCACGCGTCCCTTGGAGTCGCGGTGGACGAGCACCAGCGGCTGGGACGGGGGCGCGGCAAGGTCGTTCTGCCGTACCACGGCCATGCCCTTGAAAGTTTCGCCTGGGCGGTACAGGTCGCGTTCGCCGTAGAGGAAAGCGCGCATGCCGGTGCGCGAGGTGCGCACGCCGGATACGTCCAGCCCGGTGGTGTCCACGCCGAAGCGGGAGAGCAGCAAAAAGGTGAAGTCCCCGCTTTGGCCTTCAGCCATGATCAGATAGGGGGAGCCGTCGTCGTTGTTTTCCGGCAGCTTCAGGCTGGCCGTGCCGTAATTGCCGGTCACCGCCCTGCCGAGTCGCTGGTTCTTGTCGCTGATCAGGGTCAGCTTCAGGCCGGGGATCGGCTTCAGGGTCTTGTTGGACACGGCCCAGACATGGAAGGTCCTGCTGTCCCGCTTGGCGATCAGGCCGATGTCCGAGAGGATCAGCCAGCGCCTTGCGCTCTCTCCGCCACGGATGTCCGCGCTGATCCTGAGCAGGCCGTTCATGTCGCGCAGGGCGTTGCCGAAGGCCAGGGGCACGGTGGCGGTCTCGTTCTTTGCCGCCTTCACTTCGAAGGTCTGTTCGAACAGCTTGCCCCCAAGGTTGGAGGGCACGCCTCCGTAGTCCCAGCCTTCTTCGAAAATCCTGCCGCCGTACTCGCTGAGCATGGCGAAGAGGTTGTTGGGATAGACCCGGTCGATGCGCACGGTGAGCTTGCCAGCGTTGACGGCCTTGAGCACCAGTCCGGTCCGCGCCGAGCGGGGCAGGAAGAGGCCCGAGCCCGTGAAGTCCACGGAGGGACTCAGGTCGGGCATGGCCGCCGTGGCTTTGATTCCCTGTTGCAGGACCGCGCCGTCGGCGGCGGTCAGGCCCTGGCGCAGGGTCACGGTGTACTTCACCCCAGGCGTGAACCCGCCGGAGAGGAGCAGGGTGTTGCCGTCCGCCGAGAGGGTGTAGTCCGCCTCGGGCTCCACATTGATAAATGCGGCAGCGGAGTCCGGGTCCATGGGCGTGGAAAAGCGCAGCCCCAGGCCGGAGCCGGAGAGAGTCATGCCCTCGCAGGTCAGCTTCGGATCGATCTTGAGGGTAAAAGTGGCTTCGGAGTCGCGCGTGAGTGCAAGGTTGGACCCGGCCCTTTGCAGCCCCTTGGATACATTCAGGCGGTAGGTGCGCCCCTCGGTGGTCTTGTCCAGGGGATCGGTGCGCAGTTCCATGCGCCGGGTGCTCCAAGAGGTCATCACCTGGAGGGGGACGGGCGTGTTGTCCGTTTCATCGGTCAGGGTGACGTGCTTGAGCAGGTCCTCGGGGGAGACAGGACCGGAAAAGCGCAGTTGGACAGAGATGATCCCGGTGGCGGGCTTGCCGCCCGCCCTTTCGGAAAAGGTGATGTCGTCGAGCTGGAACGTGCCTGTCTGCACGGTGAAGGCGCGTTCGCCTTTGATCCCGGTCTCCGGGGCCAGGGTTACGCTGTATTGCGTATTGCCCTTCAGCGGCTGGGTGGCCTCGAAGCGCAGCACGTAGGGGTTGCTCCAGGCCCAGGTCCCCTCGGCTTCGGGGTCCAGAACGGCGCACTGGTCCGGGAGCGGGGCGTCCGCGCCCAGCGGGGCGGCCAGTTCGATCTCCAGTCCGGCCCTGCCCTGCAGCACCCGGACCTCCTTGACCGACGGCGGTTTCGCCTTCGGCTGGGTCGAGGTGATGATCCAGGCGGCCTGGGCGGCCACGATGAGACAGAGGATGGTTATGACGGCGGTTTTCAGACCGGATTTATTCATGGGGCACCTTCCCGGCGGAGCGGTTGTCGCCGGTCCCGGCTAAGTCGTCAGGGATCGGCTTGGTGATAGTACTCAAGCTGTTACCTGACAACATCCACGGAAAATTGTCCAGCGTCGGGAAGGAAAAAACGTGTGGAATTCTTAGATCGAAAACCGCCGGAGCCGGTGCGGGCCCCGGCGGAAAATTACGGGTCAGCCTTCGGTGATGCGGAAGCCTTCGGCCTGGCTGCCGTCGTCCTTCCATTCCAGTTCGATGGCGCATTTGGCCTTGTCCTTCTTGCGGGAGAGTTTCATTTCGAAATGAACGGTCTCGGGCACGGACAGGACCACGCTGTTGTCGCCGTCCTCGGCGCGGACCACGCCTGAGTCCAGGGACTGGGCCAGGTCATTCAGGTGCGCAATGACCATCGCGGTTTCCAGGGTCTGCTTTATCTTGACCTTGCCTTTGCTCATGATGTCCTCCTTGGTGATCGTGTCCGCCGGGGTAATGAAGCAGCCTCCGGGAGCGGGCGGGACCGGAAGGGGAGCCGCCTGCGCCGTCGGACCTGCGCCGGGCAGCACGGCGGGTTTCGCTGCGGCCTGGTCCACCCAGGCCAGCGGGTTGGTTCCGAGTCTCTTGTCTTCGCTCATAGGGCACCTCTGCGGAGCAGCTCCAGGGCCAGGTTCCGGTAGTCGGCGGCCCCGTTGCTGCGGGGTTTGTAGGTGAAGATGTCCTGGCCGAAACTGGGCGCCTCGGCCAGGGAGATGTTGTCGCGGATGGTCGTCTCGAGCAGGGCGTCGCCGAAGTAGTCGCGGATGTTGCGGCGCGTCTCGCGGTTGAGCTTCTTGTGGCGCTGGTAGCGGGTGAGCACGATGCCGGTCAGGGCGAGGTCCGGGTTCCACCCGGCGCGGATGGCTCCGACTGTCTCCATGAGCTTGCCCAGGCTCTGCAGGGCGAGAAATTCCGGCTGGACCGGCACGAGCAGCTCCGTTCCCGCGACCATGGCGTTGAGGGTCAGCAGGCCGAGATTGGGCGGGCAGTCCATGAGCACGAAGTCGTAGCCGTCGATCCCGGCCAGGGCCTCCTTGAGCCGGGTTTCGCGGCGCTCCACGCCGGCCAGGTCCACCTCGGTTCCGGCCAGCGCCACCGAGGCCGGAACCACGGACAGGTCGGCGGTTTCGCGGACAACGTCCATCAGGCCGCATTCGCCCATGAGGACCGCGCCCATGGTTCTAGGCAGCTGGTGGGCCATGATCCCCAGAGAATAGGTCAGGTGGGCCTGGGGGTCGAGGTCGAGCAGAAGGACCCGCTGCTTCTGGCGGGCCAGGGCCGCGCCGAGGTTGACGGTAGTCGAGGTCTTGCCGACGCCGCCTTTCTGGTTGAGTACGACTATGGTTCGCATGGCGCTCCTCGGTTGTGCGTCGGGAGAGAACGCGGGTTAGTGCGTGTGCAGGGCTATCTTGCGAATTACGTAATCGCGGC
Organism: Pseudodesulfovibrio cashew; assembly: GCF_009762795.1. Classification (NCBI taxonomy): domain Bacteria; kingdom Pseudomonadati; phylum Thermodesulfobacteriota; class Desulfovibrionia; order Desulfovibrionales; family Desulfovibrionaceae; genus Pseudodesulfovibrio; species Pseudodesulfovibrio cashew. Next base: position 54,752 of record NZ_CP046400.1, on the reverse strand, counting down.
CGAATTCGTCGGTCACCTTGTTGATCCTCTTGAGGATTTTCTCCCTCTCCTCCTCCCTGGGCTGCTCGTCTTCACGAATGCAGAACAGGTCGCACACTTCCTTCCAGTCAAAGGTGTTCTTCATGCTTTCAGTCATGGTTTTCTCCTGGCGCATGGCCTTCCGAATCCAGTATTTTTTCCGCGCGGTTTCCGCCCGGTCCGTTTGCCTTCATGTCGAAATTTGACGTCGCCTAGGCCAGCGAAAGCAGCATCTCGCTCAGCAGCCGTTCGTCGAGGTCGGGGGCGCTACCGCTGGTGACCAGCTCGCAGTCGATGACGGTCAGCCCCATCCGGTCCAGTTCCGCGCGGTCGATGCCGCCCGGATACGAGCCGTTCCGGGAATCAACGATCACGTATCCCAGGATGTCCGCTCCTTCGGGCGCGCCCGACTCTGTCAGGTAGCGCCTGAGCAGGGCGGCGCGATCGGCCACGGACAGGCCCACGGCCTCCGGGTCCCTGCCCGTGCCCGGCACGAACACCTTGGGGCAGGGGTTGGCCGCCACGGCCTCGCCCACGCCTCCTGGCAGCAGGTTGGCCACCACGCTGGAGTAGAAGCTGCCCGGCGGGTAGCAGATCAGGTCCGCCCCGGCGATACGTTCGCGGACCTTGTTGCGGATGGACGCCGCAACCGGCGCATCGCTCTCCAGTCCGCCCGTCAGCCAGATGTCGCTGATGGGCGAGGCAAGCGGTGCGGTCTCCTTGCCGGTAATGTTGTGCTGGCCGACGATGACGGAGCCGTCCTCCAGGCGCACGGCCAGATGCAGGTCCTTGTTGATGGTTGGACGGACCGTGCCGCAGACCTGGACCAGCTTGGAAAAGATGTAGATGACCGGGTCGAGCTGCCGTCGATTGGTGAGGTAGCCCGCGGTGAGCACGAGGTTGCCGATGCTCGCGCCCCTGAGGTCGAAGTCCCGGGGCATGGCCTCCAGGAATTGGTGGAAGTGGTTGCGGATGATCTTGCGCATGGGGTCGGGGATGCGCCGGACCAGTTTGTGTCTGCCGTCCGCCATCTGATCCAGCTCCGCGCGCAGCTTCTCCTGCCCGAGGTTTTTGGGCAGCCGGTAGGCGAAGAGGTCGAAGATGGCCGGGTTGCCCTGCACCGACTGGTCGGCCAGGGCCATGAGCCGGTTGCGGATGTCGCCCACGGCGGGCATGGCGAAGGCCTTGCGGAGAATGGCGGAACTGCCGCCCGAGTCAAAGGGCGTGATCAGGTGGACGGTATTGTGCGTGGAGCGGATCAACTTGCGGGAGGTGCTGCGCAGGGCCGTGCCTCCGCTGAAGAAGAGAATGCGCGGCCCCAGCTCGGGCGCTTTTCGGTAGAGCGCCAGCTTGTACGGGTCCGGTATCTCGACCTTGCGGGTGACCTGGATGCGCATGGGGCTACTTTTGGACGGCCAGTTCGCCGGTTTCCATGTAGGCCAGGCAGACCTCGGCGGCGCGGTCGAAGTCGACGCCCCCGGAGATTTCTATCAGGTCCGCGCCGGAGAGCAGCTCGGCGTAGGCCTCCACGCCGGGATCATTTTGCCGTTCCGGGTTGTCCGGCAGGTAGAAGAGGCCGGTGGGTTTCATGAACGCGGGCAGGAGGTCCTTGCGCTCTTTCGGGTCCACCTTGGCCACGCGCATCTCGCCCGCGTCCCGCTTCCAGTTGAGGATGACCAGGGCGTCCATGGGGCTCTTCAGGGCGAAGCGCCCCAGGCCGTAGCACTCGTCGATCAGGGCGTCGTACTTGTGTTCGAGCTGCCAGAGCTCTTCCACGGGCATGGACAGGAACTCCTGGCGCAGGTCGGGCTCCACTATCTTGCATAGGTCCGGGTTGTTCAGGGCCGTGCCCGGATTGATGCGCGGCTGCTTGGCCACGCCGTACATGGTCAGCCCGGCGCCGTCCGCCTCGACCATGACCCGGTCGTTGGAGACGAAGGTGGTGCCTTTGCTCATCAGGTGCAGGGCCAGGGTGGACTTGCCCGCGCCCGAGAATCCGGCCAGGGAAATACCGCGCCCGTTGTGGACGACCCCGGCGGCGTGGCCCAGGAACCCGCCCTGGTTGAGCTTCCACTCGATGAAGCGGTTGTTGATGAAGTTGATGACCTGATTGGAGTTGTCCAGGCACGGGCCCACGGCCAAGTTCTCCCCTTCGCCGAACAGGAAATGCATGCCGGTCAGCCGCTTGCGAACCACGCGCCCGTCAGGCAGGTCGACCCACTCCTCCTTGATCTTGGTCTTGCCCGGATCGGGCTGCTTGACCGTGAAGGCGAGTCCGAATTCCGGCACCGGGCCTTCGTGGGCCGAGATCGAAATCTGTGGATCGCCGCCGTTGGTGATGAATTCCTTGAAATAGCCCTTGAGCGCGTCCCTGAGGGCGGCGGTGTTGCAGAGCGTCCTTATGACGCAGCCGCCGAAGTCGAGATGCAGTTCGTTGGTTGCGGGAAGGGCCGCCTTGACCTGTTCGGCCAGTTCCCTTCGGGTGGAGCCTGTCAGTTTCATCGGATTTTCTCCATGACGTAGTCGACGTATCGCGCGGCCGCGTCGATGCCGCTGGTTTCCTGAATGCCCCGGAAGCCGCCGAAGACCGAGACCTCGAAGACGTAGGGGCCGTCGTCGGTGATGGCCACGTCCACGCAGGTGAAGTCCAGGTTGAAGGGAGCCTGCGCCCGGCGGGCCAGTTCGATGATCTCCGGGGAAGGGGCGTAGGGGCGGTACTTGCCGCCGGACGCGGTGGTGGTGTTCCATGCGCCGTTGGTCTTGCACCGGGAATAGGTGGTCAGGTACTCGCCGCCGAGGAAGGCGATGCCGAGGTCCAGGTCGCCCAGGTCGATGGTCTTCTGGATGTACATGATCGGAAACTCCGCCTTGTATTCCTCAATGCGGGCGCGGGCGTCCGGGCCATGCCTGAGCACGAACATGCCGCGCGCCTTGGAGGTGTACAGCGGCTTGAAGACCGCCTCGCCGTACATCTCCACGGCCGCCAGAGCCTGATCCACGGACTCGGTGACGGTGGTGGGCGGCATGGGGATGTTCTCCAGTTGCAGCGAGATGGTGCAGGAGAGGCGGTCCAGGGCGCGCAGGATGGAGTAGGGAGAGCTGAATATCCTCAGGCCGCGTTCGGCGAGGTAGCGCAGGATCTCCAGCCGGTCCAGCAGGTCCGGGGAGTAGCGCGAGCCGATCTTCTTGATCATCAGCGCGTCGAAGTCGCGCAGGTTGTATCCGTCGTAGAAGGCGTCGCCCGAAGGCAGGTCCAGGCGCACGTCCTCCATGTTGATGAGCACGCGCTCGCCGCCGGTCTTTTCCGCGACGGTGTCCGCCAGCTTTTCCGAGGACCAGCCGCCCTTGGTTCCGATGACTCCGATTTTCAAAACAGGTTCCTCGCTCGGTTATCAGTAAAAGAGGACGTTCAGGGGCAGGGAGAAGTTCTCCCATTGGCCGCCCTGGTAGTGGTTGATTTTTTCCAGCAGGAACATGGACCGGTTGTACATCTCCTTGGCGAACTTGAAATTGAGCTCGAACCGGGTGGAGGTGTAGAAGGACCGTGCCAGGGCAAAGGCCATGCGCGCTTCGAAGGTGGTGTCCCCGTGCTTGTCCGCGAAGCCTTTGACGAAGGCGTAGAACTGGCGGATGACGTGGTTGATCCGGCCCCGGTGCCCATCGTCGAAGATCGGCATGCGGAAGTTGGAGACCAGGAATACCGAGGCGTCCTGGATGTAGTCGAAGTCCCGCGACCGGTAGAGGTCGATGTAGTGGACCTGCTGGTCCTCGTGATTGTAGACCACGTTGTTGATGTTGAAGTCGCCGTGGATGAAGACCGAGAAGGGGGCCTCCAGCTCCGCCTCCAGCTCGGCGCAGCGGTTGAGCAGGTCTTCGGTGGACTCCACCTCGGACCGGCCCAGGGACTTGGGCGTGCGCCAGAACTCCGGGTGGGTCTGGAGGACACCGCCCAGGCGCGACTGGACCTGACGGATGTAGTTGGTCTTGACGGGCAGCCGCTCCATGGTGGCGGTCCAGGTCTCCAGCACCGTGGACTCGAAGATGAACAGGGCGTTGCGGGCAAACTCGTCGTCCCCCGAGAGGACCACCTCGTCCAGCGTGCAGCCGTTGAGAAACTCGACGAGCATGGCGCCCTTGTCGCCCTCCTCGTGGAAGCCGTAGATGTCGGCCACCAGGTCCGGGAAGATCTGCTTCCAGCGCAGGATGGACTCCCGCTCCTTGCGGATCTTCTCCAGGCTCCCTTCCTTGTAGATGGAGCCCTGCTTCTTCTCGTCCGGGGTGAGCTCCCTGTCGCGCTGCTCCACCCGGCCGATGCGGCAGCCCGAGCGGGTACCCCAGATGGCCGAGAAGTCGATGTCGGCAAAGGAGTCGCTGAAGCCGGATTTGGTCAGGGTCTGCTGCAGGGCGTCGAACTGCTCGATCTTGATTCGTTCGCCCAGCAGCGAAAAGATGACGGCCTCGCCGATGTTGAGCAGAGCGTCGCCCACCCGCTCGAAGTAGCGAAAGATGAACAGCACGGTGATCAGGCTCTGGGCGTCCCGGCCCATGCCTATCTCGTTCATGACGCGGTCGAAGCGGACCTTGTAGATGTCGTCGAGCAGGGGCTCGGCCTTGCAGATGTGCAGGGCCTTGGACATGTCCTCCTGCCGAAAGGCGGCGATGATCTCGGCCAGCCGCTCCAGAATGACGTCGAAGACCTCGTGGTAATCGTATTTCTTGATGAATGCCTGGTCGTCAAGATACCGCATCTGCTTGACTATGTTGACGAAGTAATCGGCGATCTTCTCCAGATTGACGCTCGTGACCTGCATGGCGCGGATCTTGTTGAGCTGGTTCTTGTCCAGGGACTTGTCCGAGTGGATACGCGAGTAGCACTTGTTTTCGATGATGGTCTTGAGGTTGTCGATGTAGTCGTCGCGCGAGGTGATCTTGAGGTGGCGTTTTCGGGATGGAGCGTCCATGAAATCGCGGGTGGCCCGCGCCTGGTTCTCCACCTCGAGAACGATGAACTTGAAGTTCTCGTCCAGTCCTTCGAAGGTGATCATGGCGGTCAACTCACCTTCAGGGAGGCTTCCTCCGCGGGTTTTTCCCCGGCGGCGTCCTTCCAACTGATCTTGATGGACAACTTGTTCTCCGCGCCCTTGCGCTTGGCCTTGACCGTGAAGCTGAGTAGCCCGTTGGGGTTCAACTCGATGGTGTCGCCGTTGGTGGACAGGGTGATGCTCTCCCTCTCGAAACCGTCGGTCAGCGAGACGAGGAAATCCTTGATGGTGTCGGTGTCCTGGAGTGAATCGAACACGAACTTTTCTTCGGACATCGGTGGGTTCTCCATGGGCGCCTAGCCTGCCAGGCGCTCTGTGTATTCCTTGATGGTGGCCTTGCGGCCCATGTGGTTGAGGATGAGTTTCTTGCGGATGGAGAGGTCGTCCCATGCGGGCTGGTAGCCGATCTCCCGTGCGGCCTTTTCCTCGTCCTGCTGGTCCAGGGGCTTGGTCTTCTCGCCCATGTGGCAGTCGTCGCCCATGAAGACGAGCATGTCGCGCTCCGAGTGGCGGCGGCGCTCGTTCTGCTCGTTGACCACAGAGATGAGAAACTCGGTGTATTCCAGTGACTGCGGATTCCAGACTTCGATGCCGTCCACGTCGTAGTTGCGGAGCAGGATGGGCCAGAACTGCTCGGGGTGTGGGATGACCACGCAGCCGCCCAGCCCCCGCACCTCTTCGATGATCTCGCTGGCCCGGTAGAAGAAGGAGAGGTTGAAGCCTTCCTTGACCAGCGTCTTGACCGCCTTGAGGTAGGCCTGGATGCGGTCCACGGTGTTGTCGCCCAGGTCCTGGCGCATGGTGTCGAACCAGTTGCGCAGCAGCTTGTTCTTGACCGAAATCCGGGGCACCTCGGTCCAGTTGTCGTCCAGGAGCTGCTGGATTTTCGCCACGTTGACGCGGACGAAGTCAATGAGCGCGGCGTCCGCGCCCGTTGCCCTGGCAGCCCTGCCGATACGCTCCGCGTCCGGCTTGGTGATGGTGTCCATGAATTCGAAGAGCTGGCCGGAGCGGTACTTGAAGGTGTGGGCGAGCATGGATTTGAGCACGCCTGCGTCGCGGACCTTGTCGTTGGTGAAGTGGAGCAGGAGCTGGACCTTGCGGTTGAAGCCGCTGGAGAAGCAGTCCACCTCCACGCCGGAGTGGTTGCCCCAGCTCATGAGCACGTTGTGCTGGGTGGGGATGAGCAGTTCGTCCCTGCGGTTGGGGAACATGGCGTCCACCCGCTTGCGGATGTGCTCCATGGGCACGAACTCCGGGTGCCAGTGCACGGCCAACAGGGATTCCTGCCGGACATGGATATCGGTGGGCGTGACCACCTGCTCGATCTGCCACGGCTCCAGGTCCACGGAGACCACACGGAAGAACCGGGCCTTGTCGTCGTCGGTGATTTCCTCGACCGCCGCCTCCCGGAATGCCTGGCCTTCGACGGTCTTTTCGTTCTTGATCAGTTTCATGCGTATCCGTTCGGGTCGGGTGTTTCAGTCGTACTTGGCGTGGCAGCGGCTTTTTTCGTGGACGATGACGTCGATGGTCTCGTGCATCCTGTCCACATCGCCTGACTCGAAGGCGTCCTTGAAGGCCTCGCACGCCTGGGAATAGCTCTCGTAGTACTCGTCGCCATAGCCGGGGTAGGTGACCATGAGCGCGGAGTCCTCCAGGAAGGAGCGTACGGCCTCCTCGGGCGGAGCCTCTCCTTCGTGGATGAGTTTGACGAGCATCTTGAAGCTCGAGCGCATCCGCTTCTTGATTTGCTTGTATTTGGGTTTGGCCGGTTCGCCGGAGCCCGTTTTCGCGCCGGGTTCGTCGCACGGCAAAGCGCTCTTGAACTTGGCCTTGAGGGCGAGCTGGCCGAATTCGTTCTTGATTGAAATTTTGAGTTTGCTGAACTCGTCAACACAGGCGAACTCGTCCTTCCCGCCGCTCTCAACCGCGTCCGCCAGGTCGCGCAGAAAGGTCGCCAGTTCGGCCTGATCTACGTATCTGCTTATTTTCGTTTCATTTCCCATCATGAACCTCCAAGAGTTGGGAGTTCGAAAAGCTAGCACGCTTATCAAGCCCGTCTCAAGAGCGCGGGGAGAAATGTAACAAATCGTCACATAACGGGAGAACGAATTGCGACGAGAAAGGAGAAAGGAGGAAGGAGGGGAAGGGAAGGGCCCGCCCCGGCGCGGATGGCCGGGGCGGGCAGATGGGTTTAGAGTATTGCCGCGTAGATGGTGCGGATGGCGTCCTTGTCCGGGACGCGCGGGTTGAAGGCGCAACTGCCGCTGGCGGCGGCGTCTTCGGTGAGTTTGTCCAGGTCGGCCTCGGTCACGCCGTATTCGCCGAGCTTGGCGGGCAGACCGGTCTCCTCGAACAGGGTGTAGAGCGTTTCCACGGCGGCGTAGCCCGCCTCGCGGACGCTCAGCCCCTCGACGTTTTCGCCCAGGGCTTTGGCCAGGCGGACGAAGCGCTCGGGCGCGGCCGCGCGGTTGTACTCCATGACCGGGGCCAGGAGCATGGCGTTGGCCTTGCCGTGGGGGATGCCGAAGTGCGCGCCCAGGGGGCGGGACATGGCGTGAACCAGACCCACCGAGGCGTTGCCGAAGGCGTAGCCCGCCTCCATCTGGCCCAGGAGCATCTTCTCCCGGGCCTCGGCGTTGGCGCCGTTGAGGGTAGCCGGGACCAGGGCCTCGGCGATGAGTTCGATGGCGGCCAGGGCGTGGATGTCCGTCAGCGGCGTGCCAAGGGTCGAGAGGTAGGCTTCCATGGCGTGGGTCAGGGCATCCATGCCCGTGGCCGCCGTGAAGTCCGCGGGCATGGTGTAGGTCAGCTCAGGGTCCAGGATGGAGACCGTGGGAATGAGCCCCGGTCCCTGGATGAGCATCTTCACCGTGCGCTCGGTGTCGGTGATGACCGTGAACCGGGTGATCTCGCTGCCGGTACCGGCGGTGGTCGGGATGGCCACGATGGGCGGGCCTGCCTTTTCCGGCTGCTTGAACTCGTAGTCCACGATCCTGCCGGGGTTGCCCAGGAGCAGGGAGATGCCCTTGGCCGCATCCAGGGGGCTGCCGCCGCCGAGGGCCACGATCACGTCGCAGCCCTCGGTCCGGGCCATTGCCGCGCCGTTTTCCACGGTGGGCACGTCCGGGTCGGACGGCACCTGGTTGAAGAGCACCGGGGTCACGCCCGCGCTCTCCAGGGACTCGACGACCTTGTCCAGCGCGCCGGATTTCTTGGAGGAGCTGCGACCGGTGACGACCAGCGCCTTGCTGCCGAAGCGGGCGGCCTCTGGCCCTGCGTGGGCCACTGCCCCGGCTCCGGTGACCAGGCGGGAGGGGGATTGGAAGTAGGTGACGCTCATGGTTCCTCCCTACTTGCCAAGGATGGCCTTCTGGGCCCCGCCGATGCAGTCGTCGATGATGGCCATGGCCTCGTTCAGCTCGGCCTCGCTGATGATGACCGGCGGAGTCAGGAAGATGTAGTTCCAGCGGACAAAGGCGGAGATGCCCTTCTCGTCGAACCGCTTGGAGATCTCGGCCATGGGGCCGGGAGCGCCGTTCCAGGGGGTCAGGGGCTCGCGGGTCTCGCGATCCTTGACCATCTCCACCACACCGAACAGGCCGATGGAGCGGACATCGCCCACCAGCTCGTACTTCTCCTTGAGCGCGTCCAGCTTGGCGGCAAAGGGTGCGGCCAGCGCGGCGGCGTTGTCGATGTGGCCTTCCTCTTCGTAGGCGTCGATACAGGCCAGGGCCGCGGCGCAGGAGACCGGGTGGCCGGAGTAAGTCAGGCCGCAGTAGAGCATGGTATCGTCAAAGAACTTGGCGATCTTTTCGTTCACCGCGACCACGCCCAGGGGCACGTAACCGGAGTTGACGCCCTTGGCCATGGTGATGATGTCCGGGACGATGTCGAAGTTCTGGAAACCGAACCACTTGCCGGTGCGGCCGAAGCCGGTCATGACTTCGTCGCAGATGAGCAGCACGTTGAATTCGTCGCAGATTTCGCGGACGCGCTCCATGTAGCCCTTGGGCGGCGGGAAGATGCCGTTGGAGCCGGTGATGGACTCCATGAACACGGCGGCCACGGTGTCCGGGTTCTCGAACTGGATGATCTCGCGGATGTGCTCGGCGCACTCCATGTTGCAGGACTCCTGCTTCTGGCCGAAGGTGCAGCGGTAGCAATAGGGGTCGAAGGCGCGGACCACGCCGGGCATGGCCGGTTCCACGGGCGGGCGGCGCGGGTCGCCGGTCAGGGCGATGGCGCCGTAGGTGGCCCCGTGGTAGGAGCGGTAGCGGGCCACGATCTTGCTCTTGCCGGTGTAGGCGCGGGCGATTTTGAGGGCATTCTCGTTGGCGTCGGCGCCGGCCAGGGTGAAGAAGCACTTGCCGAACTCCTCGGGGAGCAGGCCGATGATGCGTTTGGCCAGCTTGCCGCGCATCTCCTCGGCGAACTGCGGGGCCACGTATGCGAGCTTGTCGGCCTGGTCCTTGATGGCCTGGACGACCTTGGGGTGCTGGTGGCCGATGTTCAGGTTCACCAGCTGCGCGCCCATGTCGTAGTAGCGCTTGCCGTTTTCATCCCAGAAGAAGACGCCTTCGCCCTTGGTGATGACCTTAGGGGAGAGCTTGCCCTGGACGGACCAGGAATGGAGGACGTAGGAGCGGTCGTTGTCGTAGGTTTCGGACATGAGAGAATCCTCTTTGTTGGTATTGTGTTAGGAGGCGACGGAGTGGGCGATGGCTGCGTTGCCCGCCGTGGCCTTGATGAGCTTGTTGATGTCGCAGCGGTCCTTGGGCGTGTGGGCGTAGTGCTCCTCCATGGGGGAGTAGCCGATGGTCGGGATGCCCAGTACGCCGGTGACGTAGCTGGCGTCCGTGCCGAAGTCCCACTTGCCGAAGCCGGGGTTCTGGCCGATGGCCTTGAGCGCGGCCACGCACTTGTCCACCAGGGGGTCGTTTTCTTCGATGGCCCAGGCGTGCATGTACTTCTCACACTCGGCGCTGACGCCGGTGTAGGAGGTCTCCTGCACGGTGCGCAGCTTCACCTCGGCCTTGAACTCGGGGTCCGAGGCGGCGAGGTCGTCGAGAATGGCCTGGATCTGGCCCATGGCGTCTTCCTTGGTCTCGTCGCGGACCAGGCGGCGGTCCAGGGAGACCACGCACTTGTCCGGGGTGATGGACAGCTCGCCGGGCCAGCAGTTGATGCGGGTCAGGGTGCAGGTGGCCTTGCCCAGGAACGGGTCCTCGGGCAGAGTCTCGGCCAGTTGCTGCACACGCTCCAGCACGGGTATCATCTTGTAGACCGCGTTGACGCCGCGCCAGGGCGCGCTGCCGTGGCTGGTGCGGCCGATGGTGGTCACCTCGATCTCGGCCCGGCCCCGGTGGCCCAGGAAGAGATCGAGATCGGTGGCCTCGGAGCTGACCATGAGGTCGAAATCAATGCCGCGCTCGGGCATGGTCACGTCGCAGAAGTGGCGCATGCCGAACATCTCGGCGGGCTCCTCCTGAACCACTCCCATGAAGATGAAGTCGCCCTTGAGGGGCGCGCCGCACCGCTTGAGGATGTGCCCGGCGTATATCTGGGCGGCCATGCCGGCCTTGACGTCGCTGGCGGCGCGGCCGTGGACGAAGCCTCCGGCCACCTCCCCGCCGTAGGGGGCGTATTCCCAGAGGGACTCTTCGCCCGGGTCCACGTGGTCCATGTGCGAGTTGAACATGACCGAGGGGCCGGTGCCGTCGCCCTTGATGATGCCGACGACGTTGCCGATCTTGTCGGTAAAGACCTCGTCGTAGCCCAGGCCGCGCAGGGTCTGCGTGAGGAAGTCGGCCAGGGCGGCTTCGGTGCCGCTGATGCTGGGAATCCGGATCAGTTCGCTCGCCAGCCTGGTGACGTCTTCCCGAAGCTCCTCGGCAAGATCGCAATACTGTTGGAACATATGTCTTTTCCTTGTTGTTGGTTGGTTGTCGCTTAGTGGGGGCCGGGCAGGGACACGCCTGGCTGCTGTTCGCCTGTTTCGGCCTGGGGTTCCGGGGTGGGGTCGGTTTTGGCCTTGGCCGAGAACCGTTCTTTCACGGATTCCACGATGCCCCAGATGCCGCCCCGGGCGAAGAGCACGAAGAGGATGAAGACCACGCCCTGGATGATCAGCCAGCGGTCCCACAGGGTGCTGGCGAACTCCGAGGCGACCATGATCAGGAACGAGCCGATGAAGGGCCCGACAAGGGTGCCCATGCCGCCGATGAGGACCATCATCACGATGTTGCCCGAGGTCTCGAAGTGGACGTTGTGGATGTGGGCGAAATTGATGTGCATGCAGTACAGACTTCCCGCCAGTCCCATGAACATGCCGCCGATGACGAAGACGGCGACCTTGTAGAGCCGGACGTTGTAGCCGATGGCCTTGGCCCGGTTTTCGTTCTCGCGGATGCCCTTGAGCACCGCGCCGAAGGGCGAGAGGGTGATGCGTCGGATGATGGCGAAGCAGGCCAGGAAGACCACGGCCACGAACACGTAGTAAGCCAGCGAGGACTGGATGCTCAGGTTCATGACGCCGGGGATGGTCAGGTCGGGCCGCGGGATGCCGGTCAGGCCGTCGTCGCCGCCGGTCAGCGAACTCCACTGGTAGGCGACGAAGTAGATGCACTCGTTGAAGGCCAGGGTCAGCAGGACCGAGTAGCTCCCGGAGCGGGAGGACGCCAGCCAGCCGAAGAGCAGGGACAGGGCCGAGGCCGCCGCCACGCCGAAGAAGACGGCCACGAACAGGTTCTGGGACACGTGCAGCAGGGTGAGCGAGGTGACGTAGACCCCGGTGCCGAAGAAGGACGCCTGGCAGAACATCATCACGCCAGTGAAGCCGAGGCAGAGGTCGAAAGCCACGGCGGCCAGGGCGAAGAGCACGATCTCGGTGCCCAGGGCGTAGTAGGGCAGGATCAGGGGTAGGGCCACCAGTGCCGCGGCTACGCCCAGGAGCATGCCCCAGCGCGAGAGCACGGTCTGGCGGGGTGCTGCCTTGGGCAGCGGGTCGGATTCGAAGAATGTAAACATGTTAATCCCTTATTCCCATGAGTCCACGGGGACGGACGAGCAGGATGACGGCCATAACGATGAAAACGATGATGACCGAGGCGCTGGGCAGGACCAGGGTAATGAGGCTTTGGGAGAGGCCGACGATGAGACCGCCGACGATGGCCCCGAAGAAGCTGCCCATGCCGCCGATGACCACCACCGCGAAGCAGATGCCGAGGATAAGGTCGCCCATGAAGGGCTCCACCCCGCGCATGGGGGCGGCGAGCACCCCGCCGAGTCCGGCGATGGCCTGGGCCAGGCCGAAGATCAGGGTAAAGACCAGGGAGACGTTGATACCGAGGCAACTGACCATGTCGGAGTTCTCTGTGCCCGCCCGGATGATGGAGCCGTATCGCGTCTTCTCGATGAACAGCCACATGAGCGCGGCCAGGGCGATGACCAGGAAGAAGATGAAGACACGGTAGATCGGGAAGAAGAGGGTGCCGATCTTGACCACGCCCACCAGTGCCGCGGGCATGGAGAAGCTCTTGCCCACCGGGCCGTAGACCAGGATGAGCAGCTCGCGCCCGATGAGGGCCAGGCCGAAGGTCATCAGTATCTGGTAGAGAATGTTCTGGCCGTAGAGCCGTCTGAGCAGGGTGCGCTCCAGGACCATGCCCACCACGGCCGTGGCCAGTGGGACCACGATCAGGGCGGACCAGAAGTCCCCGGTGACCTGGACGTAGGTGTAGGCGAAGTACGCGCCCAGGGCGTAGAAGAGGCCGTGCGCGAAGTTGATGATGTCCATCATCCCCCACACGATGGTCAGGCCCATGGCCAGCATGACGTAGATCATGCCCAGAACCAGGCCGTTGAACACTTGCAGCACGATGAGGTTGGTCATTGAAAATTCCTGTCTGACGGGCCCGGCCCCGTCGGGTGGGGCCGGGCGTCGTCTTGCGGGGTTAGCCCATGGAGCAACCGTTGAGGCCGCATTCCTGGAAGTTGATTGAGCTGCCGATGATGTCGGCGAAGTCCTCGGGGGTCTTCATGGCGGAGGGAGCCTTGCAGCGGACCGAGAAGTACGGCTTGATGCACTGGTGGTCGCAGGCGCGGTATACTTCCTTACCGGTCAGGCCGTCGTACTGGAGGTCTTCCAGGGTGGCGATGACCTTGGAGGGATCGTCGGTGCCCGCCTTTTCGATGGCGGCCAGCAGGGTCATGGTCGAGGCGTAGGTCTGGGCCGAAACGTAGGGGGGCATCTCGTCGTACTTGGTTTTGAAGGTCGAGACGAAGGTCTTGTTGGCCGGGGAGTCGATCTTGTAGAAGTACTGGAGGCCCCAGATGACGCCTTCCAGGATCTCGGGGCCGATGGCCTTCATCTGGGTGATGCCGGAGCCCCAGGCGCAGGCGATCTTGGAGACCTGCTTGAGGCCGAAGTTGTGGGCCTGCTTGAGGGCGTTGACCGTGTCGCCGCCGAAGTTGAGGAAGAGCACGCAGTCCGCGCCGGAGGCCATGGCCTTGGTGATGTGGGAGCTGAAGTCGGACTCGCCCAGGCTGTGGAAGGAGTTGCCCAGCAGCTTGAGGCCCTTGGCGTCCAGCACTTCCTGGGTGTTACGCAGCAGGTCCTCGCCGAACACGTACTTGGGCGTGATGGTGTAGAAGGTCTTGGCGTTGTATTCCTTGATGACTCTGGGCACGACTTCGCGGATGGCGCCCCAGGTGGGCACCTGCCAGCGGAAGGTGGAGCGGTTGCAGGCGGAGCCGGTGATCTTGTCCGAGCCGCCGTGGCCGAAGAGCACCGCGCCCTTCTTCTTGGTGTATTCGGAAACGGCCAGGATGGTGGATGAGCTGGGCGCGATGGTGATGAAGTTGCAGCCCAGACGTTCCACGGCCTCCTGGGCCTTGCGCACGCCTTCCGCCGGGTTCGGGGTGTCGCGCTCGATCAGCTCGATGGGCCTGCCCAGGACAGAGCCGCCATAGTTCTGGATGGCCAGCTGCATGCCTCGGGAGATGTACATGCCGGACGATGCGTAGGCCCCGGACAGGGTGGCGCCCAGGAACAACTTGACGGAGTCGCCGGAAGCGGCGGCGGTCTTGGGCAGCAGCATGCCGCCCGTGGCCAGGCAGGCAGCGGCCGCGGCCGCGCCGGTGGATTTGATAAAGTCTCTGCGGTTCATTTTCTTGCTCATTGTCGTAACCCTCCTACCGATGGGTGCATTGAATGTTTGATTCCTCTCTCTCGCGCCGTTGCCAACGACTCAATGGCGGACGGCTACACTCCAAGATATTTTTCCTTGAGTTCAGGCCGGGACTTGAACTCCTCGCAGCTCCCCTGGAAGACCGAGACTCCCTGCTGCAGGATGCAGTAGTGGTCGGTAACCCGCAGGGTCGCGTTGACGTTTTGTTCAACGAGGATGATGGTCATCCCCTCGCGTTTGATCAGCTCGATGGTTGAAAGCAGCATGTCCACGATAAGCGGGGCCAGCCCTTCGGTGGGCTCGTCCAGGAGCAGGAGTCCCGGGCCGGTCATCAGGGCGCGGGCGATGGCCAGCATCTGCTGTTCGCCGCCGCTCAGCTCGTTGCCCATGTTTCGCTTGCGCTCCTCCAGCCTGGGGAAGAGCTCGTAGATGCGCTCAAGCGGCCAGTCCGCGTCCTTGCGCTCCGCGATGAGCAGGTTCTCCTCCACGGACAGGGCTGAAAATATCTGACGCTCTTCCGGGACATAGCCCAGGCCCAGGCGGGCGATCTGGTACGGCTTCAGGCCCGCGGTTTCCGCGCCGTTCAGTTTGATGCTTCCTTTCGCAGGCGTCACCAGCCCCATGAGTGTTCTCAGGGTCGTGGTCTTGCCTGCGCCGTTGCGGCCCAGGAAGGTGAAGCATTCCCCCTGGTCCACGGAAAAGGAGAGGCCCTGCACGATGTGGCTCTTGCCGTAATAGGAGTGGATGTTTTCGACATCCAGCAGACGCCGGGATTCGGTTACCATGTGGACTCTCCGAGATAGGCCTTTCTGACCAGGTCGTTGTTCTGGATTTCCTCGGGCGTGCCTTCGGCGATGAGTTCGCCCATGTGCAGCACGCTGATGGTGTCCGAGATGGACATGACCACGTTCATGTGGTGCTCGATGAGCACGATGGTGTAGCGCTCGGCCAGGCGGTGGATGAGCTCGATCATGCGCACGGTGTCGTCCGGGCTCATGCCGCTGGTGGGTTCGTCCAGGAGCAGCAGGTCGGGCTCGGTGCCGATGGCGATGGCCACGTCCAGGGAGCGCTGGCTGCCGTAGGAGATGGTCCCGGCGGCCTCGTCGCGCAGGTGGAGGATGCCCATGAACTCCAGGATGGAGTCGGCCTTGTCGTTGACCTCCCGGCTGCGGGAGGCCAGCTTGAACAGGGAGCGGCCCAGTCCGGTCTTGGCCTGGCAGGCAAGCCTGACGTTCTCGGCCACGGTCAGCTCCGGGAAGATGCTGGTGACCTGGAAGGAGCGACCGACGCCCAGGGCGCACCGTTCGTTGACGGTATTGCCCGAGACGTCCTCGTCCTTGAAGATCACCGTGCCCGAGGTGGGCGGAAAGACCCCGGCCAATAGGTTGAACAGGGTGGTCTTGCCAGCGCCGTTGGGGCCGATAATGGAGTGGACAGTGTCCTTCTTGACATGGAGGTCCACTTTCTGAGTGGCGCGAATGGCGCCGAATGACTTACATAATGAATTGGTGCGTAACACGCTTTGCTCCAGTTGCTGGATTCATTTTCAAGCTACTTGAATACTGTTAATGCTACCGTCGTGCCAGTTTATGTTTTAGTTGGTAAAAGAAGGGGTTATAGTGTAATCAGGATTGGTTATCGCGGCTGATATTAACAATAATGTCACCCATGGCCACAAGTTTGTACAACTTTGTTCAAGTGACTTGAATTTGTAAAAATAAATAAAATCAGTATAATAACAAAACTGTATTTCGCAGATTTGTATATCGGGCTTCTGGACTTGAATAGTCTTCAAGATGTTGTTAAGCTATGAAGCAAGCAATGGAGAGAACGACATGAGTGAGCGAGACAACAGTCTGGGGGTCCGCATCCGGCACCGCCGGATCATGAAGGGGATGCGCCTGGCCGACCTTGCCGAGGCCGCGCAGTGCTCGGAGAGCATGCTGTCGAAGATCGAACATGGCAAGGCAAATCCTTCCCTCAAGACCCTGCACCGCATTGCCAAGGCGCTTGAGTTGTCCGCCGCCGCCCTGTTCGATCAGTTGGATGATTCCGAGGTCATCAGCCGGGCGGGCGAGCGTCCGGTCCAGGAGTTCTCCAATGTCCGGTCCGGGACCGACATCGTGCTGGAGGCCCTGGCCCCGCACAATCCCGACAGCCTGTTGCAGGCCAACATCCACATCGTTCACCCCGGCGGACACACCGACGGCGAGTACGCCCACGAGGGCGAGGATCTCGGCTATGTGCTGGAGGGCGAGCTGGAGCTGACCCTGGACGGGGAAAAGTATCTGCTCGGTCCCGGCGATTCCTTTCTTTTCCGATCCGAGCGGGAGCACGGCTACCGCAACCCCGGCACCACCGTTACCCGGGTGATCTGGATCAACACCCCGCCCAGTTTCTAGGGGCTTCGCTAAGCCTCGTGGTTTTTCCTCTTGTGGACGGCTAGTTGGCTGCCCGTGGCATGGCCGCGCCCACCAGGGTCTCCACCTGTTTGGGGCCCAGTTCCATGCGATAGAAGAGCCGGTAGAATTCCCTGGCCTCCTTGACCAGGTCCCAGCCGAACCACTCGGGATAGAGCAGATTGCTCAGCCAGATGAGGCCCATGAGCCGGTTCACGGAAGGGGGCCTGTCGAACCAGTTGTACATGCCGCCCGGCGGTTCGTACACCGCTCCGCTTTTCACCGCCTTGAGCGAGGACCAGAAGGGGTCCGTAGCGGCGCGCATGTAGAGGCGCTGCGGTGATTTGCCCTCGTCCGAGAGCATGATGATCACATCCGGGTTCCAGCGGGCCAGGTCGTCGGCGCTCACGGGCGTCTTGCCGCAGCCCCGCTGTTCGTGCACCTCGGCCACGTTGATCCCTCCGGCGAAGTCGATGATCTCACCGTGGCGGGACTTGCGCGGCTCCGTGAGCAGGCCCGTTGGCGACTGCGCGTAGTAGACCGTGCGCCGCTCCCCGCGCGGAATCCGGGCCAGCGTGTCCTGGATGGCGAAGAATTTCTTCTCGAAATAGGCGGCCAATTCATTGCCCCGGTCCGGGACGCCGATCAGCTCGCCCACCCGCCGCAGCACGTCGCCGGTGCGATCCAGGCTGCCGTCGTAGATGAGTACCGGGATGTTCAATTCCCGTTGGAGCGCGTCGGCGGCCCGCACCTCTATCTCGTCCAGGGAGAAGAGGGTCAGCGAAAGGATCAGGTCTATCCCGTGCCGGAGTACGGCCTCCCTGTCGAAGGTGGCCTTGCCGCCGCCGAAGTCGCCGCCCATGACGCCGAGGACCGGCAGGGAGAGGTAGGCGTCGTCCGCCAGCATGCGCTCGGGCGGCATGGGCGGCATGCCCAATCCGCCGATCTTGTCCGGGGCCAGGCAGAAGAGCAGCGCGGTGACCATGGGATTGTAGCCGAACACCTTGCCTATCTGCGTCCCGACCAGGGCCTTGCGCCCGGCCATGTCCGTGGCCAGCTTGGTTTCTGGCAATTGAACCGGTCTGAAATCCTTCATCTTCACCTCGTATGTGTGGGCCGGACAGGCCGTTGGTTTCCGCGGCGGGGAGGGCGGGGGCCCTCCGTTGCGCAGGGCCGAGTCCACCGCTGGAGCCGCCAGCAGTGCCGCCGTTCGTTGGCGAATGAAATTGTCGTCCCTTGACGTCAGGGGGGCTGTGGCTGTCTGTTCGTGCACAACGCGGCCCGGTCCGGGGGCCAGGATTACAATGCGGCGGCTGACGCGCACGGCCTCGGCGAGATCGTGGGAGACGAAAACGGCGGCAAGCCCATCCTCTACAATGCGGGTCAGAACCAGGTCCTGCAGTTCTCGCCGCAGTCCCACGTCCAGGGCACTGAACGGTTCGTCCAGCAGGAGCAGGTCCGGCTTCACCGCCAACGCCCTTGCCAGGGAGACACGCTGGCGCATGCCTCCGCTCAGTTGGTGGGGGAATTTGGTCAGGTCCCTGGGGCTCAGTCCCATTCGCCCGGCCAGGGTGCGCGCAGCTTCCTGCCGCTCCAACTTGGCCACGCCCTGTGCCTTGAGCCCGAAGGCGATGTTGTCCAGCGCCCTTCGCCACGGCAGCAGTCGGGGGTCCTGAAACACGCAGACGGTGCGAGAAAAGCGGTTCTCCACCCTTCCTGACGAGGGCGTGAGCAGCCCTGCCGCCATGTGCAGCAGGGAGGTCTTGCCGCACCCGGAGCGTCCGGCCAGGGTCAGGACCTCGCCGGGCTCCACGCGCAGGCTTACGTCCGCGAGCACCGGGCCCGCGCCGTAGTCATGTGAGACTTCGTTCCAGGTCAGCATGGCGGTCATCGTGTCAGGCCGAGGCGTTACGTCGCCATGGCTCAATGCGCTGTTGCAGCGGTTGGAGCAGCAGCATCTCCACGGCCAGGAGCAGGACGACCACGGCGATGATCCAGGCAAAGGCCTCCGCCGTGTCCATGTTGATGCGGGCCAGGGCAAGGTTCGCCCCGATGCCGTCCGCCGAGGCCAGCAATTCGGCCATGACCGCGACTTTCCAGGCCAGTCCCAGGGCGGTGATCCAGCCCGGGAAGAGATAGGAGAGGATGTGCGGCAGGTGCACGTCCCACAGGAGCGTCAACCGGTCCGCCTTGAAGGAGCGGGCCATTTCCTCAAGCCCGGCGTCGCGGGTGCGCGCGCCTTCAACGGCCACGGCAAAGGTGATGGGCAGGGTGGTCACCACCACGGTGAACAGCGGGGTGAGACCGGTGGTTCCGAACCAGAGCATGGCAAGGACGATCCAGGCGATGGGCGGGATGCCCAGGAGTATCGAGGTGACGGGCTTGAGGGCCTGGGCCAGGCCCGGCCGGAGTCCGGCGAGAATGCCGATTCCGCTTCCGGCCAGCCCTGCGATGGCGAATCCGCCCAGGGCGCGCTCCGAGGTCAGGAGCGCGGCCCTGAGCGCTTCCCCGCCCACGGTGAGCCGCCAGAGCGCCGCACAGGCCTCCAGGGGGGAAGGGAGGATAAACGGCCCGTACCACGCGCTCCCCAGCCACCACAGGACGACAAATACAGTTATCCCCGATGCGGGCCGCCAGGCGTTGCGCCACCCGCGCCATGGGCTTTCTTCGCGCAGCTTCACGGCCGCCTCCGTTGGTCAGCCCAGATAAAAGGCCTCGTCCGGCAGCTTGCCGCCGGTCAGTCTGGGTGCCGTCTCCATCAACGCGGAGTAATAGAATTCCATTTCCTCCCTGGCTTCAGCCGCCGGGGATCTGCGCAGGGGGAACCGCTCCAGGGATTGTTGCAGCACCGGGGCCTTGAGGCCGAACATTCCGGCGAACTGGCTGGCTGCCTCGCCTGGATGGCCGTTGATCCATTCCACGGCCTCGCCGATCCCGTCCTGCATCGATTTGGCGACGTCCGGGTGCTCTTCGGCAAGTGAGGCCTGGCACATGGTGCCACCAACGGGCATGAACAGGGACTTGCCGGTCACTTCCTCCCAGATGTCCTGGAGCATGATGCGCTTGAGTGCCATCCCCTTGGACTTGGCCTTGAGTTCGGCGGCGGTGGCCGCGGGCTCGGGCAGGAGCGCCGTATCGGCTCGTCCGGAGAGCAGCATCTGCAATCCTTCGAACGGGGAGCCCACATAGGACAGGGCCATGTCCTTGTCAGGGTTCATGCCCTGTTTGGCGGCCAGGAAGCGGACGATTATGTCCGGGATGTCGCCGCGATAGAAAAGCAGCGCCTTTTTTCCCTTGAGGTCCGTGAAGCGGTTGATTTCCGGATCGCGGGTCAGGATGCTCAGGATGCCGCCGTTGTTTACGTCCATCAGGCGTACGGGCAGCCCCTTGTTGTAGAGCATGGCCGCCGCATTCGCCGGAGTGGCCGCCACCTGGACCTCGCCCGAGACCATCCACGCGCGCATGATGTCCGGATTGCGCCACTGCTTCATCTCCAGATGGGGAATCCGCGTGGATGATCCGGGGTGTTGGGCCAGCCGGGCCAGAGGCAGGCTCAACGGGGCGGGCGGACCGGCAAGGGCGAGGTGGTCCAGGTTTGAGGCTCGGGCCGGGATGGCCCGGAGGAAGGGCGCCAAAGCCAGTGCCCTGGCGCTGGTAAGGAGGAAATTTCTGCGTGTTATCATGGTGCGCCTTCCCTGCTTTCGTCAGAGGGGTTGGTTTGAAATGACATAAGTATATCCTGTAAAACCAAGATGATGTCTTTCTGTTTGATCGGGCTGAGGCGGACTCTCCACCTCCCATACCGCTCCCTTTAGCGCCTGCGGCAAAAAAAAGGCAACCGTGTCACGAAAGATCGCATAGGCGTGACTGAGGAAGGATTAATAAGGGAGATTCGCAAGCGCGGGGAAGCCGCTTCCTGCGGGAAGGGGCGGAGAAAGGCCGGGGTGACAGGCAAGCGGGTGGGGGGGCGACGCGTGTGGCGGAGGCGGCCCCCTGCAGGATTACCGGATGTTCTTTTCGCGGAGAAAGCGGGCGAGTTTTTTGTCGGTTCCCGGGATATGTCCCTTGAGCCAATTCGAGAGATAGCGGAGGATTGCGATGGTGTCGGCATCTGGGCGGCCGCAGGCGTCGGCCTTCTCCCTGAAATTCTCGTGCATGGCTATGTGCGACTCCTTCTCCGGGTAGGAGTAGCTGTGCATGAGCTCTTCTTCGGTGGCGAAGTGGGAGAGGGCGTAACGGTTCATGTCCACGGACAGTTGGGCCAGGATCGTTTCGTCCGGGTCCTCCTGTGCGGCGTCATAGGCTCTGTTGATCATTTCGATGAGCTTGCGGTGTTCGCCGTCGAGTTTGTCGTGGCCGACTTCGTATGATCGCTTCCAGTTCAGGATGGGCATGGCTACCTCGCAGTATGGTATCGGATTCACAACCTCTACGGCAATTACCGGTCCGAGCCAATGGCGTTAGACTGTTTGTTACGAAATTTTCTTTGCGAGTTCGGAGAATTGTTTCAATCGGCGAGACAAACGGGAATTGTAGAAATGGTCATGACCATGTTCGCATTCATTTTGACAACGCAGTCAGACTGGGTAGGTCCGGAAACGGCGGGAAGGTGTTGTGGCGGAATTTTGTAGCCCAACGGGGGAGGCGTCCCGTTCGGAGTTGTGCTAGGGTCCGGCCATGCGCATGCTTCGTGTCATTCCGGTCCTGTCCGTCCTTGTTCTCCTGGCCCTGTGCTTGATGCCCTGCCGGGCCGTCGCACTCGATGTTACGGTCAAGGTCTCCAGCGTGAAGGTGGACTTCGGTCTGCCCTACGCCCCGGAAAATCTGCTGGACGGCGATCCTTCCACGGCGTGGGTCGGCGGCGGAATCGGAGCCGGGGTGGGGCAGTGGGTCGACCTGTCCTTCGTCATCCCCACGCGCGTCACCCGAATCGGGATCTTCAACGGCCACCAGGGCGAAGGCAAGTTCGATGAGTTCAGGCGAATCCGGTCGGGGCGAGTTGTCTACCCGGACGGCTTCGAGACACGTTTCTGGCTGCGGGACGAACCGGGTGAGCAGGTGATCCGCCTGCCGGGCCGTCCGGCAAAGTCCCTTCGCATAGTCGTGGAGTCAGTATTTCCCGAAGGGAATGTCACGTCCCGAATGAAGCTCGCCGTCTCCGAGATCAAGCTCTACCTTGCGCTGATGGCCGATCCGGGAGATTCCGGCGATCGGAAGGATGTCGGTTCCCAGGTCACTCCGGCCAAGCCGCCCGTGGATCCGGACAAGGCCGTCCCCGAACCGTTGGCCGAACTGCTGCGTGTCTTTTACGTGCGGCACACGACCCTGGCGGACGACTACGCCGAGCTGTTCGCCGAGGACGTTCGCGACCGCAACGACTTCCGTTTCGAGGTGTTCAAGGAGGTTCAGCGCCAGCGCGGGACGTACAATATCCTTCGGACGGCCAAGGTGGATCCCTCCGGGCTCGGCTTCGAGATGGTCGAGCGGGATGGAGCGTTCGCCAAGGTCCGCGTGTTCGGGGCCTACCGCGTACAGGTCGCGGACATCGACACCAACCTCGAAGAGGATTCCGTGTTCGTGCTCACCCTCGGGGCCGACGGCTGGAAGATCGTCGAGCTCGAAGGCGAGGAAGAAATCTTTTGATCAGCTTCTTCTTGAATCAAAAACAAATGATATCGTTTTGTTAAATGATCCATACATCAATCAGCTGTCCTTCGTAGAGTCCTTCCGAATCCGCCGGAATGGGGGCTAACCCTTGTGCCTGGATCATGGTCCGCAGCAGGCCTGACTTACCCAGCACCGGGTGGGCCAGGGGTGGTTGGCCGGATTGCTCTTCAAGGCGGATACGAACGTAGTCCTCGCGGCCTGGTTTGGAGGGGACGTTGCGTGCCAGTTCGGCCTTGCGCAGGCAGCGGCGGGTGGGATCAAAGGCGGCCGCGTCGCCCTGCATGTGGCGGACCAGGGGCAGCACGAGCACATGCATGACCACCAGGGCCGAGGTCACCTGGCCCGGCAGGCCCATAACCGGTTTGCCTTTGGCGCGCCCGAGGATGGTCGGCTTGCCAGGGCTCAGCGCCACGCCGTGGGCCAGAATTTCCGAGCCCTCCATGGTCTCCACTGCCTGGACGGTGAGGTCGCGCACGCCGATGGAACTGCCGCCGGACAGGAGCACGAGATCGTTCTCGTCGATGGCCCTGTCGAGGGCTTGGCTCAGGCTCTCCAGATCGTCCTTGACGATACCGTAGGGTGTGGGCACGCCACCGGCGGCTTCCACCAGTGCGGCCACGGTGTGGGTGTTCACATCGCGGACCTGGCCAGGCACCGGGGTCTCATGTACCTCGATGAGTTCGTCGCCCGTGGACAGAATGCCTACCCGGGGACGGCGGAAAAGTGAGAGTTCATCATAGCCGAGAGCTGCGGCCAGACCGATTTCCTGCGGCCTGATGACGGTCCCGGCGGGCAGGGCCGTCCTGCCTTCCCGGGCATCTTCGCCGCGTTGCATGACGTTCTCGCCGGGGGCCACGGATTTGCGGATTTCCACTGTGGTGCCGTCCATCTCCTGGGTGTGTTCGATCATGACCACGGCGTCGGTGCCCTCGGGCAGGACGCCGCCAGTGGCGATACGTGCGCATTCGCCCGGCGGGATGGTCATGTCCGGCATCTCGTTGATGGACAGGTGGGCCGTGCATTCCAGGTAGCCGGGGTTGGATTCCCCCGCTCCGAACACGTCACGGGCGTTGACCGCGTAGCCGTCCATACAGGAGCGGTTGGTAAGGGGCCAGTCATGGGCAGGGGTGAGGCCGTCGGCGAGAACTCGGCCCGCAGCCTGCGAAAGGGGAACGGTTTGCGCCTCCAGGGGCGGGAAGTCCTTGAGCAGCGTCTCGAATTCGGCGCGACTGATGATGGTGAAAAATCCGTGGCTCATAGTGGGGTATCCTTGCTGTTTGCGCGTCACGCTACAGCAGGCGGGGGCTCTGGGCAAGCCGTTTGGCGCGTGTTTATCCCTGCGCGTCGGCGTAGCGCTTGAGGGCTACATCCTCCTTCAGAACATGGCTGAATATCCAGGCCTCCAGGAAGTCCGCCGCACCCTCTGCGGGGATGGACTCTCCGTTCTCCAGAAGTTTGGACAGGGCCGTGGCTCGGGCCGAGAGCAGGGCGTGCTCGGCCGCATGCGCTCGCGCTTTGGGATAGCCGATGTCCTGCATGTACGTCTCTTCTTCGTCAAAGTGGAAAAAACAGTACTCCCGCAGCCTGGTCAGTATGTCGCGCAACACGGTCTGCCCTTCGCCGCGCTCGATTCCCGCCACCAGATCGTTGGCAAGGGCGAACAGCGCCTTGTGCTGCTCATCAATCTCCGGGAGTCCTACGCTCAGGTCGTCGGTCCATTCAATGCGTGTCATGGCGATTCCGTGTCGTCGGGGGTTGCTTGTTCCGTCTTGTCGATGTGGGCCGATGCGTCGCTAGTATGGGTCGTGATACGTCTCGCTGCCCTGGATCACTTCGGTTCCGATGCCTGACTTGGTGAACAGTTCCAGGAGGATACAGTTCTCCACTCGGCCGTCGATGATGGCCGCCTTTTCCACCACGCCCACGGCCTCGATGCAGCACTTGATCTTGGGGATCATGCCACCGGTGATGATCCCGGAGTCGATGCACTCGAAGGCTTCCTTGTGGGTCAGGCTGGTGATCAGCCTGCCGTCCTTGTCCAGCAGCCCTGCCACGTCGGTGAGCAGGTAGAGGCGCTTGGCCCCCAGGGCGGCGGCCACTGCTCCGGCAACCGAGTCGGCGTTGATATTGTAGGTGTCGCCGTTTTCGTCCACGCCCACGGGCGCGATGACCGGGATGAAGTTTTCTGCCACCAGTGAGCGGATCAGGGCGGTGTTCACGGACTTGACCTCGCCCACCTTGCCCAGGTCGATGATCTCGGGCGGGGCGTTCTTCTTTTCGATGGAGAGTTCCTTGGGCTCGGCCTTTATCAGCATGCCGTCCTTGCCGGACAGGCCCACGGCGTTGCCGCCGTTGAGATTGATCAGGTTGACGATCTCCTTGTTGACCTTGCCAACCAGGACCATCTCCACCACGTCCATGGTGGCGTCATCGGTGACCCTGTATCCTTCGCGGAAGTGGGATTCGATGTTCAGTGCCTTGAGCATGTTGCCGATCTGCGGCCCGCCGCCGTGTACGATGACCGGGTTCAAGCCGATGTACTTGAGCAGGATGACGTTGAGGGCGAAGGCGCGCTTGAGCTCCTCGTCGATCATGGCGTTGCCGCCGTATTTGATGACGATGGTCTTGCCGTAGAAATCGGTGATGAACGGCAGGGTCTCGATGATGGACTTGGCCTGGTGCTGGTACCGGGCCATGTCCCGCTTGCTGATGGACTCTTTTTTCACAATGCGCTCCTCAAGTATTGGGCGGAAGCCCGGAATCGGTGGCGAATTCTCCTAGAAACCCGGGGGGAAGTCAATGGGGCCTCAGTAAAATGGGTGAGGCCGTGTCGTCTGTTCGGGAGCTGTCGTTCCAGGGTATCTATGGAAATTGGCCGGGTTCGCCTTTCGCATTATCGTGCAGAAATAGCTTGTCCAGATTTCATCAATGGATAAGCAATATTTTTTCAATGAAAAGTTGTGTTGCAACATGCCGTGATAGTGGTGAAAGTAATTCAAATTTTTTAAATATCATTGTCGGCATCCTGCAAATGAGGGTATGGATGAAGACACAACATCAAGCCAGGATGTACACATGCGCATGCGCTTCGACAGGATGGAATGGGCCGGTTCCCTTGGCGACCTTGGCACGCTGCTGCCGCTTTCCTTCGCCTTGATCATGATCAACGGGCTGTCCGCCACCGGACTGTTCCTGTCCGTTGGGCTCATGTACGTGATCGGCGGGCTCTATTACGGCATCCCCATCGCGGTACAGCCAATGAAGGTGGTCTCAGCCTATGCCGTGGGCATGGCCCTGTCCGCCCAGGTGGTCACGGCCTCGGGCATGCTGCTGGCCGTGCTTCTGCTCGTGCTCGGCGCCACCGGGCTGGTGGACTTCGTGGCCCGGGTCGTTCCCAGGGCGGTTGTGCGCGGCGTGCAGCTCTCCACCGGTGTGCTGCTGTTGTCCAAGGGCGTGCGCATGGTCATCGGCACCAGTCCCTTCCAGACCATGCAGGGCGCGGCAGAGCCGTTTTTGGCCATCTCTTCCATCGGGCCGGTGCCCATGTCCCTGATCTTCGGCTTGGGGTTCGCGGTCGTGGCCCTGTTGCTGCTCAACTCCAAGCGCTATCCCGCCGGACTGGTGGTCGTGGGCTTCGGAGCCGTGGCCGGGGCGCTCTTTGGAGCGTGGCGCGAATTGGGCGGGGTGGACCTCGGGTTCCATCTGCCGGAAATCCTGCCCTTTGGTTTCCCCACGGGTGCTGATTTCTCCTTTGCGCTCTTCGCCCTGGTTCTGCCGCAGGTCTCCATGACGGTGGGCAACGCGGTCATTGCCTACCGGGACCTGAGCAATGAATATTTCGGCAAGGAAAGCCTCAAGGTCACGGACCGCGCCGTGTGCATCTCCATGGGACTGGCCAACGTGTTCTCGGCGCTGGTGGGCGGCATGCCCATGTGTCACGGCGCGGGCGGGCTGGCCGCGCACTACCGCTTCGGGGCCCGGACCAACGGAGCCAACCTGATCATCGGGGCGGCCTTCATCGTTCTGGCCATTCTTTTCGGGCCGGGCTCGGTCAACGCGCTGCACCTCCTGCCCATGGGGGTGCTTGGCGTGTTGCTGATCTTTTCGGGCATCCAGCTCGCCCTGACGGTCCGGGATATGCGGGCGCGCACGGACCTGTTCATCATCGTGGTCATGCTCGGCATCACCCTGACCGCCAATCTGGCCTGGGCCTTCGGCGTGGGCATCGCGTTGTGGCATCTTTTCAGGAAGCTGAATCTAACGGCGTAGACGCGGGTCCGATTCCATGTGATTATACCTTTGCCTTTTACGGAAGAGTCGGTATTATCCCGGGAAAGAAAATAACCCCCGACAATGCAAGGAGAATTCAATGGGTAAGTTGATAAGGGAGAAGGATGAAAAAGGCCGTTTGCACATAGACACTCCGTTGCTGGGGGAGTCCCTGGTGGATAAGAACCTGTTGAAGCGGACGGAGGCTGGGGAGTATTTCCGCATGCAGCCGGACGTCAATGTGCTCAAGATCGGCGGGCAGTCCATCATGGACCGGGGTGCCAAAGCGCTTTTCCCGATCCTGGAAGAGCTGGTCAAGGCCAAGGAAAAGCATAAAATTCTTCTTATGTGCGGCGGCGGCACGCGAGCCCGTCACGTCTACAACATCGGCGTTGACCTGGGCATGCCCACGGGCGTCCTCTCCAAGCTGGGCGACAAGGTTTCGGCTCAGAACGCCGAGATGCTCTCCGTCCTGCTGGCCAAGCACGGCGGAGCCATGATCGGTCACGGCGACCACCTGGAGCAGCTGCACATGTACTGCCAGCTCGGCTACCTGCCTATCACCACCGGCGTGCCGCCCTACGGCTTTTTCGAGCATCCGGCCGAACTGGGTTCCATTCCGCCCCACCGGACCGACTGCGGCGCATGTCTCCTGGCCGAGAACATCGGCGCCAAATCGCTTATCTATCTCAAGGATGAGAAGGGGCTGTACGAGAGCGATCCCAAGAAGGGCGACCGTGACACCCTGAAGTTTATCGACAAGATCCACGTGGACGAACTGCTCAAGATGGACCTCAACGACCTCATCGTGGAGCGTCCGGTCCTGACCTTCCTCAAGAACGCCAAGACCCTCAAGTCGTTCCAGATCATCGACGTCCTGCGCCACCCCGAACACCTGCACGCCGCCCTTGACGGCGAGCATGTGGGGACCATCGTCTACAAGGACTAGGCGAGAAAATATTCCGTGGTCGGTAGCCCCCCCCAGCGGGGCGGCCAGCCGCCGGAGAAGAACAAATGACAAGGCCGGAAGCCCACCGCTTCCGGCCTTTCTCAGTGAGGAGAGGCGCTGTGCGCCTCATGAAAGCCTCCGGTCGGGACGGCGGCGCGGGAGACGCCGTTATTCCGCCCGTTTCCAGGGGCCATCGGATCAATGTTGCTATGCAGAGGGGCTAGCAGCCCTTCTTCTTGCCTTCCTTGCCCTCGCCGTCGCGCTCAAGATAAACAATCTCGGCGCCGGTGTGGGCCTCCAGGGCCTTGAGTTCGCATTGACGAATACGCTTGGCGTAGATCTTCAGATCGCCGCCCTGCACTCCAACCACGCGATAGCGCGGCCGCTTGGTGCCTTCCTCGGACCGGTTGCGTTCACGAACGAATATCTTCATAATGCCTCCTTGTTAGTGCCTTTAAGGATCGTTGTCTGGTTTGTATATATATCCTTAAAGCACATATAGTCAATATGGGAGTATTATAAATGTCGAAAAAAGTGGGCAGCTCCAAGCCGCAACGCTATGTGCAGCCGTCATTGCTGATGGCGTTGAGTGCTGGAAAATCATATGGTTATGAACTGATTCAGACTATCGGCGAGTACGGATTTCTCCGTGGGGACGCGCCTCCGGGCATGGTTTACCGCCACCTTCGTCAGATGGATGACGAAGGATTGGTGGTCTCCAGTTGGGACGCCGAGGGCGACGGTCCGGCCAAGCGGATCTATTCCATAACCGATGAGGGGCGGGAGATTCTGGAAGCGTGGGTCATGCACATGGAGCGTCAGCGCGACGCCCTGGATTCTTTTATCAAGCGGTATCGCGGCGAAGACGCATAGCGGCTTCGGGCGTGCGTTTGCGCTGTCTGGCGGCCCGTCTCGGCGGTTCAGGCCAGGACGAGGCGGTAGAGGAACCGCTCGTAGCAGCCGGACACGATCCGGGCGGCCCTGTCGGCCAGGCCCAGGGAGCGCAGCCTGCAATAGACATGCAGCGGATTGCAGTGATGTTGAAAGCGGGAACGTAATCCTGTCATGGCGACCTTTCCTGTTGCCTTTCTTATCGGCCGAAAAGGGAAAGGGCATTAGCTTTCGGAGCTGGAAAAGTCCTGTCGGACGAGACCTGCGCGCTTCGTTTTCAGCACGTCTCGCTGTGGGGAGATCGACTACGCCGGGTCTTTGTGCTCGATATTGTCGATGGAGAACAGGGCCAGGCCACAGATGACCGCGGCACAGGCCAGGCCCGAGAGGAAAACCGCGCGCATGCCGAACAGGGCGTAGATGCCGCCGGTGAGCATGGGCGCCAGGGTCTGGGCGAGTCGGAGCAGCAGGCCGTTGGCGGCCATGAACGCACCGCGTTGTTCCATTGGGGCGATGGTGGTCAGCATTGTCATGACCGTGGGGATGTTCAGCCCCTGGGCCAGGCCGAAGCAGATGACCGGCGGAACCGTGTGCCACAGGCCGGGTGCGCTGGGCATGAGCAGCATGGACAGGCCGTAGAATACGCCTGCCGCCGCCAGCAGGGTGCGCTGGCCGAGGAGTCCGGCGAGCCTGCCGAGCTGGAACGAGGCCAGGCCGGTGAAGCCCGAAGCGATGAGAAAGACCAGGCCGATGGTGGCCGAGTTGGCCTCGAACCGGGTGTGCAGCAGGATGGGCAGATAGGTGACGATGGGGCCGTAGAGGATCATGAACGTCATCAGGGTGGTGGCGAACAGGGCCATGGCCTGTCGTGTCTTCATCCTGGTGAGCGCTTCACTGAAATATTTTCCGAGACTGCCCGTCTTCTTGGGTTCCGGGTTGTCCATGAACGCAATGATGGCAAGGCCGAGCGGCAGGGCCAGCAGAGGCAGGATGAACGGGTAGTTCCACCCCAGCAGGGCAAGCACGCCGCCCACGGCCGGGAAGCCCGCCGTGCCCATGGCAAGCACGCTGGCGTTGTAGCCCATGGCCTGGGCGCGTTCCCGGCCTTCGTACAGGTCGCCGACGATGGTGGCGTAGAGCACGCCCAGCGGACCGGCCCCCATGCCCTGAATGAAGCGCAGGACCAGGAGCTGCTCCAGGGTATCGGCAAAGAAGCAGGCGAAGCCAGCTATGCCGAACAGGAACAGGGACGGCACCAGGATGACCTTGCGCCCCATGCGGTCGGCCAGCACCCCCACCAGCGGGGAGACCAGGATGCCTGGCAGGGTGAAGACCGAAATGATCATGCCGATCTGCACCGGCGAGATATTCAGCCCCTTCATGATGCCGGGCAGGGCCGGGATGATGGAGGAGACTCCGAGGACGGCCATCAGGGTGATGCCGAAGACGTATTGCAGATTCTTATCTAGATAGAGTTTTCGCAAAATGGATTCCGGTTAGATCGCGGCGTCCAGGAGCATGTTGTCGCGGTGAATCGCCTCGTCAAAGGAGGTGGGGCCGATAATGTCTGCCAGTTCGGAGGTGCGCCTGCCTTTGACGCGTTCCAGCTCGTTGGAGGAAAAATTGGTCAGGCCCACGCCCAGCTCTTCGCCGTCCGGGTCCTTGATGAAGACCAGTGCGCCGCGGTCGAAGCACCCCTCCACCGCGCTAATGCCGATGGGGAGCAGGGATTTGCCCTTGGTCAGCAGGGCATTGGCCGCACCCTTGTCCACCATGATGGAGCCCGACGGGTCGTCGTGGTAGGCGAGCCAGAATTTCTTGCTGGAAACGGTCTTGGATTCGGGCAGGACCAGGGTGCCGCGTTCCGCGCCGTCAAGGGCGGCCGGAATGTCGAACGCGCCCTTGCCCGAGACGATCAGGGTGGGCACGCCCAGCTGGGCCGCCCGACGGGCCGCACGCAGTTTGGAATACATGCCGCCCGTGCCCACGTTGGTCTTGCCGTCGCACATGGCTTCGATGTCCAGGGAGGCTATGTCCTCGATGACCGGGATGGCCCGCGCGTCAGGGTTGCTTTCCGGGTTTCTGTCGAATACGCCGTCTGCGCTGGTCAGGTTGACGAACAGGTCTGCGCCGGTCAGGCCCAAACACATGGCCCCCAGGGTGTCGTTGTCGCCGAACTCCAGCTCGTGGGTGGAGACCGTGTCGTTCTCGTTGATGATGGGGATGGCTCCCCACTCAAGGAGGCGCTCCAGGGTGTTGCGCGCGTTGAGGAAGCGGTCGCGGAATTTAAGCCCGCTGCGGGTCAGCAGGACCTGGGCCGTGACCTTGCCGTGCTTGGCGAAGGCCTCGTCATAATCATGCATGAGCCGACCCTGGCCTATGGCCGAGGCGGCCTGGCGCGAGGCCATGTCGCCGTATTCCTTGTTGCACTGCCTGGTGCGTTCGCAGATGCGTTGCCGCCCGGCGGCCACCGCGCCGGAAGAGACCAGCACCACGTCGATGTTCCGGTCCCGCAGGGCGGAGAGCTGGGTCGCCAAACGGTCGATGGCGTCCGGGTTCAACCCCTCTCCTGTGGTCAGCACGGCGCTGCCCACCTTGATCACCACTCGGCGAATATCTTTCAGGAATGCGCTCCTGTTCACATCGGATTGCGTCATGGTCGGCACGGTACAGCAACTCCCTGTACGCTGGCAAGAAGCGCGTGGCGTCAAGCGGATTTTTCTCGGCCGGAATCCGTGTCCAGGCTGCGCAGAAAGGCGTCCCGAACAGGCGAGATCGATTTGGGCGGATAGACCGCGTGCAGCTCAAGCGGCGGGATGTTCCCATCAAACCGGATGAAGCGGACGCCCCGTCTACCTGTATCGGCAGTGGATTCCGGCACCGGGGCGATTCCGTGCCCTGCAGCGGCAAGGGCCACGGCGGTGTGCTTGGTGGCCGCTTCCTGGGCCACGAAGAGGCGTGCGCCGGAGTCGGCCAGGCTGGCGGCCCAGGCGTCGTACAGTATGGGGTTCTGGCGGCGGGCGAAGAGGATCATGGGCTCGCCGTCCAGGTCCGCAGGAGTCACAGACTGACGTCCGGCCAGGGGGTGGTCTCCGGGTACGGCCAGCACGTATCGCTCCCGGTGGTAGACTTCGCATCGCAGGTCGGAGGCGTCGTGTCCGACGAGCCTGACCATGCCAAGGTCCAGGTCTCCCGACCGGAGGCTGTCCAGTTGCGCCGCCGTGGGCAGTTCGTGCAGTTCCAGGGCCACGTTCTCGTGCTTCCGGCGGAAGTTTCGAATGTCTGCGGACAGGGGGCCGTCGATGGCCGGACCCACGAAGCCGATCCGTAGTCTTCCGGTGCGTCCCGCGCCAACATCCTTTACCCGCTGTCGGGCGATTTCCAGGTTGGCCAGGATACGCCGGGCCTCCTCCAGCAGACATTCTCCTGCCGGGGTCAGGCGAACCGTGCGCCGATCTCGCACGAGCAGAACGGTCTCCAATTCTTCCTCCAAAGCGGCAATCTGCTGGGAAAGCGGTGGTTGGGTCATATGCAGGGCCTCGGCAGCCCTGCGGAAATTGAGTCGCTCTGCCACGGCCACGAAATAGCGCAGTTTTCTGGTGTCCATAATTGATATGTAAATCATGTCACAAAAGAAGAAAAGCAATATTGGACGAATCATAGAGGGCGGTCTAGACAAGGGAAAAAGGAGGTTGTCATGAACAACGAACGGTATGAACGCGGATTGGCGAAGCTGCGAGAGGTGGACGGCGAGTTGGGCGAGGAAGTGGTGGCGGCCATAGAGGAGGTTGCCCCCGGCGCAGGACGGCTTCTGCTGGAGTTCCCCTTTGGCGACGTCTACTCCAGGCCCGGCCTTGGTCTCAAGGAGCGGGAGTTGGTGACCATCGCCGCCATGGCCGCCATGGGGACCTGCACACCGCAACTGCGGGTGCACGTCAACGGCGCGCTCAACGTGGGCTGGACCCGCGAGGAGGTAGTGGAGGCGTTTGTCCAGTTGACCGTCTATGCGGGGTTTCCGGCTGCCCTCAATGCGCTCTTTCTGGCCAAGGAGGTCTTTGCCGAGCGCGATGCGGCGGGAAAGGCATAGACACGTATGGTCCCTCCCGAATTTGGTTATGATTCCAAGTTTGGTCCGGTGGTGCACAGTTGCGCCATCGGACCACTGTGTCGATGGAGTTTTTAGCCGGACTGGGGAATACAAAGTATTGAGGAAATATATAGGTAGTATAAAGATTCTTTGCATTATGCCGATCAAGACGTCATGCGGCGTGCCGCGCCGCGAAACGGTACGTCAACTTCCTCAGGAGACCGGCATGGTTCAACCGATCGATTCCGCCACGTTACAAACCGCATCCTCTCCGGCAATCCGGGCTGCTTCCCCATCCGATTCGTCCGTCGTGGACACTGATACCGTCACCATCAGCGAGGAGGCGCAGCAGAAACTCCGCGCCTCCTTTGCCAACCAGGCTATGCTGCAGGCCGCCGAGGATCGGGCCGGGCAGGAGGAAGACGGGGGCACCGCCTGGAAGCTCTCCTCCGGCATGAAGAGCGGCGAATACACCCTGAAGAACGGCAATACGCAGGTGGTGTCCATCGAGGACGGCAAGCTGAGCATCGAGGAGTTCAAGGACGGGCGGCTGGTCAAGTCGGTAAAGGGGAGTATTTCGGACAGCGGCGCGGTTCTGGACACGGAATTCTACGACAAGTCGGGCGAGGTTGTTCAGTCGGTTCATACGGAGATTTTGGAGTTGCGCGGCAGGGGAGGCTGGTCCTCCGCGTCCATGCGGCGCGACGTTCAGTGGTTCAAGGACGGCAGACTCACGGGCGACATGCGGGACGAGATGCTGCTCGACTCCTGGAACAGCAACGGAGGCGCGGACAACGTGGATCGGGAGGAGCGGATCAACGCGCTCCTGAACCGGGGCGTCAAGGCCGTGTCCAGCGACGTGGGCAGCCTGGCCAGCCAGGTGACTCTGGAGAAACACATCGCCACTTACCATGCGGACATCCGTGAGTACGGGGACAACCAGAAGGTGCGGCGGGACATCGTTCTGGATCATGAGGGACGCTACAAGCAGCTCTCCAACAGGGGACAAAAGGTCGGCGACATGGAGGAGCTGACCACCCGCGAGTTGGAGCACGACACCAAACTTTCCATCGAGATTCGCGACTACGACGAGGACGGCGAGTTGGTGCGCAGCGCCGCTCTGGGCGACCGGCAGAAGGACAAGGCAGACACCTCTGATGACGGCAAGCAGGACCAGTCGGTAGAGGTCTCCTGGTACAACGAGGGCGAGCTGGTCCGGCGCGGATACGGCTCCATGACCCTGCGCGAGACCGCCCATTCGGGGCTCGCTTCACGCCCCGGCCTGTTGGAGACACTGGGATTGTCCGAGGCGCAATACGTGAGCGAGGAACCGCAGCCAGCGGCTGACCTGTTGAATGCCAACCTGATGGAGAGCTCAGCGGAGCCCGAATTCTTCATGGCGGGACTGCGCCGCCATATTTCGGCCGGAGATTACAGCGACGCCGAGGGCATCGCCGATAACGGCAGCCCGGATAAACCCTACGATATTTCGTGGACCGACGAGCTGTACAGCGAAGGGGATCTGGTCATGCGCAAAAAAGACACGCAGTCGGCGCGCAAGGCGGACTACCTCCACCATGAGCGGGCTCTGGAATTTCACACGGCGCGCGGCCTCACGGAAAACGATTCCCCGGTGGTTCTGCGGAAAACCGGGCATGAGGTGGAGCGGTATGAGAATGGGCGGGTGCGTTCAAGGCAAAGTGCGGAGTCCCGCGAATCCATGAAAATGCGACTGGATGAACCGGACCGGCTGACCACCCATTCGGTGTTCTCCAACGAAGAGGACGGCCAAAGCTCCACCACCGTGATCACGGCTGACGGCGGACTGGCGGGCGCGGACGTCGATCCTGACGCCGCTGCCAGGGGCTTGGCCAACGAGGCGGAACTGACGCTCCATGGCCTGTTTGAGACCATCTGCGAAATGAGCGGGGAGGAGACGCCGAAAGGGACCTCGGCCCGTATTCGGCTTGATCTCCATAAACGCTGGAGCTAGGCGTGTCGATAATTGAACGGCCTAATCGCTCGG
This sequence comes from Pseudodesulfovibrio cashew, assembly GCF_009762795.1. NCBI lineage: Bacteria > Pseudomonadati > Thermodesulfobacteriota > Desulfovibrionia > Desulfovibrionales > Desulfovibrionaceae > Pseudodesulfovibrio > Pseudodesulfovibrio cashew. The sequence continues at coordinate 20,210 of NZ_CP046400.1, read as the reverse complement.
GGATTCTTTCCGGGCCGCTTCCTCGTCATTGAGTTTGACCAATTGGCGCCACATGGCGTCCAGGAGTTCGTCCACGCCTTCGCCGGTCAGGGCGGAGACGAAGTAGATTTTCTCTCCCGTGGACTCCACCGTGGCCTTGAGCTCGGCCAGTTCGTCGGAGGTGAGGGTGTCGATCTTGTTGATGGCCCTGATCTGAATCTTTTCTCCCAAGTCGGCGCTGTATTCGCGCAGCTCCTGAGTGAGCATCTCGTAGCCGTCCAGCGGGTCCTCGCGGTTGAGGTCCTCCACGGCCAGGAGGTGGACCAGGAAACGAGTTCGCTCCACGTGTTTGAGGAACTGGATGCCCAGTCCTCTGCCTTCGTGCGCGCCCTCGATCAGGCCGGGGATATCTGCGATGACCATGCGCTCGTAGTCGTCGTTTTCGATGACGCCGAGGTTGGGCACCAGGGTGGTGAAGGGGTAGGCCGCGATCTTGGGCCGGGCAGCCGAGACCTGGGAGATGAACGTGGACTTGCCCGCCGAGGGCAGCCCGAGCAGGCCGACGTCGGCCAGGATCTTCAACTCCAGGCGGATGCGCTTCTCCTCACCGGGGAAGCCGGGCTCGGCGTAGCGCGGAGTGCGGTTGGTGGACGACTTGAAGTGCAGGTTGCCGCGTCCTCCCTTGCCGCCCTGACAGATGACCATTTCGGTGCCATCCTCCACCAGGTCGGTGAGGAGCTCCTCGGTGGTCGTTCCGTCCTCATGTTCGGTGACCTCGAAGACCAGGGTGCCTACGGGCAGATCCACGTAGAGATCGTCTGCGGCCTTGCCGTAGCGGTCGCGGCCCATGCCCCCCTCGCCGTTCCTGGCGAAGTAGTGGCGGTGCAGCCGGAAGTCGTAGAGGCTCATCAGGCGGTTGGTGGCGCGGAAAACCACGTCGCCGCCCTTGCCGCCGTCGCCGCCGTCAGGGCCGCCCTTGGGCACGTTGGCCTCGCGTCGCAGGCTGGCGCAGCCGTTGCCGCCCTTGCCTGAACGCACCGTGATGATCGCTTCATCCACAAATCGCATGGTGTCCCCCTGGCCCGTGGCCGGAGAAAATTCAATACGCAAAAAACGGGCAGGAGGCGCTACCTAGAGCGTCTCCTGCCCGGAGAAAATGCGAGTTCTTCCGAAGGCTAGGCTTCGGCGGGAAGAACGAGCACGCGGGTCTTGACGACCTTGTTGCGGCTGTACTTCTCGAACTTGACGATGCCGTCGCGCAGGGCGAACAAGGTGTAGTCCTTGCCCGTGCCGACGCCTTCTCCGGCATGAAAGGTGGAACCGACCTGACGGACGATGATGTTGCCGGCAACCACTTCCTGGCCGCCGAAGCGCTTCACGCCACGTCTTTGACCTGCACTGTCGCGTCCGTTTCTGGAACTACCGCCAGCTTTCTTATGAGCCATTGTATCCTCCCTTCCGGCAACTAGGCCGTGATGGATTTGACTTTGATGGAAGTATAGTCCTGGCGGTGGCCCTGGGTCTTGCGGGCGTCCTTCTTGGACAGCTTGTGGAAGACAATGATCTTCTCGCCGCGGGAGTGTCCCAGGACTTCGCAGTCGACCTTGGCACCGTCGACATAGGGGGCACCAATCTTGGTGTCGCCGTCCTTGTCAACCAGGAGCACGGAATCGATGCTCAACGCGTCGCCGGCATCGGCTTTCAGCAAATCTACTTTGAGTTCAAGACCTTCTTCAACGCGGTACTGCTTCCCGCCGGTCTCGATGATAGCAAACATAATAGAAACCTCCAGTTCGTAAGAGGAGGCAACCTAGCCGCAACTCGGCCGGGAAGTCAAGCCCCTTGTGATCTTTTTTTATATTTTTTGCATGCGGGCGCAAGCTCTGTTATGCCCCCCTGCAACCGAGGAAGGATAATGAGGAAAATACTGCTTCTGTCAAGTCTGTTTTTGTGTCTGCTCAGTCTGGGCTGCTCCGCCCACTCGTCCCGGCATGCCAATCCGCACCGCATCCAGGGCTGCCGCCTGTTCCCTTGCGGCGGCGAGGCCGACTATCCGGACATGGTCATCAACTACGAGATCGTGCGCGAGACAACCACCGATTACATCATCACCGGAACGGCCACGCTCCTGAATGGACCGCGCGACAGGGAGATCGAACTGGCCCTGCTCGACTTCGGGCTGACCCGCGAGGGGACGGTCTTCGACAGCTACTCCGTGCCCATGATCGGCAGGGACCTGCGCACTCCGCTCCGGTTCAAGCACCGGTTTACGCCCGAGAGCGAGTTCGACGGCGTGCTTTTCGATTGGGATATTCACTTCACGGACTAATGGTCTACCCCATGGCCCGAGCCAGGACCAGGATTTCCACTCCAGCGGCCCCGGCGCGGCGGAGCGTTTCCGCGCACTCGCGCAGAGTCGCTCCGGTGGTGTAGACGTCGTCCACCAGCAGCACGCGTCTGCCTTTTATCCGCTCTGGGGCGGCGGCGAAGGCCTTCTTGATGTTTTCCTTGCGCTCGGACAGGCCAAGGGTGGTCTGTGGCCGGGTGTTGCGGATGCGCGTCAGGGCGTGCGTTTCCACCGGACGGTCCAGGCGGCGGGATAGGATGCGGCTCAATTCCGCGCTCTGATTGAAGCCGCGCCAGAGCAACCGCTTGCGGTGCAGAGGGACCGGGACTATCAGGTCCGGCGCGGCATCGGGCACGTCGGGATAGGCCGCCGAGGCCATGTCCGCCAGGAGCTTCGAGTGGTGCAGGCCCCCCCGGAATTTGTAATCCAGAATGAGGTCGCGCAGGAGTCCTGCGTAGGGGCCGTGGAAGCGCAGCGCCTCCCAGGGCGGCGGCGAGGTTCTGCACTGGCCGCAAGGGGAGGGCGGTTCGTCCTCATCGCCGTAGATTTCGCCGCAACGGGGGCAGTAGCCGCCCGTGCGTGGAGACAGCTGCTCTGCGCAGGTCGCACACAGGCCGCCGTTTTCATCCGTAAGTACGCCGCAGACGCCGCAGCGGGTGGACGTCAGCCGCGCCCTTGTCAGAAACCGCTGCAGAAAATGGAGCATGGCGCTTACGAGACTTCGGTCCAGGCGCGTCTGCCCATCTCGAGGATCTCGTTTTCAAATCCGTTCTTGCGGACCAGATCGCCGGGATGGTCCACACCCATGACGCCGAGGGGTTCGGCCAGGGTCAGGTTGAAGTTGCGCACGAAATAGGAAAGGGTCAGGCGCGCGCCTTCGAAGAGCTTGTCGCCCGAGGGGCGCCCTGCCACCAGCACGGCGTGGGCGGTGCGTGCGGGCAGGTCCGCCATCCAGGGCTCCTGGTCGTTCCAGGCCCGCCAGAACTGCTGACCCCGATCGATCCACGTCTTGAGCATGGATGGCAGGTGGTAGAAATAGATGGGCGAGGCGAAGAGGACGGTCCGCGCCGTGAACAGGGGCTCGAACAGGCTCCAGGCCTGATCGTTGTGACCCAGGACACACCGTTCCGGGCCTTCGTAGTCCGAGGCGTCGTCGCAGAATCCGCAGGCCAGACAGGGGAGGATTATGGCTTCCCGCACGGTCTTGATCACCGGGGTGCCCCCGGCCTCCCGGATGCCCCGGGCCAACAGCTCGGCGGCCCGGTCCGTGTTGCCGCCTTTGCGGTGACTGCCCGCGTATATCACAGCGTCCATTGTCAGTCCTCTTTGTCGAACAAAGGTTTTTTCCTGGTCATGACGGCCAGGACGTGATCGCCGCGTTCCTCGAAAGCGAACTCCCAGTCAGGGAAAATATGTTTCTGATGCTGGACCTGGGCTTCACCCTTGGTCGACACCAGCGCCTCGATGCGGTCCGTCTTGCCGAGACGGAGGTACCAACCTACCTCCATGCCTACGCCTCAACACTTGTCCCTGATGTCGATTGTGATCGGTTGAGCCATTTAGAATCCTGTAAAAAACGGGTTGTGCAGTTTTTCATCGCCCGCCGTTGTCTCGGGCCCGTGTCCCGAGAGCAGCAGGGTTTCGGGCGGCAGGTCGAAGATGTGATTGATGACCGACCCCCTGAGGATGCCCATGTCGCCGCCGGGAAAGTCCGTGCGGCCGATGGAGCGGTAGAAGATCAGGTCGCCCACGAAGGCCGCGCCGGCTTCCGGGAAATAGTATGTCAGGCTGCCCTGGGAGTGCCCGGGGGTAAGGAACACGGTGCAGGCGAAGCCCGCGAAGGAGTGCTCGCCCGGTTCGATGGTCTCGGGCGTATACTCGTCCACCATGGGCAGTCCGAAAGTCCCGCCTTTCCCGAGCTCGCTCTCCAGCAGGTAGAGGTCCTCCTGTGAACAGAGGATCGGCGCGCCCGTGGCGTCGGCCATGGCCTTGTTGCCGTAGGTGTGGTCGAAGTGCAGATGGGTGTTCAGGATGTGGGTCACGGTCAACCCCTTGTCCTTCAGGTAGGCCAGGACCTCGGCGGGGTCGCCGCCCGGGTCCACGACCACGGCCTCCTTGTCTCCGGACAGCACGTAGCAGTTGGTCTGGAGCGGGCCGAGGTGAAAGGTCTTGATTTCCATGCTCAGAATTCCTCCAGCAGCAGTTCGGACAGCTCCTTGCGGTTGGAGCTTCCCTTCTGGTCGGGATGGCCCAGGGCCAGGACGGCCTGGAGTTCGTAGGTGGCTTCGTCCAGGCCGAGAGCACCAAGGGATGCGGCCTGGTCGTTGACTATCTGGCCGAGCCAGACCGCGCCCAGATCCAGCGCGTGGATGGCCAGGAGCATATTCTGGATGCAGGCTCCGGCGCCCTGGTGGTCCTTCATCTCGTTGTACATGGCTTCTTTTTCCAGCAGTACGCAGATGCAGGCTGCGGAGGCCCGCACGATATGGGAGTACTTGGTGCATTCCGCCAGTTTTTCGTGCCGGGGATCGTCCCTGGTTACGACCAGAAAACGCCAGGGCTGGTTGTTCAGCCCGCTGGGAGCCCAGCGGCCGGCTTCGAGGATGGCGGCGATCTCTTCCCGCGATACCGGCTCGTCCGTGTACTTTCGGATGGAGCGGCGCGAGAGGAGTGCCTGGAAAACTGGATTGTCGTCAAACGGCATAACGGTGTTCTCCTTCTAATGACTTCATGGTATTAGCCTACTCGCAAGGTACGGGCAAGTTCTTGTGACCTTTTCGCTTCGGCATGGGTATAGTTTTATAAAGCAGATATGAGTCGCGCTCCACGGGAGCGGGATGACCGGAAAGGGTGAATGGACGAAAATTACGAAGCCGAGATTATACGCGAGGTGCTGCTGGGCAATCCGCAGCCCTTCGAGAAACTGGTGCGCGAGTACCAGGGTCCCGTGTATGGGCTCATGCTTCGTACCGTTCAGGAGCCCGACATAGCCGCAGACCTGGCCCAGGAGGCCTTTACCAAGGCCTATGCACGGCTGGAGTCCTTCCGGCTCGGAAAGCGGTTTTTTCCCTGGCTCTATACCTTGGCTCTCAATGTTGCCAGGGACTACATGCGCAAGCGGGGGAGCGATCTCCACGTGTTCATGGACGATCCGCAGGACGCGGGGCCGTCCGAGGACAGCGGAGCGGAGCAGGAGAGGATGGAGGCCCGGTTGGACGGGGCGACCGTCTTCGAGTATGTTTCTGAAATGCCCCCCAAGTACCGGGAGGCGCTGATTCTCCGGTTTCGGCACGACTTCACCATGAAGGAAATAGCCGATACGCTGGGAATCACGGTGAGCGGTGCCAAGATGCGTGTAGGTAGAGGGCTCGACATGTTGCGACATCAATTCAAGGAGGTGTCCAATGTCCGGTAACAACACGAATCGGCTGTTGGATGCGGAAATGGAAAACATCCTGCGCTCCATGCCCGAGAAGGCGGTCCCCGAAGGGTTCTCCGCCCGGGTCATGGAAGGGCTCGAACCCAAGACGCCTTCACTTTGGCTCCGCTTCAAGCTGTGGCTGACCAGGCCCAGGTCCCTGACCTTCACGCCCATGCAGGTGGTGCCTGCCGCCGCGTGCGTCGCCGCACTGCTGGCGTTGGGCTTCTGGCAGGTCTACGGGAACGGCGCCGCCGAAGACGGCATGCACCTGTCCACGGTCCGTTTTGTGCTTAACGACGCGGGCGGCGGGGCGCATACGGTCTCGGTCATCGGCTCGTTCAATGACTGGGACGCCAAGCGCTCGGTCATGTGGTACGATCACGAAAAGAAGGAATGGGTCCTGGAGGCGTGCCTGCCTCCCGGCAATCATGAATATGTCTTTCTGGTGGACGGCAAGAAGCTCGTGCCCGATCCGCAGGCCGTCATGACCCGTGACGACGGGTTCGGAAACAAGAATTCGGTACTGTTCGTAAATGGAGCCAATGAGCAAGCACTTTAAGACACTGACGGCCCTGTTCTGTCTGTTGGGCGTTCTCCTGTTGCTGCCCGCCGGGGCGCACTGCGGGGACGCTTCCGACGTGGCGCGGCGAGCCGAAAAATGCGGCGTGTCGGCCAAGACCGTGGAACTGGTTCGCGCCCGGGTGGACGCCGGTTCCGTCTCGGAAGCCCAGGCCGACGGGCTGCTCTCCCCCCTGCTCGACGCCTGTGTCGAGCGTTTTCCCCTTGATCCCATGCAGGACAAGCTGGCCGAGGGCCTCGCCAAGCATGTTCCGGCGCTGGTCATAACCCGTGCGTTGCTTGAGCGTCTGGAAGGGTATCGCTTTGCCAGGGAGCTCCTGCTCACTTCGACCGGGACCCTTGACTCAGAGGCCCTGGTGGCGGTGGCCGAGGGCGTGGGCGAAGGCGTGCCCCGTGATGATTTCAAGCGGTACGTTTCCCGATTCGCCAATCTTTCCCCCGAGGCGTTCCGCACCGGCGTGATCATGACCTCCCTCCAGGGCCAGGCCGGTTTCGACTTCGGCCTGACCAGCCAGGTGGTTGAGGCGGGCATCAAGAACCGGTCGCTCTCTCCGCAGTGGCGCTATCTTGTCCGAATCATTCTGGCCGCCAGACGGCGCGGGATAGACGACCCCGCCATCGCCGCAGCCGCCGTAGCCGTGCTTGAGGAAGGCGGTCCCGTGTCCTCGGTCATGGCCAAGCTCGGGTTCACAGGCCGCAATCTCTCCGGCCGCACGGAAAGCGAATAATTTTTGTGACCCCCCATTCACCGGGCGGGTATATCTTAACAAGGGCCAATTGAATCGCGATCAACCCATGGGAGACCCTTTGTGAAACGAGTTAGCGTATTGGGAGCGGCATTGCTGTTGCTGCTTCTGGTCGGCGGATGTGTCAGTAGCATGTATTCTCAGGTGATGGGCCCCTATTACCTGAAACAGCAGGAATACAGCGAAGGAATCGAGGCGTTCACCACGCGTCTCAAGGAAAACCCTCAGGATCATGTGGCCGCCTTCTACATCGGGCGTTACCACCTGGCCCTGAACAAGCCGGACAAGGCGTTGCCGTACTTGCAGAAAGCCGCGGCAATGGCGCCGGACAACGCCGACTACCGTTTCTGGATCGGCGTGGCGCACTGGGCGAAGCTGGACTTCGCCGAGGAGCGGAAAGCCTACAAGGCGGCGCTCAAGCTGGACCCGGATCATATTTCCGCCAACCTGTACCTCGGGCACGGCTATGTGGACGAGGGGCAGTGGGCGAAAGCACTGGCCCGGTATGACAAAGTCATAGAACTGGACCCATACAACCCCGAAGCCCTGTACAACAGGAGCGTGGCCCTGGAAGGGCTGGGGAAAAAGGCAGAGGAGATTGCGGCACTGAAGAAATTCCTTGAGTACTACCCGGACGGCAGTTTGGCCATGCGGGCGGCTACGAGACTCAATCTGCTTGGGGATTTCACCTACCGCAACGCGATCATAGGAAAACGGAACGTCACGATCAAAAGCGTGGTGTTCAAACCGGGGACGGATGAACTTGTGTACGAGAGCAAGGAATCGCTCCAGGTCGTCTCGGCGATGATGGAAGTGAACGACAAGCTCGCACTGCACATAGTGGCCTACAAGGACGGCGATGTCGCCGCCGCAAAGGCCCGGGCGCACAATGTCAGGAATGCTCTCCTGGCCGGCCATCCCGGAATATCCCCCTCAAGGCTGCCTCTGAGTTGGTTTGGCTCCGCCGAGCCCTATGAGCTGGAAGGCAAGAGCTTTTCCATAAAGGACTCGGTTCAGTTTATCACTGTGACCAAATAGCTCTGTAAGAAAATTGAGGAAATTATCATGAAGAAGAAAATGCGCAAATTGGCGATGTTGTTGTCCTGTCTGGCCCTGGTTCTGATCCTGGCCGCTTCGGGCGCCATGGCCCAGACCGATACCGGTACCACCGACGAAGGCACTACCGGCACCACTGATACCGGCACTACCGACGACGGTACCACAGACGACGGTACCACCGACGACGGCACGACCGACGACGGTACTACCGACGAAGGCACTACCGACGAAGGCACCGCCGAAGAGGGTGAGGTCGAGGCTCCGTCCTTCTCCAACCCCGCGCAGGCCGCCAAGGCCAGTGCTCTGGCCGAAGCTGCCGCCGCAGCCGCAGCCGAGGACACCGCTCAGGCAGTGGCTGACGCCGAGGCCGCACAGGCCGAAGCCGAAGGCGCCGTGAGCGAAGCCGAGGCCGATCTGGCCGCTGCTCAGGCAACCGGTGACGAAGCAGCCATTGCCGCAGCCCAGACCGCCTATGACCAGGCTGTCGCTAATCTGACTTCCGCCGAGGAAAATGCCGCAGCAGCCGTCTCCGGTGCCGCGTCCGTGTCCGAGGCCGACATCGCCTCCATGCGTGACGAAGGTATGGGCTGGGGCGAGATCGCCCACGAGCTGGGCGTGCACCCGAGCACCCTCGGACTTGGCCACAAGAACCGTGAGCAGGCCCAGGTTGCCAGCAAGGGCGTCGGCAAGGAGCGGGCCATGACCGCTTCTTCCGCCAAGGCGGGCAAGGCCACCGGCCGCGACGTCAAGACCGGCGTCTCCAAGACTCCCGGCGTGTCCGGCGGCAACGGCAGCAAGGCTGTCGGCCTCTCCCGCGCCTCCACCAAGGCCAAGAGCGGCGCCAAGGGTTCCAGCTCTGCCAGCAGCGCCTCCAGCGCAGGCGGCCGTGGCAGCTCCAATGCCGGTGGTAACGGCAAGGGCGGCTCCAATGCCGGCGGCAACGGCAAGGGCGGCGGCAAGGGCGGCAAGAAGTAGCTCCCACCTCCTGAAGATATACGTTTCATTGACCTCGCAAGGCCCGCCGACAGGCGGGCCTTGCCTCTTTTTTGGCTCGCGAAACATGGCGGCCGGGAAAAATGGTCCTTCCGTCTTCCAAAAAGCTTGAAATACGAGTAAAGGGAGGGGCATGAGTGATACGACGCCCGATTCCTCCATGGCCGAGGTTTATTTGCAGATCAGCCCGAATATCCTGGCCAGCTTTCCCAAGTTCCGTCCTCCGGTGGACATCTATTACTTTGATGACCGCGTTGGCCGGGTCAAGCGATACCATGAGGCCGATAAGCGGCTCGGCACCGAAGGGCAGGCTCTGGTAGCCACCTTCGCCAGCGAGGGCGTCCTGTTTCTCCTGCGTGACGACTACCGCGTCTACGCCAAGCATTTGAGCAAGAATCTCGGTCTGGTGCTTACCGAAGACGACTTCACCCCGCAGGAGGTGGCGGAGATATTCTTCCAGGCCTTGAGCGACAGGTTGAACGATTTTCTGGCGCAGCCCAAGGAGCAGCCTTACGAGGGACTGGGCAAGGATATTTCCATTCTGGTGGAGTACCTTTGGGTCGATCCGGCGCGGGTTGAGTGTCTTGTGGATTGCCTGCACACGGAATACGACCTGGCCGGACACAGCGTGAACACCCTTTTCGTGGGATTGGCCCTGTTCATCATGGCGCTCAAGGGCAAACTCAAGCGCGCTTCGCTGCTTTCCGTGGCCATGGGTTTGATTCTGCACGACATGGGCATGACCAACGTGTCCAAGTTCATTCTGGATAACACGAGTTTTCTGGTGCGCACTGATCGCGAATCCATTGAAAACCACATTGATGCGGGGCTTGCCAAGCTCAAACGGCTGGGCGTGTCCGACCCCATTGTGCTCCAGTGTCTGACCGAGCACCATGAACGCGTGGACGGATCGGGCTATCCCCAGCGGCTGATGAACAAGTCACTGTCCCTGCCGGGCCGGCTTTGCGGCGTGGCGGACTCCTTCTCCGCCATCATCAGCGAGCGCCCGTATCACGAGCCCATGGATCGGAAAAAAGCAGCCCTGGTGCTGATGAAGGACGCCAAACGGTACGATCAGGCTCTGACCAAGCTGCTGGCCGTTCTGCTTACACAGGGCGTGGCTCCGGTTCTCCAGGCAAGCTAGCCAAGTCTCTGTCTGATATAGATCCGGCGGGGCGGTGTCTCAGAGCCGGATGTAGCCCTTGGCCGCATGTTCCTCCGGGTCGGCGACCCTGGCCATGGCCGTGAGCATGGGGTGGAACCCAAATTTTTCGTAGAACCCTTCCTTGCCCGGTACGGCCCAGAGCACGCAGCTGGGCGTATCCAGCCTTTCCAGCATCGCTTTCATGATACGAGAGCCCAGCCCTTGCCCCTGATACTCCGGGAGCATGCACACGTCATAGATGACCGACTGCTGCTCGAAGTCGGACAGAGCGCGGGCCATGCCCACCAGCGTTTCTCCGTCCCGGGCGAAACAGACTAAATCGCTGTTTTCGAAGGTTCGCCGGAGCTTCGCGGGTTCGCGTTCACCCAGCGGGGCGCGCCGGAAGATATCGGCGGCCTCGTCCCAGTCCACCCCCTTCGTGTCGAAGCGCAGTGCCGGGCTCATTACAGCGCCTCCCACCAGGACCGCATGCGGACGATTTCCTTGTCGTCCGAGGTTCGCTTCAGGCTGTGAAGCAGGGTTTCCCTGCCATTGTCGGGCCCGGCCTCTGAACAAGCAGCCGCGTAGGTGTCCCCGGCTTGGGATTCGTTGCGGAACTGAAGGTCCAAGGCCAGGCAGGCATGCGAGTCCAGCCAGGATTGCGGTACGCTCTCCATGCAGAACTCGGCGTAGCGCACGGAGTTGACGTGGTTGTTTATGTCCTGGTCGGCGCGGCGGGAGGTGAGCGTTGTGGCGTGCTCTCCTTCCTTGAGCCGGGGAACGGCCTTGCCCGGCAGGGCGGCGGCCCGCTCCACGTCCGGGAATACGCGGTCGCCGAAAACGGCCTCGGGCTTGCTGGCGTGGTGGGTTTCGAGGTCCAGGGCGACCCAGTTGCTGGTGGCTCGCCCAATGACGCCTTTTGCGTCGTGGATGAGAAAGTCACGGGTGGCCACCAGCCGTTCGATGCCTGAGGGCCAGGTCCGCAGGCGGCAGCTTTCGCCGAAGCCGGGCAGCCGGTCCATGGTCAGGAAGACGCGGGCCAGGACCCAGAAGTGACCGGTGGCCTGGAGGTCGCCGTACCCGAAACCGAGGGTGTCTGCGTGCCGCGAGGCGATGTCCTGCATCTGGTCGCAGATGGCGGTGATGCAGACGCTGCCTCCGGGCTGTGGTTCATAGGAGCGGATATCGTAGGTATAGTCAAAGACCATGGGATTATTAGTTGTCATAGCAACAATTCTCTTGGGGATGTGGTTTGCGACGCAGTGGCCGCTTTTGATCTAGAGGTAGCTCATGATTATTTTGCGGGGCGTGCCGTCGAGCTGGGCTTCGTCAAGGGCCTCGCCAAAGGCTTCCACCACGCCTTGTGCGTCGGGATAATCCTTTCGCAGCCCGAAATGGAATGCCGAGGTTTCTCCCACGGGCAGTTCGCGGGCGTGGAACTCCAGGGTGAGGCCGGATTGCTTCAGGGCGTACCTGGCGGCCAGTCCGTTGCCCACGAAGATGTCGGCTTCGCCGTCCTTGATGAGCCGAAAGGCCTGGTCAAGGGTGTCCACGTACCGGACGTTCAGGGAGGGAGGGAAGGTCTTTCGCGCCCAGCCGTTGCCCTTGTAGTCCACCTGGCGGAATGCCTTGAGGTCATCAAGGGTTTGTACGGCGTTGATTCCGGGCAGAAGCGGATTGTCCTTGTCGCAGAAGATGGAGGGAGCGCTCTCGATGACCGCCTCCTCGGAAAAGATCATGAACTGTTCGCGTTCATCGGTCGGATTGGTGCACAGGGTGTCTCCCTCGCCGGATTGGACCAGTTCCTGCGCCTTGCTCCAGGGGTAGGCTCTGTGGACCAGGGTATAGCCCATGCGCTTGCCCAGAATGTCGTCCAGGCAGTCCACGAGGATTCCCGTCATCCTGCCGCCTTGTTCCATGGAATAGGGGGGAAAGGTACCGTTCCAGTTGCAGACCAGTGTCTTGCTCCCGGCAAGGGAGAAAGAGGGCGCGAGGGTCAGGGAAGCGGTGGCCGCGGCGATCATTTTCAGGGCGTGGCGTCGGGAGGTCTTGGACATGGTTCACCTTCGTGCTTGAGTATCGGTTCCGGGGATCATAATGGGAAGCGCGCTTTCTGGCAATGGCGCATCCAACCGGCATATCTTCCTGGAGGCTGTCCTACCGTACGGCAACACTCTCGAGGATGGAGTCCAGCTCTCCCGAATTGAGCATTTCCTGCAATATGGCGGTAAGTTGCGGGACAAGATGCACGTACTTTCGATTGAGGTAGTGGTATATGTGAACCTCGATCAGCGGTTTGGGACAGACGGTGACAGTCTTGTAGGGATGGGCCTCTTTCCACGCCCGGATGTTGCTTTCGGTCAGAACCACGACGTCGACCCGGTGTGAATCGAGAAGTTCCATGAGTTCTTCGGGCGTTGTTCGGGAAACAACCCTGCGCAACTCCCGGGTGTGGGCTTCGGCAAAGCGGACTCCCCGGCAGATGCCCACTCGGTAGGGGGCCAGGCTTTTCCAATCGGATACCGGAAGGGTCGGGTCATGGATGCAGGCCATGCCCCGCAGGTGGTTGATGGGAACCGGTATTCGTACGAGATTCGGGAGCTGGGTCTCCAGCGCCTTGATGCGTCCGACTTCACCGTCGGTTCGTCCTTCCTTTGATTCGATCAGGGCTCGTCCGGCGGGCATGGGCTTGCCCTCGACCTCTATTCCCAGTCGTGAATACGCGGCCTTGAGCACGGCCAGGGACTGCCGGTTGATGTAGTCGTCCGGCATGCCGAACTCGAGTATCTCTCCCGCCGACGCGGTGGCGGCGAAACAGCAGAACAACAGGACGAAGCTCGTCAAAATGCGCATGGCGCTCCCGAAGGGTTTCTGGTTTGCCCAGAATATTTTTCTATCGGGGAATGCGCCTTAAGGTCAACCGAGAAAGTTTTTCACGCCTGTGAAGACGATTTGCGCGGCCATGGCAGAAAGGACCAAGCCGGTGATTTTTGTCAGCACGGACAGGCCCATGGAGCCAATTATTTTCTTCACGGCAGAGGCGGAGAAGAGCATGACCCCCACGGTCAGGCAGGCGGCCACCAGCGAGGCCGCTCCCACGCTCTTTTGCGTCGCACCGCCGAGCTCCGCACCGAGGATGAGCAGCGTACCGATGGTGGCCGGCCCCACGGTGATGGGGATGGCCAGCGGGACCACGGCCACGTCGGCATCATCGTCCGGCTCCGGGCGTGGGCGTTTGCCCGAAACCAGCGAGACTGCGGACAGGAAGAGAAGTGATCCCGCGCCGATGCGGAAGCCGTCCAGGGTGATGCCCAGGGTGGAGAAGATCGGGTTGCCCGCGAAGTAGAGGATCAGTGAGATGACCAGTACGGCCACTGTGGTCCTGATGGCCAGCCGGTGCTGCTCGACCAGGTCCATCCCCTCGATGAAGGAGAGAAAGACCGAAAGCACGAAGAACGGCGTCAGCAGGAAAAACAGCTTAATGTATAGGGAAATGAAAAGGTTGAGCATGGCTGCTTCCGTCATGGGTGCTCCTTTTGGCGGTATTCGCGAGTTGCTTCTTGGCGGATGTGTTCCATCTCTCCGCTCTCGCGCATTGATTTCAGGACACGGGTGATGGCCGGGACGAGTTCCCTGTTCTTCTCGTGCAGGTAGTGGTACAGCGCAAAGCTCACCACGGGAGGTTCGTTGGTGATGATGCCGACGTCGCCCAGTCTCTTTTCCTGCCAGTAGCCTTCCGGCCAGTAGCCTTCCGGCCTGGAGGAGATGACCACGTCCAGCCTGTGCCGCCTGAGCAGGTCGAAGAGCTGGTCGTAGGAGTCCCTGGTCGTGACGTGCTTCATGTCCCGTGTCGCGATCTCCGCATAGCGGATGCCCCGCATGATGCCGATTCGCAAGTTCTTGAGGCTGTCCCAGCCGTCCACTCGCATCGGCGTTTCAAGCGAGTAGGCGATGCTGTCTATGCTGTTGATTGGCACCGGCACCTGGATGAGTGTCGGGAAGGTCTTTTCCAGGCCATTTACCCGATTGACCTCGCCGTCGGTGAAGCCCGCCGCCGATTCGCTCACGGCTCGCTTGGAAGGATAGAATCGAGTCTTCGCCTTGATGCCGAGCTTGGCATACGCCGCCTTGAGGATTTCAAAAGAGACGGCAGTGACTTCGTGAACGGCCCCGCCCAGGTATAGGGTTTTTTCCGCCCAGGCCGGGAGAGCGAGGAGCAGAAGGAGGATCAGCGCGGCAAGGGCGCTTGCAACAGGAGGCCGGGAAAATCGTGTCCGGGATGGCCCGGTTACTTGCATAGCTTCTCCGCAAGGGCATCTCCCTGCTCGCCGCCTCCGGCCATGCGGGAGAGCTCCGCTTTTATCTTTTTGCCTTCGAGACGGTCGCAGCGGGTGTAGGTCTCGTCGTCGAGGACTTCCTTCTGGATGAGAAAATGCCGGTCGGCCTTGCCCGCGAGCTGGGGCCAGTGGGTGATGAGCAGCATCTGCTGCCGGTCGGCCAGGGCGCGCAGCTTGTTTCCCACGGAGTTTAGTGTCAGGCCGCCGATGCCCGCGTCCACCTCGTCGAAAATGAGAGTCGGCAGGACCGGTTCGGCTTCGTTGCTGCCGCGCAGGGTTACCAGTGCCAGAAGGAAGCGGGAGAGTTCGCCGCCCGAGGCGATCTTTTCCAAAGGTTGGGCGGGCTGGCCGGGGTTGGGCACCCACATGAGCCTGCCGCGCATGTCCAGGCAGCCCGGATGAAGCTCACGCGCCTCGAAATCGAAGTGGACCTTGACGTGTTCGGAAAAGCCGAGGTCCTGGAGCTCGTCCACGATGAGGATGGCGAGCGTTTTGGCCGCCTTTTTACGAGCCTTGTTCAGCTTGTCAAGGACGTCCCGGAGTTCCGTCGCGGCCTTTTCCTCCTCCGCGCCCAGCGCCTTGAGGTCCAGGGCTGCGGCGTCCATGAAGGAGAGGTTCTCGTCGATCTCGGCCTTGAGGTCCACGATCTCGTCCAGGCCACGCCTGAGCTTGCGTTTGAGCCGGGCCAGCTCGAAGAGGCGCTTTTCGATGTCGTCGATGCTCATGTTCTCTTCGTCGCCGCCGAGGCTCTTGGGGCCCTTGCGCAGGCGGGAGTCCAGGTCGTGGAGTAGCATGCGCAACTCCTCGATGGCGTCCCGGTCATCCTCGAACCCGGGGAAGAGGCGGGAGATGATCTCCATTTCCCTGGTGAGCAGGGTCATGGCGTCCAGCAGGCCGATCTCCCCATGCAGGACGTTCAGGGCGTTCTGCAGGCATTCACCGGCCCGCTCCTGGTCCTTGAGTACTTTCTTCCGCTCTTCCAGATCGTTCTCCTCGCCCGGTTGCGGGTCCACCGCATCGATCTCCTTGCGCTGATACTCCAGGAAGTCGCGCTGCTTCTCGATGTCGTCGAACTTGGCCAGGATCTGGCGCCTGCGTTCCAGCACGTCGTTGAGGACTGCGAGCCGGTCGTTGCGTTTGGCCAGGAGCCCCTGGTCGGGCAGGAAGGAGTCCAGAATTTCCGCCTGGAAGGCCGGGGAGAGCAGTTTCTGCTGCCCGTGCTGGCTGGTGTGAACGACCAGCTTATGACGCATGTCCCTTATGGTCGGCTGGGATGAGAGGGTGTCGTTGATGAAGACCCGGCTCCTGCCTGTTTCGGCGGAGAGCTCGCGTCGGACAACTGTCTCTCCCTCGGGCAGGACGAAGAGGGCCTCAACCGAGGCTTTCTCCGCGCCTGGCCGGACCAGTTTGGCCTCCATGCGTTCGCCCAGGAGGAAGTCCACGGCGCGCATGATGAAGGACTTGCCCGCCCCGGTCTCACCCGTGAGGGTGTTCAGGCCGGTGGAGAATTCCAGTTCCACGTCTTCGATGAGCGCGAGATTGCGGATGCGGAGCAGTTCGAGCATGACGTATCCAGCCTAGTGAAAGAGTTGGGCGCGGTCGCGCAGGCGTTCCGCTTCGGGCAGCGCCTTCAGATAATCCCGGTAACGGTCCTCCTTATACACCATGGCCGCCCGGTGGAAAAGGGGTGTGAAGGCGAAGGGATCATACCGGCCCGTGTGGCCGAAGGGCCAGGGTTCTTCCTTGGCCAGATAGGGCGCGGCATAGTCGAAGGCCCGTCGCAGGGAGCGCCCTTGGCCGTCGGTCCAGCGCCAGAGGTCTATGCCCGTGCGGTCTCCCACGGCGGCCAGGGTGAAGAACGCCTCGAGAGTGAAAAAGGTATAGTGGCGCGAGCGGGTGCGTTCCAGCTCCCGTGGCATGGCCCCGTTGCCTTCCACCTCCAGGGACAGCCGCTTGGCCGCGGAGGTGCCGACCACGGAGCGGGCCAGGTTGGTTTTGCCCGCGTACAGGGCGATAACCGCCACCTGGGCGTCGTACCAGACTCCGTGGTTGTTGTCCGCTCCAGCCTCCCTGCGTCCTTGCGGGGAAGTCAGCAGCCAGTGCAGGTACTTCTCGAACCACTTGGTGAGCTTGTTGGTCACGACCGCGCTCCAGGCGTGGGAGGGCTCCAGCAGGCGGGCCGCCTCGGCTATCTTGATCAGTTCGCGCCCCTCGATGATGCCCGAGGGCGAAGTCTCCCATTTGCCGGGCCGGTCGCCCCGTCGCATCTGGGCAAAGCGCAGGTGCGGGGTCATGCGCGTCACCGAGTCGCAGCACCATGACCAGATGAGTGCGCTGCCCTTGCCTGCATATTCTTCGCTGCCCGTGAGATACCAGGCCTGGGCCAGCGTCAGGGCGTTGGCCGCGGTAGTGCGCAGCCGTTGCCGGTCGTAGGCTTTGGACGCGGCTTCGGGATTGGTTTCGCCGTCGTGGCGGACGTAGGGCAGGCCGTTGGGGGACGCCTCGTCCGGCCACCAGTAAGGCGCCACGGACCAGTAGTCGTGCTTGGTGCCGCCCGGCGGGGGCGCAGGCTTGAAGACCACGGTCTCGGCCGGGGTTTTTATCGCCAGATCCGCCTGCCGTAGTAGCTCCCTGTAGGCGGGCATGATCGCCGGGTCGCGCTCCTGCACGCGCCGCTTGGTCTCGGCCAGGACTTCGGGTGAGTAGAGGATGGTCTTGGGAACTTTTCCGGCCCACGCCGTGGCGGCTGCCAGGATGAGGAGCAGCGTCAGGGCGGGGATGATCCTGCGGGTCACTGCTTCAACCTCGGGTCGAGGTGATCTCGCAGGGATTCGCCGAGCAGGTTGTAGCCCAGGACCGTGAACAGGATGGCCAGGCCGGGAAATACCGACAGCCACCAGGCGATGCCCAGGACCTCTTTCCCTTCCAGGAGCATGTTGCCCCAGGAGGCGTCGGGCGGTTGTACACCCAGGCCCAGGAAGGAGAGGGATGATTCGGTCAGGATGGCTCCGGCCACGCCCAGGGTGGCGGAGACCAGCACAGGGGCCAGTGCGTTGGGCAGGATGTGGCGGAAAAGGATGCGCGCGGGACCGGCTCCGGCGGCCCGGGCGGCCTGTACGTAGTCGCGCTCGCGGATGGACAGGGTTTCGGCGCGGACCAACCGGGCCACGCCCATCCAGCCGGTCAGGCCGATGACGATCATGATGTTGGTCAGGCTCGGTTCCAGAAAGGCGATGACTGCCAGGATCAGGAAAAAGGAGGGGAAGCAGAGCATGATGTCCACCCCGCGCATGATGATCTCGTCCACCACGCGGCCGAAGTAGCCGGAGACCAGCCCGAGGACCAGGCCGATGCCGGTGGCGATGCCCACGGCCACGAATCCCACCCACAGGGAAACGCGCCCTCCGAACAGGATGCGCGAGAACACGTCGCGGCCCAGGGCGTCCGTGCCCATGGGGTGGAGGAGCGAGGGCGGCTGGAGCAGGGCGTTGACGTTGATGAAATCAGGATTGAACGGGGCGATCCATGGGGCGAAGATCGCGCCCAGGGACATGATCCCCCACGATGAGCGCGCCCAGAACGAGCAGGGCGTGACGCGTCCACGGAGACGGGCGTTTCAGCGGACGGCGCTTCATCGCTGCCTCCCCCCTCCGATGCGGATTCTCGGATCGGCCAGTCCGTAGCCCACGTCGGCCAGGAGGTTGCCCAGCAGAGTGAGCACCGCGCCGAGGACCAGGCTGCCCATGATCAGGGGGTAGTCGCGCGACATGACAGCCTGATAGAAGAGCTGGCCCAGGCCGGGCAGGGCGAAGATGGATTCGATGATCACGGACCCGCCGATGAGCGCGGGCACCGACAGACCGAGGATGGTGATGACCGGCATCAGCGCGTTTCTGAGGGCGTGCTTGAACAGGACCACGCGGCTGGAAAGTCCCTTGGCCCGGGCGGTCATGATGTAGTCCTGCCGCAGCACTTCGAGCATGGACGAGCGCATGAAGCGGGACATGCCCGCCCAGGAGCCCGCCGTGTAGATGAACACCGGAAGGATCAGGTGGCGGATCACGTCCCAGATCTTGTCCAGGGGCGACATGGCGTCAAAGCCCATGGAGGTCAGCCCGGATATGGGCAGCACGGGCCAGTTGATGCCCAGCCAGAGCATGAGCAGCAGGGCCAGCCAGAAGCCGGGCATGGCAAAGCCGATGAAGACGATCACCGTGCTGATCTTGTCGAAGGCTCCGCCCCGCCACCACGCTGCGGCCACGCCCAGGGGCACGGCGATGAGCAGGGTGAGGAGCATGGAGGCCACGTTCATGCCGAAGGTCAGGGCAGCCGCTCCTTGATCTTGTCCCACACGGGCCGGTGATCACCGGACATGGACTGGCCGAAGTCTAGTTTAACAAGTCTTTCCAGCCACTTGGCATATTGGATGTGGAGTGGCTGGTCCAGCCGTAGAGCTTTTCGAGCTGGGCGCGTGCCTCTAGGCCTGCGTCGGGATTGAGGGTCGTCTGCAGGTCCGTGGGCGAGCCCGGGGCCAGATGAATGACCCAGAAGCTGATGACCGTGATGCCGATAAACACCACGCCCACCCACAGCAATTTGACCAGTATCCGCTTGAAGACTTGACCCATGAATTGTCCTTGATTGGTGCAACCGTCCGTATTGTTTACTGCAAGACGGTGCCCGAGGCAATGCGCGGCAGCCTCCTTTTTCAGCCATGCCCACGGTTCGGTCTCCGACCCCTGCCTTCTTGGCCATGAGTGTGAAATGAAAAAAAAACAATAAATGCACACCTTGGAACATTTTCCTGTTGACATCATCTCCTGCCTTCGCTAAACACTCCTCCACCCAACAACGTGGGGCTGTAGCTCAGTTGGGAGAGCGCTTGAATGGCATTCAAGAGGTCGTGGGTTCAATTCCCTCCAGCTCCACCAAGAATATTAAAGGCTTAGAAGGTTTTCCTTCTAAGCCTTTTTTCGTGCGATATATAAAAATACAAATGAAATTGGGTAGGTGGAGAGTGGGTGTTGGGGTGGGGAGATGACTATGGTCTCACCACGGCCCCTGCCTGCCTCCAGAGATTATTTCTGTAGTCGGCACTGTGTATCTCAAACGGTAAGAGTGGTTGATTCACCTTTGACAAGGTCGACCATGAGGATCCCTTCGGAGTCATGGTCCATCTGTGCTAGTAAATTGCCATTTTGATCCCAAGCTGCCGACTGCCCGGCGCTAACGAAGTCGTCATTATGGCCTATACAGTTGCCATGATGACGAACATGTTATGCTTCAGCGCAATTTCCGGGTAATGCCGCATCGCCTTGGCGATACCTCCATCCGATTTGGCCACACTTGCCAGATATACGTTTGCTCCCATGGCCACGGCATGGTCGGCATGATTTGGCTGCAGGGATTCATAACAAATAGCGGGTGCAATGGTGTACTTTCCCGATCGTAGGATGAGTTGCTCTTCTCCCGAGACAAAATACGGGAGTTCATCATCATGCAGTTGTTGCTTAGCATAACTGAGAGAGGGCTCATTGGGAATGAACCAAACCATTCCGATCTGCACCTGTTCTTCCACTGCAAGCGGAAGGCCGACCCCGATGGT